>NZ_WTAR01000081.1 GCF_013139515.1 Lutibacter sp.
TTTACATCACGTGTATAACTATCAATAGAGTTTTTTGCCAAGCCTTTTTCTATTTTTAAATAGAATTGATAATCTTGTAATAATTTTAACCATTTCATTTTTATAAAAGTACATATTTATGTTAAAAAAATGAATAATTATTAATATTATTTAAATTGTAAATATTACATTTGGTACTTAATTTAAATTAAAAATTATTATGAAGAAAATGATGTTAACTGCATTAGTTGCAGTAATTACTATGGTGAGTGTTAATGCTCAAGAAAATATTGTAAAATTTAACCCTTTGGCTTTGGTTGTTGGAAGTCTAGAACTAGGTTATGAGACTACTATTACAGATAAAAGTTCTATTCAAGTTGATTTAGGGTATGTTAATTTTGATTCTTCAGGTTTAGACTACACAGGATTTGGTGCAGGTCTTCAATATAGAATGTATTTACAGGAAAAGGATG
Source organism: Lutibacter sp. (assembly GCF_013139515.1). GTDB lineage: Bacteria > Bacteroidota > Bacteroidia > Flavobacteriales > Flavobacteriaceae > Lutibacter. Next base: position 453 of record NZ_WTAR01000081.1, read on the forward strand.
TATTAGTAGGTTGGTTTGCGGGTCCATATGCAAGTTATGCTTCTTCTAAAGCTGATGATTTAAAAGTTTCGGTATTAAGTGGAGGAGCTGTTGTTGGATATCAATGGAATTGGAACCCAATTACTCTAGATCTTTACGGTGGACCAGGTTATTTTAGTATAGATGCAGATGAACAAGATTTCGATTTCGGTTTTGATGGTTTTGGTTTAAAACTTGGATTTTCTATAGGTTACTCTTTTTAAGTAAAAAAAAATAAACAAAAAAAGGAAGCAATTTGCTTCCTTTTTTTATGCCTAAAAATTATTTACTTTTACTAAATGAAAAAAATACTCATTTTAAACGGTCCAAATTTAAATTTACTAGGAAGACGTGAACCTTCAGTTTACGGTAATTTAACATTCGAGGAATTTTTTGATTCATTAAAAAATAAATATTCCGATATAGATTTGCATTATTTTCAAAGTAATATTGAAGGAGAATTGATTGATAAATTGCACGAAGTAGGTTTTAGTTTTGATGGTGTTATTTTAAATGCAGGTGCTTATACACATACATCAATAGGAATTGGAGATGCTATAAAAGGTGTAGATACACCTGTTATTGAAGTTCATATTTCTAATGTTCATGCGCGTGAAGAATTTCGTCATACATCCTACATTGCACCAAATGCAAAAGGTGTTATTTCAGGTTTTGGTTTGCAAAGTTATGAGTTGGCTTTGAAAAGTTTTTTGTAGTTTTAAAGAACTAAAATTTCTCAAAAACTCCTAATCCAAATAGTGAAAAGTCATATTTTACAGGGTCGTATTTGTCCATTTTTTGTAAGTTTTTATCTAATTCAGCCAATGCTTTTGTATCGTTTTGTTTTCTAGTAAGCAATCCCAATTTACGAGCCACATTTCCAGAATGCACATCTAAAGGACAAGATAATAGAGCAGGAGAGAGACTTTTCCAAATACCAAAATCTACTCCGGTTTTATCATTTCTAATTATCTAGCCTAAAAAAATATTAATTCGTTTAATTAAGATGGTGTAATACATTCCATAGCTTACCTCAACAGATGTAACACTATAGATGATGGTAGATAAAATGAAGTCTGCGCTGATGAAAATCATCTTTTTAGATGATTTTCATCAGCGCAGACTCTTAACATAAGAGTTAACTTTAAGATGAATTATAAAATAATAATGATGAGCAAGTTTAAACTAATTATAGCTATTAGTATTTTTGGGTTTGTTTGGATTTCATTAGCACTAATCGGATGTGCAACCACAGCAACAAATATAAAGACTGCTAAAAAATTGAGTCAGGTAGAAAAGGAAAGTTCAATTGTATATGGCCAGATTAAATGGTTAGAACATGGGGAAGAGAAAAATATTGGAAAAAAGTTTTTAGGTATGTCAGTCACACCTCATTTAATAAAGATAGAAGATAAAATCCGAATTATTGGAGAAGTTAGCGATGGAGGGCAATTTGTATGGTCTTTAGAGCCTGGCAAATACTTTATCTTTAAGATGCAATATCAAGACCCATGGTCAGGGAACTACTTTGTTGTTCCAAAGGTGGCTTTTGATGTTCCAAGAAATGGAAAGATTTATTATATAGGGATGCTCAAATGTGAATTTGAACCTAAGAGGAATTTAATAGGTATGGTATCTGGTGGAGTTGAGTTTTCCATACTGGATGAAGATGATATATATATATCCAATTTTCAGGAAAGGTTCAGTATTACGGCAAATGAAATTGAGAAATCATTAATGATTCATGACTCACGTCTTCCTAGAGCAATTGAAACAACTAAAGAATTTAATCTTGCAGTAAGTATAATTAATGCACTATTTTTAGGTCTATAGTATTAAGCTTTTTTAATAATTATAAATTGTTAGTTTTTAATACTTATTTTTTGAGCTATCCAAGCCATTGGAATATAAGCTAATAAAAGATCAAAAGTTATAAACCACGTTGGCGTAGGTAACATAAATGTATTAAGTATTCCTCCAATTAAAAAGAACATACCAATAAGTAAAGCAAGTTTAGATTTATAGGTTGATGCTACAATAACAGTTATTAAAGCGCCTATAAAAGTTCCTATTGCATGTGCTAAGAAAGGGAAAATAAAATGTTTTGGTTGAAAGAGATGTATAGATTCTTTTAACCCTTCCATTGTGGTTACATCAGCACCGTTTGGTGGTGATATAATTGAGCCACTTATCATAACTATTCCCATATTTACAATACTTCCAATAACTAAACCTAAAATTACGGCTAAAATGTTTTTGGCAATTGTTTTCATAATTAACTATAGATTAATTTAATCTGTTAAATTTAAATAATTTATTTATAAGTTATGATTTTTTCTTAAGCGTAGCTATTATAATTCCAGAAAGTATGAATAATAAACTATATAAATGATTCATTCCAATGTCTTCACCTAAAAATATATAAGCTAGAAAACCGCTAAAAAGTGGTAAAGTATAGTAAATCATTCCTGCGTTTATTGCTCCAATTTTTACAATAGCTTTGTTCCATAAAATATAAGCTGTTAATGATGCAAAAATACCAACGTACAAAATTGAAAACATGGTTTTTGATTCAAATTGAATAGGAGGTGAGTTTAAAGTTTCCCAAATAAAGAATGGGAGCATAAAAACAAGACCTAAAATAAAAGTGCTTAATTGAAATCCAGAAACACTTAATTCAGTAGGTTTTTTTCGAAGTAAAATGCTGTAAAATGCAAAAATAATAGCAGCCAATAGCATCCAAATATCACCAATTGCAAATGATAAACTTAAGAGTTTTGAAAGTTCTCCTTTTGTAATTAACAGTACAACACCTACTAAAACAAGTAGAATTCCCATTGCTTTATTTACGGTAATTGCTTCTTTATAAAAGATACGAGAAAGAATAACTATAAATATAGGAAATGTAATTGAAATTAATGAAAGGTTTATAGCAGTAGTTGTATGACCAGCAAAATAAATTAATGTATTAAAAATTGTAACTCCTAAAAATGAAACTATTGAAAGGTACAGCCAATTTGTTTTTAGAATTTTCCATTCTGTGATTATTTTTTTATAAGCAAACGGAGTTAAAACTAATACAGCTACAACCCACCTCCAAAATGCCAAGCTAATTGGTGGAATGCTTTCATTTAAATCTCTTGCAATAATAAAATTACCAGACCAAATTGCTGTTGCACCTAGAGCAAATAAATAACCAAAAACTAAGGATTTATTATTTTTCAAATTAATGTTTCAATTTTTTTAATAACTTCTGAAATTGGAGTTTCAAAATTAAACCAGTTAATTGCAGTGTCTTTTTTATTCCAAGTTACTTGTCGCTTTGCAAATCGGCGTGTGTTTTTTTTAATTTCTTCAATGGCAAACTCTAACGTACAATTTCCATCAAAATATTGAAATAACTCTCTGTATCCGACTGTTTGTAAGGCGTTTAAATTTTTGTTTTTGTGTAAATTTTTCACTTCTTCTAACAGGCCTTCTTCTAACATTATATCAACTCGCTGATTTATACGATTGTACATTAGTTCTCTGTTAGTAGTTAAACCAATTTTAATAGGAATAAAGTTTCGTATTGCTTTTGGCTTGTTTTTATATTCTGAATAAGTTTTACCAGTTCCAATGCAAATTTCTAACGCTCTAATTAATCGGTGTGGATTATCAATTTCAATTGAATTAAAAGATTGACTATCTAATTCTTTTAATTTATTTTGAAGAGATTCAATGCCTTCACTTTGAAGTTGTGAATTTAAGTTTTCTCTTATTTCGGGTTTAACTTCAGGAAAATAATCTAAACCATTAATTACAGCATTTGTATATAAACCACTTCCGCCAACTATAATTACAATATTATTTTTAGAAAATAATTCTTCTAATTTTTGCAATGCATCTTTTTCAAATTGACCAACACTGTAATCTTCAAAAATACTTCTGTTTTGAATAAAATGATGTGGTGCAGCCGCTAACTCATCCTGTGTAGGAACTGCAGTACCAATATTCATTTCTTTATAAAATTGACGAGAATCGCTTGAAATAATTTCAGCTTTAAAATGTTGTGCTAATTGTATGCTTAAAGCTGTTTTTCCTATTGCAGTAGCACCAACAATAGTAATTAAATAGTTATTCATTGTGTAATTTTTTACCACACTTATAACAAAATTCTGCGTTATCAATATGTTTATCATGAGAGCAGTTAGAACAACTTTGAGTATTGGTATTTATGTTGCGGTCTTGTTTTGTCATTTCAGACGTTACAATACCTGTTGGTACAGCAATAATTCCATAACCTAAAATCATAACAATACTGGCAATAAACTGACCAAATGGAGTATGAGGTGCTAAATCTCCATACCCAACAGTTGTAAGTGTTACAATTGCCCAATACATACTGTGTGGTATATTTGTAAATCCATTTTCAGGTCCTTCAATTAAATACATTATCGTTCCAAGTATTATGGTAAGAACTATGACACTAAATAAAAAAACAAATATTTTTATTCTACTTTCTTTTAGTGCTTTCATTAAATTCATGGATGCACCTAAATAGCGTGTAAGTTTAAGTATTCTAAATACTCTAAGTAAGCGTAATGCGCGTAAAGCAATTAAAGCATGTGTGCCTACAAAAATGAAAGATAAGTACTTTGGTACTGTTGCTAAAAAGTCAATAACACCATAAAAACTAAAAATATATTTTGAAGGTTTTTTTATTGTAATAATACGTGCAATGTATTCTATTGAAAATAAAATGGTGATAACCCATTCAGAAATATTTAAAAAATTATGATACTTTGCATCAAAACTTTCTACACTCTCTAACATTACCAATAAAATACTTACTAAAATTGTAAGTATTAAAATAATGTCGAACCATTTTCCTTCTTTTGTATCGGCTTCATAAATTATTTCATGAAGTTTTGATTTCCAATTTGATAACTTATTTTTTGCTCCCAATTATTAATTTTTTCAGTTTAAAGGTAATTTAGTTGTAGTGATTTATGAAATAATTAATTTCATGTTACTAATATAATAAATACTTTGAGTAATGAATAATTAAATTTAGAATATACTAATAGCATAATTGTTAATTACCTTTAACGTTATTTTTCTTTTTCTAAGCTTCTTTTAAGTACAATTGGTGTTTTTTGAGATTTTATAACTTGATTATACAATATTTTAAGCGTTTCGTATTCTGAGTTATAAAAAATAGGTTTGTTAATTTTAAATGTACTGTTAAGAGTTATTTTAGAATCATTAATTTTTTGAGTAATTAATTTAAAGCTTCCACTGTTTTCAGGTAATGTTAACGCTTTTGATTTTGGAAATGAATTGATTGTGTAACCTTCAGCTACTTCAAGTGAGAAATTTACAATGTATTTTCTTTTAAACCCATAATCAACAGGATATAATCTATTTTCTAATTTAAACGGATTCGTTTTAATTTGTTCAGATAAAAATGGATTTAAATAATAATTAGTAAAACTTTCTTCATTTTCAATTAAAATTTCAAGAGTTTCTATTACTGGCTTATCAATATCATTTTTTGAACTTAATTTATAATTAACTATTTCTAGATTGTTAAATTGAGTTTCAAATTCACTTATTATATCATCATCATTTTTATTTAACATTTTTTTTCTTCTAAGAAGTGCATCATATCCAAAACTAGCTTTTCTAATTTTTCCAGTTATGGTACCGTCGTTATTCAATTTTAAGCTAGCACTTAACTGAGTTTTCGAATTATTCTCAGGCACTATATCAAGCCAATAGCTTGGTTCTTTAAAATTCATAACTCTACCGTAGCCATTAAGGCACCTAGTTGGTAATAACCCAAAAGGAACTAATTTATCTGTAGCATCTAATAAATAGGTCTTATTATTAATAGTTGTCTTCACAATAAGGGAATTAAAGTCTGACATAACAGGGTATAGTTTTGTTGGAGAGCCATTATTTCGTGTAGAAATTAACATTAATTCAGCATTTATACCTAAAGCTTTTAATGAGTTTATTAGAGAAATATTTATCTCTCCAACATTTCCTAATGTAGTTTCAAAAGCTTTTTTACAGTTAATATCACTGAATATACCTTCCTGTTCTTTTAATGTATAATGATTTTGAATGAAATTATAAACTGCTTTTGCTTTTTCTAAATTAGTGCTTAAGATTTTTATTTCTGAAGGAATTTTTTCTTCAAAATTTTTATATTTTTTTATTTGTCCACCAATATTTTCATTAGTTTTAAAATTTTTATCTACATCTTTCCAAGTACTTGTGTATTTAACTTTAGTACCATTTACACGTTGATATTCAGATAGTTCAAATTTTATTTTTGAAATAAAATTATGTTTATTGGTTATATATTCTTCTTCAATAAAGGCGGGAATATTTTCAATTGCATAAGTAACAACTTCACAACTTGAAGCTCTTTCAAAATGAGATATAATAAAGCAGTTTTTCTTTACTTCTGAAGTATTTGTTTTTAATTTTAAATATCCAGAGAGTTTTCTATTAAAAACATAATTCCCAGGAATTGAAGCTTTAAATTGGCTAAATTTTGTTGGTATTCCAGATTGAAACACCCAGCTAATTAAGTTAAACCGTATAGGTGTTATAACTGTGTATTCAACTTCAATTACACTACCATCTTTTAAGTTTGGCATTGTAAATGTAACTTCTCTTTTATTTTTATTAATTCTTTTTTCGTAAATAAGTTCTTCACTTAAATGAGTTTTTTTACCATTATTATGTGTAATGGCTTTGATATCTTTTATAACTGATTTATTACTAAGTGGTATTGTATATGTTGCGTATTTAAAATCTTCTTTATTAAAAAATTTAATTTTTTGATAATATGTTGTACTAACTCTTCTGTATTTTATTCCAGCCTCTTCATCAATTATATTTACAAATGATGTTGTGCCTAAATCAATTAAAACAACAGCATTAGCTGTTGAATCTAGTTTATATTTATTTAAATTAAGTTCTTCATTTGTAGGTGAACCAAATACATATTCAGCATTATTTTGAGCATAAAAATTAAACGCAATTATTAAAAGCATTAGATTTAAAAGTTTCTTCATAATCATTTTTTTTGAATAGCTATTGGTGTTTTTTGTGATTTGATAATGTGTTTAAATAAATTTTTAAGTGAATGATATTCTAAATTGGAATATATTGGTTTATTAATTTCAACAGTACTGTTTAAAGTAAATCTTGAATTTTCATGATTTTTTGTGATAATATTAAACGTGCCACCATTTTGAATAAGAACGAAAGCTTTAGACTCTGGATATGTCTCAATTTTATAATTTTCAGGAAGCTCTAATGAAAAATTGATAGCATTTTTAAATGGAAATCCAAAATTTACGGGATATAGTCTATTTTCTTGTTTAAAAGGATTTTCTTTATGTTGTGTTGTAAAAAAAGGACTTAAATATAATTTATCAAAGTTATTAATATCTTCAATTTCAACTTCAAATGTTTCTATTACGGGTTTATATATGTCAGTTTTATTTTCAATAGTATAATCAATAACTTCTAAATTATTAAAACTGCTCTCAAATTCATTAGCAATATCTTCTTTGCTTTTACCTACTATTTCTTCTCTTCTTAAAAGGGCATTATACCCTAAGCTTACTTTTCTCAATTTTCCATTTATAATTCCATTTTTATTAAGTTTTAAGCTTGCATAAAATTGTGTTTTAGAATTTTTTATTGGAACAATATTAAACCAATAACTTTCATTTTCAAAATCCATAACTCTTCCATAACTGTTAAGGCATTTAAATGGAAGTATACCAAAAGGAGTTAGTTTACTAGTTGCATCTAATAAATAGGAAGTAGCACCAATATTTACTTTTGCAATAACATAATTAAATTCAGATATTATTGGGTAAACCTTGGTTGGTGTACCATTATCACGTGTAGAAATCAACATTAATTCAGCATTTAAACCTGCAGCTTTTAATGCATTTATTAAAGAAATATTAATTTCACGAACATCACCAATTTTATTTTTATAAGCTTTTCTAATATCTACATAATTAAACATGCCGTTTCTTTCATTCCAAGTATAATGGTTTTGGATGAAGCTATAAATTAATTTTGCTTTTTCTAAATCTGAATTCAATAATTTTAATTGTGAAGGGAGTTTATTTTCAAAAAAAGCCATTTTTTTCAACTGCTTTCCAATATCTTTATCTTTTTTAAATCTATGATCTACATCTTTCCAAGTTGTTGTATAGTTTCTAACAAAGCCATCAAAACGTTTAAGCTTAGATAACTGAAATTCTACCATTGATATAAAATTATCTTTATCAGTCATATATTCCTCTTCAACAAATGCAGGGATATTTTCCATGGCATAAGTAACAACTTCACAACTTGCAGGATTTGAATAACCAGGTACAACTAGGCAAATTTTTTCAATTGTTGTTGTGTTTACGCTTAATTTTTGGAAACCATTTAACATTCTATTATATACAAAATTTAATGGAATGTACGCTTTGTATTGGCTATATATTGTTGGTATTGTAGATTGAAATTTCCAACTTTTTAAATTGTATTCTAGCCTTGGTGTCTCAACAGTATATTCAACTTCTATAATACTGCCTTCTTTTAAATTTGGCATTGCAAAGCTTACTGTTCTTAGATTTTTAGTTATTTTTTTTTCAAAAATTTGTGTTTTACTTAGGTTTGTTTTTGAAGAATTGTTGTGAGTAATACCTTTAATATTAATTATATTATCTTTTGAGGTGTCATCATTATATAAATTAATTTCAAATGTTGCTTGGTCAAAACCTTCTTTATTAAAAAATTTAACTTTTTTATAATACGTTGTACTAATTATAACTTTTTTGTATTTGTATTTAAACTCTGTTGTGCCAGATTCATATAAAATTACTGCATTAGCAGTTGAGTCTAATTTATAGGTTTTTAGGTTTAGTTCGTCAATAGTGGGTTCACCAAATGTGTAGTTGATTTGCTCTTGAGAATTAGTATTAATGGATAAAAGAAAGGTGATTAGTATAGCAATTTTCTTCATAGATTATTTTCTTTCAAAAACGTATTAATTTTTCCACAGTATTTTTTTGCAAGTATTTTTTTATAATATTTCTGTTGTAAAAAGAATTTTCCATAGGTGATATTAAAGTTCTTAAAACTTCAATATTGTTAATTTGGTAACTTAAATCAGCATAGCAAAAACCTTTAAATTCGTTATTTTCAATTAATAAAACCGATTTTTCTCCAATTGTTCTACCTTTATCAATAACCAATAAATTTTCGTTACTAAATTCAATACTAGTTACTTTTGTATTATCTTTAAAATTAAAAGGAGGGTTGTTTATTTTAACTTCTTCAGTATATTTTAGTTGTGCAATAAGTTCATTTCCAGTTTCTTCATAAGTAACCGTAATTACATTTTTTTGTAAAACCTTTGCTTTTTTTGAAGTGCGTAAAAATAATTGATTTACTGTTTTTTTAATATTTTTTCCTTTTCCTATATAAAGAATTTTACGTGTATTGTTATGAATATAAAATAAGCCTGTTTGTGAAGGTAATTCATCTAAAATTGACAATAATTTTGGAGCCAATGTTCTAGAGTTTTCAATTTTAATGGCTTGTTTTACAATTTCTTTGTCAACATCTTTATTCAGTAATAGTTTAAAAAGTTGAACGGTTGCAATGGCATCTCCATCAGCTCTGTGGCGACTAGAAACGGGAATTCCTACAGATCTGCATAACCTTCCTAATTTGTAGGAATCTAAGTTGGGTATTAATTTTTTACTTAATTCAACTGTACACAGCGTTTTTCTTTCAAATTTATAACCTAAACGTCTAAACTCAGTAGTTAAAATCCGATTGTCAAAGTTTGCATTATGAGCAACCAAAACACATTCTTCAGTAATTTCAACAATGCGTTTAGCAACTTCATGAAATTTAGGAGCATTTACAAGCATTCCGCTATTAATGCCGGTTAAATTAACTACAAAAGGCTGAATTTCTCTTTCAGGGTTTACCAAACTTATAAATTGATCTACTATTTGATGACCATCAAATTTGTAAATAGCAATTTCTGTAATACCTTCTTCATTAAATTTACCACCGGTTGTTTCTATGTCTAAAATTGCGTACAAATTATGTGTAGTTTCTTGTTCCAAAAATTGAGCTTCCAACTCTAATCATAGTACTTCCTTCTTCAATGGCTATTTTATAATCGCCGCTCATTCCCATGGAAATAATTGATGGATTAAAATTAAAAGTTTTATAGTCTTGAAATGTACTAAAAATATTTTGAAGTGTTTTAAATTCAGTTCTTATTATTGAAGAGTCTTCTGTAAAACTTGCCATTCCCATAAACCCTTTAATATGTATGTTTTTTAATGAAGTAAATTCTTCAGAAGTTAAAATATGTTCAATATCTAATTTAGATAGGCCAAATTTTGTATCTTCTTTTGCTATTTTTAATTGAAGTAAGCAATTTATAACTCTTTCATGTTTTAAGGCTTGTTTATTTATTTCTTTCAAAGTTTTAAAACTATCTACACCGTGAATTAAATGTACAAAACTAGCCATATATTTCACTTTGTTACTTTGTAAATGACCAATCATATGCCACTGAATATCCTTTGGAAGTGTTTCATGTTTTTCAACCATTTCCTGAATTTTATTTTCACCAAAAGCTCTTTGTCCAGCTTCGTAAGCCTCTAAAATTGCTGAAGTAGGTTTGGTTTTAGAAACTGCAATTAATGAAACATACGACGGAAGTGTGCTATTTATATGTTGTAAATTATTTTTTATACTCACTAATAATCGTTTAATTTATTAATAACTAATCCTGAACGTAATTTAGGTTCAAACCACGTTACTTTTGGCGGCATAATGTTACCAGTGTCTGCAATATGCATTAATTGATTCATACTTACAGGAAATAAGGCAAATGCTACTGCCATTTCACCAACATCTACACGTTTACTTAATTCTTTTAAACCTCTTATTCCTCCAACAAAATCAATACGGGTGTCAGTTCTTAAATCTTTAATATTTAGTATAGGTTCTAAAATATATTTTGAAAGCACACTTACATCTAAACTATCTATCGGATTGTCGTCATTATAAGTTGGTTTGTTAGCTGATAAACCATACCATTTCCCATCTAAATACATAGAGAAATCATGTAGTTTTTCAGGTTTTAAAACAGATTCGCTAACTTGTGTTATTCCAAAGTTTTCGTTTATTTTTTTTAAAAATTCAGCAGTGTTTAAACCATTCAAATCTTTTACAACTCTATTGTAATCAATTATTTGAAGTTGTGTGTCAGGAAAATGAACAGCCATAAAATAGTTATAAGGCTCATTCCCCGTATGATTTGGGTTTTTTCGGCTAAATTCTTTACTCATACTCGCAGCTGCAGCAGTTCTATGATGCCCGTCAGCAACATACGTATAAGGTACTTTCTCGTTAAAAAGGTGTTCTATAGTTTTGTTAGTTACAGCATCTTTAATAATCCAAAAATGATGACCAAAACCATCTTCTGATGTAAAATCATATTCTGGTGCATTGTTAATTACAATTGAAGAAACAATGGCATCAATCTCAGGCACTGCTCTATATGTGAAAAATACAGGTTCAATATTAGCTTCTAAATGTCTTGTTAATATTTTACGATCTTCTTCTTTATCAGGCCTTGTTAACTCATGTTTTTTAATTTTCCCATTTAAATAGTCTTCACAAGCTGCATCTCCAACAATACCGTATTGTGTTTTACCATTCATGGTTTGAGCATAAATATAGTAATGTGCGTCTGTGTCTTGTACTAAAAAGCCTTTCTCCTGAAATTTTTTAAAATTTTCTTTTGCTTTTGAATACACTTTTTCATCGTGTGAATCTATACCTTCTTCATTATTAAATTCAACTTCAGCACGTGTAATTCTTAATAATGATGCTTCTTTACCATCCACCATTTTAGCTGCTTCTTTAGAGTTCATAACATCGTAAGGTAAACAAGCTACTTCTTCTACTTTATTTTTAGGAGGTCTTAGTCCTTTAAAGGGTTTAATTATTGCCATAATTTTTATTTAAAGTATTGAATTTTAGGAATTCAAAGTTACGTATTTTACAATTTTATTAAACAAAAAAAGACTGTTAATTTAACAGCCTTTTTAATTTTATGTATGAAAACTAAATTAGCTTAAAATTTCAATTATTTGCGATGCTAATTCTGTACCAATTCTATCTTGTGCTTCACCTGTTGCAGCTCCAATATGTGGAGTTAATGAAAGACTAGGATTCATTAATAATTGAATTTCTGGTGTAGGTTCATTTTCAAATACATCTAATGCACCACCTAATATTTGTCCATCTTCTATGGCTTTTATTAAAGCAACTTCATCAATTACACCACCACGTGCTGCATTTACAACAAATGCACTGTTTTTCATTAGCTCAAATTCTTTTGTTGAAATTACATATTCATTTTGAGCTGGTACATGTAAAGAAATAAAATCTGACTGTTGTAAAACTTCTTCTTTGGTTATAGTATTAATGCTAAAGAATAGTGTTTGATGATCAAAAAACTCAAGTTCTATATTTGCAGCATCTAAAAATGGATCAAAAGCTACAATATTCATTCCTAAACCTAGGGCAACTTTAGCAGTTGCTTGTCCAATTCTACCAAAACCTATAAGTCCAAGTGTTTTTCCTTTTAATTCAATTCCTTTAGCATACGACTTTTTAAATTGTTTAAATTTAGAATCTCCTTCTAAAGGCATATTTCTATTTGAATCGTGTAAAAAACGAGCCATTCCAAATAAGTGAGCAAAAACTAATTCAGCAACAGAATGTGAAGATGCTGCAGGAGTGTTTATAACACTAAGTCCTTTACTTTTTGCATAGTCAACATCAATATTATCCATTCCAACACCACCACGTCCAATAATTTTTAATGATGAACAATTGTCAATAATATCTTTTCTAACTTTAGTAGCACTTCTAACAAGTAGCACTGAAATTTCATTATTGTTTATATAGGTAACTAGTTGGTCTTGTGCCACAGTTGTTAAATCTACTTCAAAACCTGCTTTTTCAAGAGTAATAACACCACTATTTGCTATTCCATCATTTGCTAATACTTTCATTTTCTTATTTTTTAATTATGCTAATTGTTTTTCTAATTGTTGCATAGCATTTACTAATACTTGCACACTCTCAATAGACATTGCGTTATAGATACTTGCGCGGTAACCACCAACAGATCTGTGACCTTTTAATCCGCTAATACTTGCTGCATCACAAAGTGCATTAAATGCGTCTTTGTGAGTTTCAATAGTTAGATTGAAAGTAACATTCATTAAAGAACGATCTTCAACTTCTGCAAAACCTTTGAAATGTGGATTTCTATCTATTTCAGCATACAACGCTGCTGCTTTTTCATTATTTAATTTTTCAATTGCTGAAACTCCTCCCAAGTTTTTTAACCATTGCAATGTTAGCATTGATGTGTAAACAGCAAATACAGGCGGTGTATTAAACATACTGTCTTTACTAATGTGAGTTTGATAATCAAGCATTGATGGAATTGCACGACCAGTTTCACCTAAAATTTCATCTTTAACAATGACTAAGGTTGTACCTGCAGGTCCCATATTTTTTTGAGCACCAGCATAAACTAAATCAAATTTCGAAAAGTCTAAAACACGTGAAAAAATATCTGAACTCATATCGCAAACCAATAAACTTTCACCTTTTGGAAACTCTTTAAACTGAGTTCCATAAATGGTATTGTTTGATGTATAATGCACGTAATCTGCATTTGTAGGAATTGTATAATTTTTAGGAATATAATTATATATTTTATCTTTAGATGATGCTATAACGTCTACTTCGCCTAAAAATTTGGCTTCTTTAAGCGCTTTTGCACTCCAAGCACCGGAATCTATATATGCAGCTTTTCCGTCAACTTTTAAAAGGTTGTATGCTGTCATTAAAAATTCTAAACTTGCACCACCTTGTAAAAAAAGTACTGAGTAGCCTTCAGGAAGATTTAATAGCTCTTTAACTAGTTTTTTTGAAGTCTCCATAACTTCAATAAATTCTTTACTTCTATGCGATATTTCAATTAAGGATAAACCAATACCATTAAAGTTGTTTACAGCTTCCGAAGCCTTTTTTAAAACTTCTTGAGGTAAAATACTTGGACCTGCACTAAAATTATGTTTTTTCATGTCTTTTTAGTAAGAATTTGTATGAACAGCAAATTTCGGAAAAAAAGAAATAAAGCATGCGTATTTATTGAAAAAATGTGTTATATATTTAACAAAAAGTCTAGAGTGTCAATGCCATCAGCGTAGTCCCACAATTTAGGGTTTTGGGTTTGGCCTAATTTCACAAAATTTACATCGTTTTCGTTACATGCAACACATTGAATTTTATCTTTTTCTATCGCTAATTTTTCTGTTAAATTATTAAAAGAGTCATAATGTTCATAAAATAATGTTGCGATTGGTGAAGCAAAACTTTCATCTTCTTTTAGCATAATAAAACCATTTTCTTGTAACTTAAATAAGCTCATGAGGTAAACCGCCTTATTATAATCGTAGTTATTTTCGTATTTTTTGTAGTTAATAATGTCTTTAAATTTATAGAGTGCATTAAAAAGTGATTCAAAATTATAATTTTTAGGAACAAAAATTTTGGAAACACTTCTACAACCTAATCCAAAATATTGAAAAATATCCTCACCTAAACCTTCTAATTCTTCTTGGGTTTCTTTTCCAGTTAAAATGGCTACAGAATTTCTATTATTTCTAATAATATTAGGGTATTTTCCAAAATAATGCTCAAAATAACGTGCGGTATTATTACTTCCTGTAGCAATAACAGCATCAAAATTGGTTAATTTTTTTTCAGTAAAAGTTATTTTATTTTTGAATTCAGGATTGTAATGTTCTAAAAATTTAGCAATTAATGGTAAAAAGTGTTTATCGTTTGAAGATTGCTTCGCAATCACATTATGACCACTAATTAAAACCGATAAAAAATCATGAAAACCAACTAATGGAATATTTCCTGCCATAATTATGGCAACTGTTTTAGGTTCTTTATTTGAATTAAATGTATAATTTGAAGTCCATTTATTCAGGTTCTCTAAAGTTAAAGCTTCAGCCCAACTTTCAAAAGCATTTAACACATTTGGTTTATTAAACCAACCATTAAATTCATGAGCTTTGTTAATTTGCATTTCAAAAGCTTCAAAAAATAAGGAGTTGAACTCAGAGTTATCAATTTTCTCAATTTTAGTCGTATTAAATTGCTTTAAAAACTCACCAAGTTTGGCTAACGCTTCTATTCTTTGGGCTAAATTCATTCTATATTAAATTTTATATTTGCAAAAATAATCTAAATAATAGTATGGCAATAAAAATAACCGATGAATGTATTAATTGTGGAGCTTGTGAACCAGAATGCCCAAATAATGCTATTTATGAAGCTGCTGAAGATTGGAAATATTCAGATGGTACAACGCTTTCAGGAAATATAGTTTTACCAAATGGGAAAAAGGTTGCTGCAGATGACACCCAAGAACCTATTGATGATGAAGTTTATTATATTGTTGCAGATAAATGTACTGAATGCAAAGGATTTCATGACGAGCCACAATGTGCAGCAGTTTGCCCTGTAGATTGTTGTGTGCCTGATGATGAGCATAATGAAACAGAAGAGCAATTACTATCTAAACAACAATTTTTACATAAATAATATTAGCAAAACCTTTGTATAGTATTAATAAAACTAAATACTATATTTGCACCGCAAAATTTTTTAAATATGAAGGCAGGAATTGTAGGATTACCAAATGTTGGAAAATCAACGTTATTTAATTGTTTATCAAATGCAAAGGCGCAAAGTGCAAACTTTCCGTTTTGTACTATTGAACCAAATATTGGTGTTGTAAACGTACCAGATAGCAGAGTTACAAAATTAGAAGAATTGGTAAATCCAGAACGTGTGCAAATGGCAACAGTTGATATTGTTGATATTGCAGGTTTAGTTCGTGGAGCAAGTAAAGGAGAAGGTTTAGGAAATCAGTTTTTAGCTAATATTAGAGAAACAGATGCTATTATTCATGTAATTCGTTGTTTTGATAACGATAATATTATACACGTTGATACGACCATTGATCCTATTAGAGATAAAGAAACTATTGATTTTGAATTGCAGTTAAAAGATTTAGAAACGTTAGATAAAAAACTTGAAAAAGTTAAAAAAACTGCAAGAACTGGTAATAAAGAAGCTCAAAAAGAATTTGAAGTTTTAGAAAAAGCAAAAAACGGTTTAGAAGCTGCTAATTCAGTTAGAGCAATTGATTTTACTGAAAAAGAGCGTGAAGAGTATATAGCACCATTACAATTAATAACAGACAAGCCAGTTTTGTATGTTTGTAATGTTGATGAAAATTCAGCAGTTACAGGAAATGACTATGTAAACTCTATAAAAGAAGCTGTAAAAGATGAAAATGCTGAAGTAATAGTATTAGCAGTTGGTACAGAAGCTGATATTACAGAGCTAGATTCTTTTGAAGAACGTCAGTTATTTTTAGAAGATTTAGGTTTAAAAGAGCCAGGAGCATCTGTATTAATTAGAGCAGCGTATAAGTTACTAAATCAGCAAACATATTTTACAGCTGGAGTTAAAGAAGTTAGAGCTTGGACTATTAATGTTGGAGATACTGCACCACAAGCAGCAGGAGTTATTCATACCGATTTTGAAAAAGGATTTATTAGAGCTGAAGTTATTGCTTATGAAGATTTTGTTTCTTACGGAAGCGAAGCTAAAGTGAAAGAAGCTGGAAAAATGAGAGTTGAAGGAAAAGAATACATTGTAAAAGATGGCGATGTGATGCATTTTAGATTTAATGTATAATTCGTATTTCATATTAAAATTAAAAATCGCCTTAAAAAAGGCGATTTTTTTTTGGAAATCTAAAAATTAGTTATTTCCATTACTTTCTAAACCAAAATAGTAATTACCTGTTATTGTTGAATTAGTTATACCAGCAGAAGCAATCATAGAAGCACCAAAGCTAATATCAACAGTATAAAAATCAGTATCAATATTTGCAGATCTAGTTGAAATAAAATAAGTGTCTTCATCACAACTTAAAGTGGTGCTATAATAATCAGGAACAAATGTTGGTATAAAATTATTTAAATTTACTGAGGTACTACTTGCTAATAATGAAATTGGATCAATTTCAATAATGAATAAAGATGGCCCCGAATATGAATACTGAATAGCGTTCAATTTACCAATAGCATCATTATATTCTAAACCGTAATATTCGTAAATAGCACCAGGTAAAGGAGTTGTAAAAAGACTAGTACCACTTGTTAAATCAAAGCTGAATATATCATTTCCAGATATTACATACACCATATCATTATGATCAGTTGCTACAGAAATAAGTTGTAAAAATAATACTTCCATACCTGAAGAAACTGAATATCCTGATATTGTCATAGTTGGAGTAGTAGCTATAGTACCAGTATTTATGTTAAGGACTTCAAATAAACCGATTGTTCCAGTTGGAGAAGGAGTTCCAGTTACGTTTACACCTATGATGTAATATTTTCCTAATGTACTTATATACGTAATTCCATTATATTTCCAGTTGATAAGGTCTCCAGTTAAACTAACATTGTTAAATGTTGCATTTGAATTTATATTTATAAATTCTTTACTTTGATAATTGTAATAATGATAATTTTCATTGTCAAAATTATAAGTAGAAGTGCTTGAATTATTAATAGCAACTCCTAATCCACCAGTTACAATTGTTCCTGTTGCTGCCCAAGCAAGTGTTTCATCTGCCCCATTTGAATTTAAATCTGTAAGTCCAGTATAAGGATCTGTAGTTGATAATGAATAAATTTGAGCATTATCACAAACATTTGGTGCAGGAGTAGCTGGGTCATCAGCTTCACAACTTAAAAATGGAATACTTAATAAAAGGACTGTTGATATTCTAATAATTGAATTTCTCATAATAAATAATTATAGTTTATATATCTATAAATACAAGAAGTTAGTTTTTGTTACCTTATTTGTATAAACTAGTTTATTGAAAGTCTGTTAATAACTATTTTAACAGACTTTTTTTTATATTTTAAGTCAAAATAGTACTTTAGCAACTCTTCAAGAATTTTTATATAATTTAATGGCAGAACAAACAAAGTATACTGAGGACAATATCCGATCACTCGACTGGAAAGAGCATATTAGAATGCGGCCAGGAATGTACATTGGTAAATTAGGTGATGGATCTTCACCTGATGATGGAATTTATATTCTTATAAAAGAAGTTCTAGACAATTCAATTGACGAGTATGTAATGGGCGCTGGGAAAACCATTGAAGTAGCTGTTAAAGATGAAACGGTTACAATTCGTGATTATGGTCGTGGTATTCCGTTAGGAAAAGTAGTTGATGTTGTTTCTAAAATGAATACAGGTGGAAAGTATGATTCTAAAGCATTTAAAAAATCGGTAGGTTTAAATGGAGTTGGTACAAAAGCGGTGAATGCTTTGTCATCTTATTTTAAAGTACAATCTATTAGAGATAATAAAACGGCAATTGCAGAATTCTCAGCAGGAAATATTACGTTAAACGAAAAACCACAAGAATCTTCACAACGTAAAGGAACTAAAGTAACTTTCATTCCAGACAAAGAAATTTTTTCAAAATTTAAATATAGAAATGAATACATTGTAAAAATGATTAAAAACTATGTGTATTTAAACACAGGGTTAACAATTGTTTTTAATGGTGAAAAATATTTTTCAGAAAATGGTTTAAAAGATTTATTAGAAGAAAATATTGCTGATGAATTTATGCTATTTCCTATAATTCACTTAAAAGCTGAAGATATTGAAGTAGCAATTACATACAGCAAAGCACAATATAGTGAAGAATATCATTCATTTGTAAATGGACAACATACAACGCAAGGAGGAACACATCAAAACGCATTTAGAGAAGCTATTGTAAAAACAATACGCGATTATTTTGGTAAAAATTATGAAGCTTCAGATATACGTAAATCCATTGTTTCTGCAATTAGTGTAAAAGTAATGGAACCTATTTTTGAAAGTCAAACAAAAACTAAATTAGGATCTACTGAAATGGGTGGTGGTTTACCAACCGTTCGTACATTTATCACCGATTTTGTGAAAACAAATTTGGATAATTATTTGCATAAAAACCCAGATACTGCTGAAAAAATTCAAAAGAAAATTTTACAAGCCGAAAAAGAACGAAAAGATTTATCTGGAATTCGGAAGTTAGCGCGTGAACGTGCAAAAAAATCGAATTTACACAATAAAAAATTACGCGATTGTCGGGTTCATTTAAATGATCTTAAAAAAGAGAATCGTTTAGAAAGTTCCTTATTCATTACAGAGGGAGATTCAGCAAGTGGATCAATTACAAAGTCTAGAAATGTAAATACGCAAGCAGTTTTTAGTTTAAAAGGGAAACCTTTAAACTCATATAATATGAGCAAAAAAATTGTGTATGAAAATGAAGAGTTTAATTTATTGCAAGCAGCTTTAAATATTGAAGATGGATTGGAAAACCTTCGTTATAATAATATTGTTATTGCAACCGATGCCGATGTTGATGGAATGCACATACGTTTGTTATTAATAACATTTTTCTTACAGTTTTTTCCAGAATTAATTAAAGAAGGACATTTATATATTTTAGAGACGCCTTTGTTTAGAGTTAGAGATAAAAAGCAAACTTTTTATTGTTATTCTGAAGATGAACGGAAAGATGCAATTAGTAAATTAAAAGGAAAACCAGAAATTACACGATTTAAAGGTTTAGGTGAAATTTCACCAGATGAATTTGTTCATTTTATAGGTGAAGATATTCGTTTAGACCCTGTAATGTTAGATAAAGAAACGTCAATTGATAAATTATTAGAGTTCTATATGGGAAAAAACACACCAGACAGACAAAAATTTATCATTGAAAATTTAAAAGTTGAATTAGATATTGTAGAAGAAGTCTAAAATGCAAGAAGAAGAAAACAACGAAGAATTAAACGAGGAGTTTGGAAACCAAGAAACCATTACCAAGGTAACGGGAATGTATAAAGATTGGTTTTTAGATTACGCCTCTTATGTTATTTTAGAGCGTGCTGTACCAGGTATTAGAGATGGTTTTAAACCAGTGCAACGCAGAATTTTACATTCAATGAAAGATTTGGATGATGGTCGTTACAACAAAGTAGCGAACATTGTTGGTCATACCATGCAATATCACCCACACGGTGATGCTTCAATTGCTGATGCGATGGTTCAAATTGGACAAAAAGAATTGCTAATTGATATGCAGGGAAACTGGGGTAATATTTTAACCGGTGATCGTGCAGCTGCTTCTCGTTATATTGAAGCGCGTTTATCAAAATTTGCGTTAGATGTTGTTTTCAATCCAAAAACTACCAATTGGCAAGCTTCTTATGATGGAAGAAGAAAAGAACCTATAGATTTACCTGTGAAGTTTCCAATGTTGTTGGCACAAGGAGCTGAAGGAATTGCAGTTGGGCTTTCAACTAAAATTTTACCACATAATTTTAAAGAATTAATTGACGCTTCAATAAAACATTTAAGAGGAAAGAGTTTTACATTAATACCAGATTTTGTAACCGGAGGTATTGCTGATGTTTCTAACTATAATGAAGGGAAACGTGGTGGAAAAATTAGAGTAAGAGCTAAAATTTCTCAACTAGATAAAAAAACATTGGTAATTACCGAAATTCCTTTTGGAACAACTACAACAACACTCATAGATTCTATTCTTAAGGCCAATGAAAAGGGGAAAATTAAAATAAAGAAAATAGAAGACAATACAGCAGCCAATGTTGAAATTTTAGTGCATTTACCTTCTGGTATTTCACCAGATAAAACCATTGATGCTTTATACGCATTTACAAATTGCGAAAACTCAATTTCGCCATTATGTTGTGTTATTGAAGATAATAAACCGGTTTTTATAGGTGTTTCTGAAATTTTAAGATTGTCTACAAACCTTACAGTTGAATTATTAAAGCAAGAGTTAGAAATTCAATTAAACGAGTTAGAAGAACAATGGCATTTTGCTTCATTAGAACGTATTTTTATTGAAAATAGAATTTATCGCGATATTGAAGAAGAAGAAACTTGGGCAGGTGTAATTAAAGCTATTGATAAAGGGTTAAAACCTCATATAAAACATTTAAAACGTGCAATTACTGAAGAAGATATTGTTCGTTTAACAGAAATTAGAATTAAAAAAATATCAAAATTTGATATTGATAAAGCAAAGCAATTTATTGAAAGTTTAGAAGATAAAATTGCTGTTGTAAAAAATCATTTAGCAAATTTAATAGATTTTGCAATTGATTATTTCAAGAATCTAAAAACCAAATACGGCAAAGGCAAAGAACGTAAAACTGAAATCCGTTTGTTTGATGATATTGTGGCTACAAAAGTAGTCATGCGTAATACAAAATTGTATGTAAATAGGGAAGAAGGTTTTGTTGGAACTTCTTTAAAACGTGATGAATACGTTGATGATTGTGCTGATATTGATGATGTAATTGTATTTAGAAAAGACGGTGTAATGTTGATTACAAAAGTAGATGCAAAAACGTTTGTAGGGAAAGATATTCTTCATATTGCGGTATTTAAAAAGAGCGATAAACGTACCGTTTATAATATGATTTACCGTGATGGAAGAAGTGGTCCTAGTTATATGAAACGCTTTAACGTAACAGGTGTAACTCGTGATAAAGAATATAATTTAACGGCTGGAAGTAAAGCCTCAATTGTTCAATATTTTACAGCAAACCCTAATGGTGAAGCTGAAACTATTACTATAAATTTACGAGCAGTTGGAAGTGTTAAAAAATTGAAATGGGATATAGATTTTTCAGATTTAGCAATTAAAGGAAGAGGCGTAAAGGGAAATACGGTTACGAAATTTTCAATTAAAAAAATCGAACTTAAATCAGAAGGAGTTTCTACATTAAAACCTCGTAAAATTTGGTTTGATGATGTTGTACAACGTTTAAACGTTGATGGTAGAGGTGATTTATTAGGTGAATTTAAAGGTGAAGATAGGTTGTTGATTATCAGCCAGAAAGGATTTGTTAAAACTGTAAAACCTGAGTTAACAACACATTTTGATAGTGATATGATTGTGTTGGAGAAATGGACACCAGAAAAACCAATTTCAGCTATTTATTTTGATGGAGATAAAGAAAAATATTTTGTGAAAAGGTTTATGATTGACAATCCTAATAAAGAAGAAATCTTTATTTCTGAACATCCAAAATCGCATTTAGAAATTATAACAACAGATTATAGGCCTATGGCTGAGGTTGTATTTTCAAAAAGAAGTTTAGAAGCTATTGAAGTAAATTTTGAAGAATTTATAGCTATTAAAGGAATTAAAGCATTGGGTAATCAATTGACTACTGATAAAATAAAGCAAGTAAATATGCTAGAGGATTTACCATATGAACCTCCTGTAATTGAGGAAGTTGAAGTGAATGACGAAGAAGTGGTTGATAATGGTTCAATAACTTCTGATGAAAAAAATGAAGGAAATGATGATGATGGTCAAACAGCGTTGTTTTAAATCAATTGGTAATTAGTATTTTAGTCTAAGTAGCGTAAGTAATTTGATTCAAAATTGTTCACGCGATTATTTGCTTGGTATTGAAATAAGTACATGAATTTTCATAGTTAATAAGCAATTTTTATCCTTTTTATAAATACGCAATATGTGTTATAGTATAAGATAACGAACATAATCATAGAATTATTGAATAAATAGTAATATTTTCACCCAAAATTTTATTAAAACTAACTAAATGAAGAAAAAATTACTCAAAAACAACATTAGAAATTTGCGTTTTTTTAAATCAAAGTTAATAAGTACACTATTTGTAGTACTTATTTTTTTGACACAAAATTTAATGGCGCAAGAAGCTAACAGCAATGAAAACC
>NZ_WTAR01000089.1 GCF_013139515.1 Lutibacter sp.
C
The DNA here is from genome assembly GCF_013139515.1 of Lutibacter sp. GTDB lineage: Bacteria > Bacteroidota > Bacteroidia > Flavobacteriales > Flavobacteriaceae > Lutibacter. The sequence continues at coordinate 2 of NZ_WTAR01000089.1, forward strand.
AATTGTTACTATAGCAGAAGCAGAACTACTATTACCATTTACATCATTTATTGTTAAATTAACTGTATTTGGACCAATATTAGCACAAGTAAAATTTGTAATATCTAAAGAAGATGTTGCTATTGAGCAATTATCAGTAGAACTATTATTTATTTGGTTTGTTGTTATTGTTGCCAAACCATCAGCATCTAACTCTACCGTAATGTTTTGTGTTAAAACTGTTGGTGCTTCAGAATCAGCAATTGTAACTGTAGCTGTTTTAGAATTGCTATTACCATTTGCGTCATTTACAGTTAATGTAACTGTATTTGAACCAATATTAGCACAAGTAAAACTAGTAATATCTAAAGATGATGATGCTATTGAGCAATTATCAGTAGCTCCATTGTCTATTTGATTAGTTGTTATTGTTGCCAAACCATCAGCGTCTAATTCTACGGTAATGTTTTTTGTTAAAACTGTTGGAACTATTGAATCCTCAATTAAAACTATTGCAGTAGTTGAAGCGCTACCGCCTTTATTATCTATAACTGTTAAATTAACTGTATTTTCTCCAGTATCTTCACATGTAAAATTAGTAACATCTAATGAGTAACTTGCAATTCCCCCAGCACCTGTTGAACTGTTATCAATTTGATTTGTTGTTATTGTTGCTAATCCATCAGTATTTAATTGTACAGTTATATTTTTTGTTATTACTGATAAAGTTGTAGTAGAAAAGTCACCAAATTCAATGTCTGTTGCCATATCTGTACATGTGACAGAACCGTCGCTTGCCCAGTTTATAAAAGTCCAATTGCTTTCAGTAAAAACACCTCCATTAGGTTCACTTCCATCATTTCGCTTTGCAACTCCGTCAGCATAATTCCAAGGGTTATTATGATCACCTGTCGCACTCACATCACTACCATCTCCAAATTTATCTATTACAATTCCGCTATTATCGGTTATTCTAACGGGGTCGTTTCCTGTTAACCACATATTTATAATTTTTTGAGGTAAAGAAGCGCCTGGTGGGTACATGTTTTCAAACACAACCTTATTTGAGCCTGCAGCATCATGCATTATATAAAAGAATGTATTTGTTAATTCCCCTAAGCTTGAAAGTATAGTTTGATTCCAAACACCTCCAACATCACCATTAGTTTGTACCTCTATATTCCAACCTGTGAAATTAACCGTTCCATTAACATACATTTCAATCATTTTAGGTCTACCTCCAGCTGCAGCTCCAGAGCAATCAGCATTAGATACACCGTCTATAACTCTTGTAATTGTTACTGCATTTGGATATACAATACATCCATCACTATCTACTGTTGCCCCTGCAGGAGTTTCTGGGCACAAATCAGCTGTATTTAATACTCCATCTCCATCAACATCAGGATTATTTATAAGCTGTGCAAATCCATTTTCTTTTAAAAAATTAGCAAATTCATAGAGCGTATCTTCAAACTCATCTTTTGCGGCATTAAAAAAAGCATGCTCTTCACCTGGATATATAATTACTTCAGCTTGACCTCCATTATCATTTATTTTTTGCGCAAATAATGTGCTTTGCGTATAATCAATTGTAGTATCTGCATCTCCATGCATTAATAGAGTTATTGGAGGTGTAGTTCTTAAATTATAAAAAGTTGAGTTTGCAGCTGTAGATGGAATTTCTTGTTCATAAGCATTTCCCAATGCAAATGGTCCTATATTTTCTTGAAAATTATATATTCCATTAAAACCCACAAAAGCTTTGACTTCAGCATGTATTTGAGCCGTTAATGAAGCTAATGGTGTTCCTGCTGATCCTCCTTCAAAAAATGAATTATTTATATCTAAATTATATGTTGCTGCATTTGCAATTACCCATTGATAAGCTGACTCAATATCTTCCATAGCTTGAGCAAAAGTCCCATTAGAACCTGAACAACGATAAGCTATTCCAATGGTAGCTACTCCTAAATGTTTAGCTAAATAATTAGCTTGTGGTCCTACTTGAGCAAAAGAGTCGGTTTCTGTTCCGCCTAACCAACCTCCACCATGCACATAAAAGTGAATTGGCACCGGATTTACTCTATCAACTGGTAAAACCAATTTTAAAGGAATATTATGTGGTGTTCCATTATTATCTCTAGTTGCTATTGTTGGTATTAAGATTTCTTCAATTCCATAATCATTTCCAGAATCAACAATAAATTCAAATTCACTTTGAACGCCATTAAATTCATCTCCATTAATAGATTGTATACTATTAATTTTAATGGAAATTAAACTTCCTAAAGCCCAATCTGAATTAGGCGTAAATGTTAATGTATTTGAAGATGTTATTCCCCAAGAACCAGAGTCGTTTGCTAATACTTTATTTATCAATACATCTGGATATTGAATAATTGGTTGTGCAAAATCTAAATTAAAAGTAATAGAAATATTCTCTGAGATTAATAAGTTAGTAGTCTCTAAAGGAGTATAACTTTCAACATTAAAGTCAAGCAATACTTTCTTAATATTATCAGCTTTAATACCTAAAACAGAGAAAAGGAATAGTAATATAATTAAACGATTTTTCATAAAAGTGATTTTTAATTTACAAGAAAAATTTAATAAGTGTTAAATATACATTTATTTTTAAATGTCGAATTTACGTTTATTTATTTTAAATAACAAATATTTTGTTTATTTTTAGCCCTAACTTATATGCTTAACTATATTTAATTTGTGTTTTTTTTTGGAATAACTTTAAGATTGACTAATACAGGTAGTTTATCTTAATTGAAAATTCACCAAATTATATAAAGAAATAATGATTTACAATCTGTAAATTTGAACTATGAAGAAGGATAAAATCTTAAAAAGGGATGCGTTGTTTTCTAAATCAATTTATATATCTCTTTTTTCAATATTTTTAATAACCTCGTGTATTACAAAAGAAAAAGAAACTTATAGTACTCTAAATAATATTACAGAAGAGTCAAATTTTATAGGTAATAAAAGTTGTAAAAACTGTCATGAACAAGAGTTTGAGAGTTGGGAAAATTCACACCATGACCAAGCAATGAAAATTGCAAATTCTACTACAATTTTAGCTAATTTCAACAATGTAAGTTTTACTCATAATAATGTAAAAAGTAATTTCTTTATAAAAGAGAATGACTTTTATGTGAATACAGAAGGGCCAGATGGGAAATATTATGATTATAAAATAGTATATACATTTGGTTTTACACCATTGCAACAATATATTATTCAATTTCCAAATGGCGAGTATCAATGTTTATTAACTGCTTGGGATTCAGTTAAAAATAAATGGTTTCACTTACAGCCTAACTTAGAAATAAAACATAATGAATGGTTGCATTGGACAGGTGCTTCAATGAAATGGAACACCATGTGTGCCGATTGTCATTCAACTAATCTTGAGAAAAATTACGATAGTAAAACTGAAGTATATTCTACTTCATATAGCGAAATAAATGTAAGTTGTGAAGCTTGCCATGGACCTTCAAGTTCTCATGTGAATTTTTACGAAGCTAAAATTGAAGGGAAAAAACCACCAAAAATGGAGATGCCAAACTTTATGACTTCAAAAGAAGTTGTAGATAAATGCGCTAGATGTCATTCTAGAAGATCGCAATTCACAAAAAAGTTTGATTATACTAGTGAGTTTTTAGATCATTACAGTCCAAGTTTATTAATTGATCCAATTTATGAGTTAGATGGTCAAATTAAAGATGAAGATTACGTTTACGGTTCCTTTATTCAAAGTAAAATGTATCACAATGGTATTTCTTGTAAAGATTGTCATGATGTGCATTCATTAAAACTTAAAAAGACAGGTAATGACCTTTGTTTAAATTGTCACGTTCCAAAATATAATACTGCTGAACATCATTTTCATAAAGAAAAATCTGAAGGCGCTCAATGTATTAATTGCCATATGCCCGGAAAATTTTATATGGGAAATGATTTTAGAAGAGATCATAGTTTTAGAGTGCCACGTCCAGACCAAACCGTAAAGTATAATGTACCAAACGCTTGTAATACCTGCCACAAAGATAAAAGTGCCAAATGGGCTAGTGAATTTGTAAAAGAGAATTATGGAAGTGAACGTACTGACCATTTTTCAGACCATTTATTAAAAGGTTATTTTGAAGATAATATTGGATTTAAAGAGGTATTTACAAATAAAAAGCACCCAAATATTGCGAGAGCTACAGCTATTAATCAATATCAAATTACTTCAAAAAAAGAAATTGAAGAATTGATTGCTTATTTAAAAGACTCATCAGCGTTAGTTAGAAGCGAAGTGATTGCATCTATAGAAAAGTTGGGAGTTGATAATCATTACTCTAAAAATATTGCTCCGCTTTTAAATGATTCTATTAGAAATGTAAGAATTACTGCTGCTCGGTATTTTAATATGGTTGGAGAAGACATGGGCTTACATACTAATTTTAAGAAGGCTGATAAAGAATATTTAGAAGCATTGGATATGAATTCAGATTTTGCATCTGGTCAACATCAAATTGCACTTTATCACCAAACAAAGGGTGATACTATTTTAGAAATTAAAGCTTATAGGAAAGCACTTGAAATAGATAATTATTACAATATGTCTCGTATGAATTTAGCATTCTTATATTACCAACAAGGCAATATTAAGGAGTGTGAGAAACTCTATTTAAAAGTAATTGAACAAGAACCAGAATTTGGATCTTCCTATTATATGCTAGGTTTGTTATATAACGAAACAGGAAATATAAAAAAGGCAATTCAATTTTTAGATGCTGCTTGTAAAAAAGAACCCGTAAACCTAACCGCCTTTTATAATTATGCTTTAATCTTACAAAAAGAAGGTGAAAACAAAAAAGCTATTAGCATTATTAATGAAGGGTTGAAGCTAGCACCAAATTCAGAAAAATTATTATATGTAAAGTTGATTGGGCAGTTAAATTTAAACCTCTCTAACCAAGCTAAACAAACATGTAAATTACTTATTAATTTAGCTCCAAACAATAGAAATTATAAACAAATTTTAACAAGTTTAGAGTAATTTTAATAGTAGTAATTAAATTAAAATTATAAATCTTTAGTTAATGATTTAACAATTTTATTGTCTGATAGAAATGCTTTTAAAATCACTTTTATAGCGGTATAAGTTGGTACAGCAACTATCATTCCTGTAACTCCAAATAATACACCACCAATCATAATTATTAAAAATATTTCAAGCGGGTGCGATTTTACACTGTTTGAGAAAATTAATGGCTGACTTAAAAAATTATCTATTAATTGAGCAATTATGTAACCAATCATTACATAGATAGTAGTTGGTAAAATTTCAGTTTGAAAATCTTGACCAAGGTTACTACTCATACTTAAAAATAACATAATAAAGCCTCCAATTAGTGGTCCAACATAGGGAATTAAATTAAGTAATGCACACAAAAATGCAATAACCACTGCATTTTCAATCCCAAAAATAACCAATGTTAATGTGTAAATTATAAATAATATTGTTATTTGAAAAACCAAACCAATAAAATATCTAGACAATAAATTGTTAATAGTGGTTAACGATTTTTTTAATTTATTTTCACTTTTATCACTTACCATTACATAAATAGAATTTTCCATAATATGTGTGTCTTTCATAAAAAAGAACGTGATAAAAATTACTGAAAATAATCCAATACTAATATTTCCAACAGTTCCAATAATCGAATTTAATAGGTTTGGAATGGCTGTTACATTTTTAAATAAATCGGCATGTTTTAATTCGTTTAAAATATCAATGTCACGGGCTAAAAAATAATCGTTTATCTGATTTAATAAATTTTGAATATTAGATTGAAGTTGGTCAATGTTTAATAATGATAAATTTTCACCTTGCTTAACAATTAACGGAATAAACATACTTATTAGTCCGCTTAAAATCCCTAAAAATAAAAACATGGTTGAAATTACAGCCAATGTATTTGGAAATTTTAATTTCCGTTTTAAAAAACGAATAATAGGACTTCCAATTAGAGAAATAACGGCAGCGATTGCGATATAGATTATAATTGTTTGAACACTAAATAAAAAATAAAGTAGTATTAAAACGCCTATAATAATAGCTATAGCTTTTAGTATTCCGTTGGTAATAGTATTTGAATTCATAAGCGTATTTTATATGTAAATATAATTAAAATCCAGCTGCTTTATCATCTCCTCTATAATCTGCTCCACCTTCTAATTGCCCGTTAGGTAATACTAAAATAGCATCTACTTTTCCAAGTATTCTAGAGTTTTCTTGATTTATTTTATAGCCTTTTGCTTTTAATTTTTCAACTAAAATACTGTCAAAACCTTTAGGTTCTAAAGTAACAACATCTGGTAGCCATTGGTGGTGAAACCTTGGAGCATCTACAGCTTCTTGCATTCCAAAATTAAACTCATATACGTTTAAAATAGTTTGCATTACACTAGTAATAATTGTAGAACCTCCAGGTGATCCAACTGCCATAAATAGTTTATTATTTTTTTCTACAATTGTAGGCGTCATTGAGCTTAACATACGTTTTCCAGGTTCAATAGAATTTGCTTCAGCACCAATTAAACCAAACATATTTGGTTCTCCAGGTTTTGAACTAAAATCGTCCATTTCATTGTTTAGCATAAATCCACCTTCAGAAACATATACTTTTGAGCCATAAGCACCATTTAAAGTTGTGGTAGCAGAAATTGCATTTCCGTAGCTATCAATAATAGAGTAGTGCGTAGTTTCGTCACTTTCATAACCTGCAATATTTCCATGTGAAATGCTTGAAGATAATGTTGCTTTATCCCAAGAAAAATCTTCCATTCTTTTTTGAACGTAACTTGCTGAAATTAATGTGTCAATAGGTATTTGTACAAAATCAGGATCGCCTAAATAAAATGATCTATCAGCAAAAGCTCTTCTTTCAGCTTCAGCAATTAATTGAATTGATTTCACAGAATTATGTCCGTAAGTTGAAATGTCATAAGGTTCTAAAGCTTTAAATATTTGAGCATCACAAATTCCACCGCTAGACGGAGGAGACATAGATGTGATTTTTAAATCTTTATAAGTAAATTCAATTGGTGTACGCCATTTTGCTTCATAGTTATCTAAATCTTTTTTGGTAATAATACCGCCTATTTTTTGCACATAATTTACCAACATTTCAGCAGTTTTACCTTTGTAAAAACCATCTCTTCCATTATCTCTAATTCGTTCTAAAGTTTTAGCTAAGTTTAGATATTTTATGGTGTCACCTTCTTTCCATTCGGCATCTAAAATAATTTGAGTGTCGTTAACTTCAGAGAAGAAATGTCTGTATTTTGCTAATCTATCTTCTTGCTTTTTTGTTACAATAACACCTTTATTTGCTAAATCAATTACAGGCTGAATTAATTCAGAAATTGGTAATGTTCCAAATTTTTCATGCACTTTAAACAAGCCATCAACAGTTCCTGGTATTCCAATAGCCATAGATCCAAGTGTACTTTTACCTTTTATAACATCACCGTTTTCATCTAAATACATATTTTTTGAAGCTGCTAAAGGTGCCTTTTCTCTATAATCTAACGCACCAGTTTTACCATCATTTGTTCTATAAACCATAAAACCACCACCTCCAATATTTCCAGCAAACGGGTAAGCGACACATAAAGCTAATTCAGTTGCAACCATAGCGTCAAAAGCATTTCCGCCTTTTTGTAAAATTGCGACTCCTATTTTTGAGGCTTCTTCGCGTGCACTTACAACCATAGCACTGTCAGCTACAAATCCAAGTATTTTATTATTTTGAGTGTTTTTTGTTGAATTTTCTTTGCATTGAACAAATAAAAATATCAAAGTAATTATTGGAATAAGTTTTTTCATATTGAAAGTAATAATGTTGTTTTTTCTTCAGTGAATTGTTCTAAATCTTTAAAAAAGGAAGTGAAATCATCTTCCAGCTCGTTGTAATATAATTTTAAATCTTCAATGGCCAAATCCATTTTTGAAATTCCTTTGGTACGTTTGTTCATTCCTTTTAAAATTTGTTCAATACCTTCAATTGAAGCGTAAGCTTCTAACCAATTATATTGAATCATGTAAGGAAGAATTTTTTGAATTTTAGCAGGAAAAAGATCCACGTTTTTATCTAAAAATGAATACACATTTTTTGCATATACATTTAATGGAATTTCAGAGTAATTAGACCAATTTTTAGCTAAATAGTGATCGTATAAAATATCAATAATTACACCATCATAATGGTTGTAACGTTCATGTAAACGACGTTTACTTTTTCTTACAGTTGAGTGAGTATCAGTATAATTATCAATTTCTCTGTGCAATAAAATACCAGCTTTAATTTCAGTAGGGTAGTTTTTAAATTTATTTCCTTTTACAGCATCAGCAATAAAATTTCCAATAAGAATATTGTTATTGTTTTTTGAAAGGTATAAATGTGCTAAAAAATTCATAAAATAAATTTAAAACAATGATACAAAAAAATCCGCAGTAGCGGATTTTAATTTATATATTTTATAGCATTTTAGCTATTTAACATCACAGGCATTACTAGCATTGTAATATATTCACCTTCTTCAACACCATCAATTGGAGTTAAAATTCCGGCTCTGTTTGGTAATGACATTTCAATTAAAATTTCATTTGAAGTTAAATTGCTTAACATTTCAGATAAAAAACGAGAGTTAAAACCAATTTGTAAATCGTCTCCTTGGTATTCACAAACTAAACGTTCTTCAGCTTTGTTAGAGTAATCAACATCTTCAGCAGAAATATTTAATTCAGTTCCTGCCATTTTTAAACGAATTTGGTGTGTAGTTTTACTTGAGAAAATTGATACACGTTTTACTGAGTTTAAAAATGTACCTCTATCAACAGTTAACTTATTTGGGTTTTCCTTTGGAATTACAGCTTCATAATTAGGGTATTTACCATCAATTAATCTACAAACTAACACTACATTATCAAACGTAAATTTTGCATTTGCATCATTATATTCAATAGTTACATCACTATCTGAACCTGCTAAAATTCCTTTTAATAAAGTTAAAGGTTTTTTAGGCATAATAAATTCAGCAGCTTCATTTGCAAAAACATCAGTTCTTGCATATTTCACTAATTTATGAGCATCTGTAGCAACAAAAGTTAAACTATCTGTTGCAAACTGAAAGAAAACACCGCTCATTACAGGTCTTAAATCATCATTTCCGGTTGCAAATATAGTTTTTGAAATTGCTGTAGCTAAAATTGCACCAGGTATTACTGTGTTACTTGGAGATTCAATTGAAACAGCTTTAGGAAATTCGCTTCCATCAAAATAAGCCATATCATATTTACCTTGACTTGAACTAATTTCAATATTATTGTCTTCAGTTTTAAATGTTAGTGGCTGGTTTGGTAATGTTTTTAAAGTATCTAATAATAAACGTGCAGAAACTGCAACAGAACCTTCAGAGTCAGATTCAACATTAATAGTTGTAATCATAGTGGTTTCTAAATCCGAAGCCGAAATTTTTAATTCGTTTTGATTTAATTCGAATAAAAAATTATCTAAAATAGGAAGTGTATTACTATTGTTGATAACGCCACCTAAAACTTGAAGTTGTTTTAATAATTGGCTGCTTGATACTATAAATTTCATGTGTTTATTTTTTATTTTTTTTAAAGGTCACATGCAGTTCGCTTAAAATCATTCGCTTTGGAAAGATAGAATTTAGCATGCTCGTTTCATTTATTATTTTTTTAATGGAATGAATTACAAATATATTCTAAAAATGTTGTTATAAAAAAGATTTTTATCAACAGTTTTTTATTGGCTTAAATATCTAAATTTTAAGCACTAATTAGACTATTTTAAAAGTTATAATTATGTTAATTAGTAGTGTAGAAATTTGAAGTAGTTATTTTAATTTTATATTTGTTTTACCACTAAAACAATCAAATTTTATATGAAGAAACTACTTTCAGCTGTATTCTTATCTCTCTCTTGTTCATTTATTGTAGTTGCTCAGTCACCTAAAAAACCTACTTCTGGCGATATTTATCAATCAATTCAAAAACTTAATTTTTTAGGAACAGTTTTATATCTAGCTGCACATCCTGATGATGAAAATACGCGTTTAATTTCTTATTTTTCTAATGATGTAAAAGCACAAACAGCTTATTTAAGCTTAACGAGAGGTGATGGTGGACAAAATTTAATTGGTCCAGAATTAAGAGAATTGTTGGGTGTAATTAGAACTCAAGAATTATTGGCAGCTAGAAGAATTGATGGTGGACAGCAATTTTTTACTCGAGCTAATGATTTTGGTTATTCAAAACATCCAGATGAGACATTAGAAATTTGGAATAAAGAGGAAGTGTTAAAAGATATTGTTGCAGTAATAAGAAAATTTAAACCTGATGTAATTATCAACCGTTTTAATCACAGAACGCCTGGAACTACACACGGTCATCATACTTCTTCGGCAATGTTAAGTGATGAGGCATTTGGCTTGGCTTCAGAAGAATCTTATAAAACTCATTTAAAAAACGATGCTATTTGGAAACCAAAACGATTGCTTTTTAATACGTCGTGGTGGTTTTATGGAAGTCAAGAAAATTTTGACAAAGCTGATAAGACAAATATGTTAAGTGTTGATATTGGGACTTATTATGTGAATAAAGGATTATCAAATAGTGAAATAGCTTCGTTAAGTAGAAGTCAACATCAATCGCAAGGGTTTGGAAGTACCGGAACACGTGGAAGTCAAACTGAATATTTAGAATTTTTAAAAGGTGATTTTCCAGTCAATAAAAATGTTTTTGATGGAATAGATAC
>NZ_WTAR01000083.1 GCF_013139515.1 Lutibacter sp.
GGGAGAACTTTATCTGGTCAAACAGCCGAAGCATTTTTAATTTCAGTTTCACACATTCCATTGTTATCAATCGGATTTAATTGTGCTTTGGGCGCAAGTCAGTTAACACCTCATTTAGAAGTATTGGCACAAAAATCTAAACTGTCAATTTCAGCACATCCAAATGCAGGTTTACCAAACGCTTTTGGTGAATACGATGAAACACCAGAACAAATGGCAAGTCAAATTAAAACCTATTTAGATAAAAATTTAGTGAATATAATAGGAGGTTGTTGTGGTACAACACCAGCACATATTAAAGCAATTGCTGATGCAGTTGACACCTATAAATTTAGAAATGTTGAATGATGAGTGAGGGTAAAAAATATTTAAAGCTATCAGGATTAGAACCTCTAATCTTGAATGAAAACAGCAATTTCATCAATGTTGGTGAGCGTACAAATGTTGCAGGTTCTCGTAAGTTTTTACGATTGATAAAAGAAGATAAATTTGATGAGGCATTAGCAATTGCTCGTCATCAAGTAGATGGTGGTGCACAAATTATCGACATTAATATGGACGATGGTTTATTAGATGGTAAGGAATCTATGGTTCGTTTTATGAATTTAATTGCTGCTGAACCTGATATTGCACGTGTCCCAATTATGATTGATAGCTCAAAATGGGAAATTATTGAAGCTGGTTTACAAGTTGCTCAAGGAAAATGTGTAGTGAATTCTATTTCTTTAAAAGAAGGTGAAGCACAATTTATAGAGCAGGCTAAGAAGATAAAAATGTATGGAGCCGCTGTTATAGTTATGGCTTTTGATGAAGTTGGACAAGCAGATAATTATGAGCGTAGAATTGAAATAGCAAAACGATCTTATAAAATACTGGTGGACATTGTCCACTTTCCTTCAGAAGATATTATTTTCGATTTAAATATATTTCCTGTGGCAACAGGGATGGATGAGCATAAAAGAAATGCTATTGACTTTATTGAAGCTACACGTTGGGTTCGAGAAAATTTACCAAATGTAAATGTAAGTGGAGGTGTTAGTAATGTATCGTTTTCTTTCAGAGGAAATAATTCAGTTCGTGAAGCAATGCATTCAGTATTTTTATACAACGCTATAAAAGCAGGAATGAATATTGGTATTGTAAACCCAACAATGTTAGAAGTCTATGATGAAATTCCAAAAGGTTTATTAGAACGTGTTGAAGATGTAATTTTAGATAGAAGAGGTGATGCTACAGAACGCTTATTAGATTTTGCAGAAACCGTTGTAAGTACAACAAAAGAGCGTAAAATTGATTTGTCTTGGAGAGAAAAATCATTACAAGATAGAATTACACACGCATTGGTAAAAGGATTAGATGAATTTATTATTGAAGATGTTGAAGAGGCTAGAATAAAAGCTACACAGCCCATTGAAGTTATTGAAATTAATTTAATGACTGGAATGAATGTTGTTGGAGATTTATTTGGTTCAGGTAAAATGTTTTTACCTCAAGTGGTAAAATCGGCTCGTGTAATGAAAAAAGCGGTGGCTTATTTATTGCCATATATTGAAGCAGAAAAAAATGGCGTAAGCCAGGCGAATGGAAAAATTTTATTAGCAACTGTAAAAGGTGATGTTCATGATATTGGTAAAAATATTGTGGGTGTGGTTTTAGCGTGCAATAATTATGATATTGTAGATTTAGGTGTGATGGTTGCTCCACAAAAAATAATTGAAACAGCAAAAGCTGAAAATGTGGATGTTATTGGGTTAAGTGGTTTAATAACACCATCATTAGATGAAATGGTATACTTAGCAAAAGAAATGGAACGTCAAAATTTTAAAGTTCCTTTAATAATTGGAGGAGCAACTACTTCAAAAGCACATACTGCAGTAAAAATTGATCCACAATATAAAAATGCGGTAATTTATGTGTTAGATGCTTCAAGAGCAGTTACCGTAGTTGGAGATTTATTAAACAAAAGGACAAATCAAAAGTATATAGGTGATATAAAAGCAGATTATGTAAAAGTTAGGGAAGGATATTTAAATCGTTCTAAACGAAAAGAATATTTACCGTTGGCTGAAGCAAGAAATAATAAATTTAAAATTGATTGGAATTCAACAAAAATAGCAACTCCAAATTTTATTGGAACACAAGTTGTTGAAGATTTTGATTTAACAAAATTAGTAGATTATATAGATTGGAGCCCGTTTTTTAGAACGTGGGAATTACACGGGAAATATCCTGAAATTTTAACTGATGAAGTTGTAGGAAATGCAGCAACCAATTTATTTAATGATGCTAAATTATTATTAGCCAAAATACTAGATGAGAAATTACTGAATGCGAAAGCTGTTTTTGGAATTTTCCCGGCAAATACTGTTGATGACGATATTGAAGTGTACGCAGATTCAGATAGAAATGATGTGAACGTTAAATTTGTAACCTTACGTCAGCAATTAAAAAAGAAAGTTGGAATTCCTTCCATTGCTTTATCCGATTTTATTGCGCCAAAAAATACTGGAATTGAAGATTATATTGGATCTTTTTGTGTCTCAACCGGATTTGGAACAGCTGAATTAGCTGCTGAATTTGAAAAAGACCACGATGATTATAACTCAATTATGATTAAAGCATTGGCAGATAGATTGGCTGAAGCCTTTGCCGAATATTTACATGAAAAAGTACGTAAAGAATATTGGGGTTATGCAATTTCAGAAGATTTATCTAATAAAGAGTTGATAAAAGAAAGTTATAAAGGAATTAGACCTGCGCCAGGTTATCCCGCATGTCCAGATCATACAGAGAAAAAAACAATTTGGGAATTGTTGAGCGTGAAAGAAACTATTGACGTTGAATTGACAGATAGTTTGGCAATGTGGCCGGCTGCATCAGTTTCTGGATATTATTTTGGGAATGAAAACGCAAAATATTTCGGATTAGGAAAAATCACAAAAGAACAAGTGCAGGATTTTGCTTCAAGAAAAGAAATGAATATTGAAACAGCTAAAAAATGGCTAAATCCTAATTTAGCAGAGTAAATTATGAAAGTAACAGAACATATAAAACAAGCCAACGGGAAAACACTATTCTCATTTGAAATAGTGCCGCCTCAAAAGGGTCAAAATATACAAGAATTGTACAATAATATTGATCCGTTAATGGAGTTTAAACCGCCTTTTATTGATGTAACAACATCTAGAGAGGAGTATATCTATAAGTCTAAAGAAAATGGTTTATTAGAGCAAAAAATCACTCGAATGCGCCCGGGAACTGTGGGTATTTGTGCATCGTTAAAACACAAGTACAATGTAGATGCTATTCCGCATGTGTTATGTGGAGGTTTTACCAAAGAAGAAACAGAATATGTGTTGGTAGATTGTCATTATTTAGGGTTGGACAATGTTATGGCGTTGCGTGGAGATGCTATGAAACATGAAAAATATTTTTCACCAACTAAAGAAGGGAATCATTATGCTTCAGAGTTGGTAGCTCAAATTAAAGATTTAAATCAAGGTAAATATTTACACGAAACAATTGAAACACCATATAATTCGAATTTTTGTATTGGTGTTGCTGGTTATCCAGAGAAACATTTAGAATCTCCAAGTTTAGATTCAGATTTGAAAAGGCTCAAAGAAAAAGTAGATGCTGGTGCTAATTACGTAGTAACTCAAATGTTTTTTGACAATGAAAAATATTTCGATTTTGTAGAAAAGGCTAGAGATTTTGGTATTTCAGTTCCAATAATTCCAGGTATAAAACCTATTGCTGTAAAACGCCATTTACAAATTTTACCACAAGTTTTTAGATTGGATGTTCCAGAAGAGTTGATTACTGAAGTTGAAAAATGTAAAGAAAATAAACAAGTACGTCAGGTTGGTGTTGAGTGGGCAATAAAACAGTCTAAAGAATTAATTGCTAAAGGAGTACCTGTGGTTCATTTTTATTCAATGGGAAAATCAGACAATATTAAAGCAATAGCAAGTAAAGTTTTTTAAATTTCAAGTAAAATTACTTTTGTTAATAGTTTTATAGAGAAAAGTAATAAATGTTGAATTGTAATGGTAAAATATTTGTTTACTTTTGTATGAGTAAATAATGAAATTAATAATTAAAAAAATATAGTATGGCATTAGAAATAACAGACGCAACTTTTGACGAAGTAGTTTTAAAATCAGATAAACCAGTAATGGTTGATTTTTGGGCAGCATGGTGTGGACCTTGTAGAATGGTTGCTCCAATTATGGATCAATTAACTACTGAATATGATGGAAAAGCAGTAATTGGTAAAGTTGATGTTGATGCAAATCAAGAATTTGCAGCTAAATATGGAGTTAGAAATATTCCTACAGTGTTGGTGTTTAAAAATGGTGAAGTTGTTGAAAAGCAAGTTGGTGTAGCACCAAAAGCTACTTACGCTCAAAAAATTGATGCACATTTATAAAATGTAATCTAAAAATAGTATTTAAAAAGGCTTGACATATTTGTCAGGCCTTTTTGTTTAAAATAGTATATTTACCATTATCAAAAAATACAAATGACTCCTTTAACTGTAAAAAATATTTCAGAATTAAACAGTCTTGAATTGTTAGCAAATCAAGTTGTTGAAGGTTTTATTACAGGAATGCATAAGAGTCCGTTTCATGGTTTTTCAGTTGAATTTGCTGAACATAGACTGTATAATAAAGGTGAAAGTACACGTCATATAGATTGGAAATTATATGCAAAAACTAAAAAATTATTTGTTAAACGTTACGAAGAAGAAACTAATTTACGATGTCATTTAATAGTTGATAATTCCGCATCTATGCATTATCCAATTGTTAAAAACCCTTCATTAGATAATTTAACAAAAATTGGCTTTTCTGCAATAGCTTCCGCAGCTTTAATGGAGCTATTAAAACGCCAGCGCGATGCTGTAGGTTTAAGTATTTATAGCGATAGGAACGAGTATTATGCACCAGCAAAAGGAAGTGATAGGCATAGAAGAATGTTGTTGAGTTATTTAGAAAATTTGTTACAACAACAATCTAAATCATCAACAGAAACATATGCAGTTTTACATGAAATAGCCGAAAAACTTCATAGACGATCGTTAATCTTTTTGTTTACTGATATGTTTCAAACTACGAAGAATGAAAATGAGTTATTTGAAGCATTACGTCATTTAAAATATAATAAACACGAAGTAGTTTTATTTCATACCTATGATGGAAAACTAGAATTAGATTTTGATTTTGAAAATTCTCCTAAGAAATTTGTGGATGTTGAAACTGGAGAAGAAATAAATTTATATGCTTCCTCAGTTAAAAAACAGTATAAAATTGAGGTTGAAAAATATTTCAATGATTTGAAAATGAAATGCATGCAGTATAAAATAGATTATGTTGCTGTTGATATTAAAAAAGGCTTTCATCAAATATTAATTTCATATTTAATTAGTAGAAAAAGATTTTTGTAAAAATTCTCAAAAAAGCTTTGTAGATATAAAAAACACTACTATATTTGCATCCGCTAAGAGCAACGGTCTGGTAGTTCAGCTGGTTAGAATACCTGCCTGTCACGCAGGGGGTCGCGGGTTCGAGTCCCGTCCAGACCGCAAAAAGCATCTCAAT
>NZ_WTAR01000020.1 GCF_013139515.1 Lutibacter sp.
GCATCTTCCATAGTTCTAAAAAAATCAGCAGGAGTAGGGTGTTTAAAAGCCCAACGTTTTGCATACGTTTTAAAAGCGTAATCAAAAAGTTCAGGACCCATAATTGTGCTTCTTAGCATCCATAGACCTGCAGCGGGTTTCGCATAGGCATTATTTCCAAATTGGTAAAGATGATCTCCTTGAGTCATTATTGGGACAATTTTTGATTGATCACCTTTCATATATCCAACAATATTTTTAGGCAATCCTCTGCTAAGTGGATAACCATCCTCATATTCAATTTGAGCTAATATTTGTACAAAAGAATTTAACCCTTCATCCATCCAAGTCCATTGGCGCTCATCAGAATTAATAATCATAGGAAAAAAATTATGACCAACTTCATGAATAGTTACACCAATCATTCTATATTTTGTTCTGTCAGAATATGTTCCATCAGGGTTTGGTCTACCAGGGTTGAAACAAATTTGTGGGTATTCCATACCCATTTGCCCATCAACTGAGATAGCTTTGTGATATGGATAATCAATTGTGTGTTTTGAATACGTAATTAAAGTTTGAGCTGTAGCTCTTGTAGAGTGATCACCATATAACGGGTTTGCTTCTTTTGAATAATAAGAATAGGCCATTACTGTTCTACCACTAATATCAACTGCCATAGCATCCCAAATAAATTTTCTTGATGAGGCAAAGGCATAATCTCTAACATTTTCGGCAAAGAATTTCCAAGTTTTAGTTTCTTTAGATTTATTTTTTTCAGCTTTTATTGCTTCATCTTGAGTCACAATAATAACAGGGTCGCTGAAGTTTTCTCTTGCTTCAGCTAATCTTTTTTGTTGTGTGTTAGTTAAAACTTCTTCTTCATTGGTAAGAATACCTGTTGCACCTAACATATGATCAGCTGGTGTAGTTATGGAAACTTCATAATTTCCAAACTCTAAAGCAAATTCACTACGTCCCCAAAACTGCATATTTTGCCAACCATCAACATTATCATACACACATAATCTTGGAAAAAATTGAGCAATAACATAACTATTGTTTCCATCTAAAGGAAAATGTTCAAAACCAGAACGGCCACCTTGACTTACATGATTGTTTATATTATACCACCATTTAATTTTAAACGAATGTGTTGCGCCTGATACTAAAGGTTCATCTAAATTTAAACGCATCATTGTTTGATTGATTATATACGATGCATCACTATCATCAATATTTTTTACATATTCAATTTTAAAACCACCATCAAAAGGGTCTTCTATAAAAGTTTCTGAAAACTTTGAAGGAGAGTATAATACACTTGCACCACTACCTTGTATATCGTTTGTTTTTGAATCTGAAGCACGCATATTTTGATCTAGTTGTATCCATAAATACTCTAAATTATCTGTTGAATTATTATGATATGTAATAGTTTCTTCTCCATAAATCCGTTGGTTATCATCATCTAAAATAATATCCATTTTATAATCAACTTGTTGTTGCGTGTATTCATAACCTGGGGCTCCGGAAGCAGTGTGTTGACTGTTGGGAGTAGGTAGTTCTTCGCTAAGTTGTTTAAATTTACTGGTATTATAATGCCCTTTTTGTCTTTCAACTTCTTGAGCAATAGTTATATTAACTAAAAATAACAGAGATATTAAAATGTATATTATTTTTTTCATAAGTGTTTTAATTAATTTTTAAGATTTCTAAAGTAAGTAATATTTTATAAAAGAAAAAACCACTCAAAATGAGTGGTCATACTTTTTATCCTTTAATTTGGTTTCGTTTAAATTGCTCAAACTTATTTTCTTTATTTTTTGGCCAGCTGTTGTTTGTTAAATCTACATCAGCAGTTTGTTCATCAGGATCTACAGTAATCTTTGAAATTGCTTTGCTTGATGGGAAGACTTTTGTTACTTCATTATCATTCAAACTCCAAATTTCAGCCGGATATTGCTTACGTTCTTTGGTGCCATCTTCGTATTCAAATTCAACAATAATTGGCATTACTAAATCACCTGGTTTTTCAAAAACTAATTCATAAAAATATTTAGGAGCCTTTAACGTAGCTTTTTCTTCTGAAGTAAAGTTTTGTTCAACATAATCGCTTAATAAATTGTAATCCTCAGGTTTTTTCTTTTTCAAATTTTTATTGAATTCTTTGCTGTCTTCAGAAACTAAATATAAAGAAGGTGGTAATTGATCCACAGTAATTCCGTAAGCTTTTGCCATGTTTTTAGCACGTTCAGTTGGTTTATCTGTTACATAGAATTTTTTAACTTCTTTTATACCAATATCAGTATTTCCAGTAGTATAAAACCAACCTCTCCAAAACCAATCTAAATCCATTGCAGAAGCATCTTCCATAGTTCTAAAAAAATCTGCAGGAGTAGGATGTTTAAAAGCCCAGCGTTTTGAATACGTTTTAAAAGCGTAGTCAAATAGCTCAGGTCCCATAATGGTTTGTCTTAAAATATATAAAGCAGCAGCAGGTTTTGCATAAGCATTTGATCCGAAATTTAAAACTGTACCACCTTGAGACATAATTGGGGAAAGTTTACTTTGATCTCCAGACATATATCTAGTAATATCTTTAGCGGTGCTTTTCATTGGGAATAATTCTGAATCGTATTTGTATTCAGCTAAAATTTCAATAAAAGAATTTAAACCTTCATCCATCCAAGTCCATTGACGTTCATCTGAATTTACAATCATAGGAAAAAAGTTATGACCAACTTCATGCGTTACAACACCAATCATACCTTTTTTTGTTCTTTCAGAATATTTTCCATTTGTATTTGGCCTTCCATAATTCCAGCAAATCATAGGATATTCCATTCCTTGACGTTTTGCATTAACCGATGTTGCATGCGGATATGGATAATCAAATGTATGTTCTGAATAGATTTTTAAAGTATTAGCTACAACTCTTGTTGAATGTTCTTCCCAAAGCGGATTTCCCTCATTAGGATATAATGAATATGCCATTACAGTTTTATCATTTAATTTAACAGCCATAGCGTCCCAAATTAATTTACGCGAACTTGCAAATGCAAAATCACGAACATTTTCAGCATATATTTTCCAAGTTTTTGTTTTATTAGATTGCCCTTTTTCTGCTTCAAGTGCTTCTTCAGGAGTTACAATAAATACAGGATTATTATAAGAAGTGTTTGCTTCAACGTACCTTTTATATTGTTTGTTTGTAAATACATCTTTAGGGTTTTGAATTACACCAGTTCCATTTAAAATATGATCTTTAGGTGTTGTAATTGAAACTTCATAATTTCCAAATTCTAAAGCAAACTCACTTCGTCCCCAAAACTGCATATTCTGCCATCCTTCAACGTTATTATACACCGCTAAACGAGGGAAAAATTGAGCAATAATGTATAAGTTATTTCCATCAGGAAATGGTTCGTAACCAGATCTACCTCTTATTGATGTGTAATCGTTAATATTATACCACCATTTTATATTGAATATAAATTTTTCACCTGAAGCTAAAGGTATAGTTAAATCAACACGCATCATAGTGTTGTTTATCATATAATGTAAGTCATTACCTGAAGCATCTGTAATATATTCAATATTAAAACCTCCTTGAAAAGGTTTTCCCATAAATTGTTTTGTAAATTTTGAAGGAGAATATAAAGCATCTGGGCCACCACCTTTTATTTCGTTAGTTTTTGAATTTGGAGCACGCATATTTTGATCTAGTTGCACCCATAAATAGTCTAAATTATCTTTAGAATTATTGTGATATGTAATAGTTTCTTCACCAAAAAGTTTATTATTTTTTTCATCTAAAATAATGTTCATTCTATAATCAACTTGTTGCTGGGTGTATTCATAACCAGGAGCACCAGAAGCAGTGTGCTGTTTGTTTGGTGTTGGCAACTTGTCTTTTAGCTGCTTAAATTTACTAGTATTGTAATGTGATTTTTGTCCTGGTTTTACTTCTTGGGCATAAAACGATGTTGATATGCATGCAATTGAAATTGCTAAAATGAATATTTTTTTCATGGGTAGTTAATTTGTGAAAAATGTTTTGAAAATTAATTATTTTAAGTAAGATAAAGTGTAGTTGCTTAAAAATTTAACAAACCTTTATCATTTTTAGCTGTTAAATAAAATGTTTTATGAATTTTGTTTGCTTTTATTTTAACAATATTTTGTTGATCTTTAAAATCTTTAAAAAGGAAATTATTAATAATTTCTATAGATTTTATTTTCTCAATATTGGTTATTTCTAAGTAAAAACGAACAATATCATCATCATATTCTTTTCCAATATATATATAAGGTTTTAAGCTATTATTTACTGTAATTTTAAAGTGTTTGTTTAGATATGATTGATAATATTCGTCAATATTTTCAACTTCTTGTTTTGTTGCTAGGTTAAGTGTTTTTTTATGATTTTTATTAAGTGTAAACTCAAGATCATCAATAAAAAGACCAACTGTTATCTGAAGCGTATTTTGTTCTTCATTATGTTCAATTTCACATAAACTTATGTAGTATTTGTGCATAGTAAATGCAACTAACGGAATAAAAAAAAGGATATATAAATATTTTCTAAGATTCATTCAAATTTATTTTATGGCTAATAAACAAAAAGCATTTTAAAGGACACATATTTAATGTAAATTATTATTTCTGAATTAATTTAAACTCTTTAGATTGTTTTATTAAGAAGTTTTTAATAACAATTTCTTCACTTTTATAGAAATCTAGCAAACCATTTCCTTCACAATAATCTAAAAATAAATAGATATTCTCTACGGAAATATGTAATACGTCGCTAAAAAAAGTTGCATCATATTCATTTTTAATTTTAGTAGAAAATTCAGCTCTAAGCTTTTTACTTTTTTCAAGTTCTAGTTTTTGATCTAACTTTCTTGCTTTTCTTTTTAAACGAGATTTTTTTGTTAGCATCATAAATAAAGCAATTGGGTTTAAGCCACCAGCATTAGCATTTGGGTCGGTTAATTTACGTGCATTTGGTGGTTTGTTATTTGAAATTTTATCAGTGCGAAGAATTGTACCTTTGGTAACTGCTGCTTTGCTCCAATCTAAAAATATTTTTTTTGCTAACATTACTTCTTCTAACTGATAATAATCGGGTTCTAAATAAATTGTTATTTTTTTAGATTTTAAATGCGTTTTTGAAATTATAATATTTCTATTTGTGTATACAAGTGATGAAAATAAAATAGAATCACCTTCCATGGCTAAAATGGTAAAACTCCCATTTTTATCACTGGCTCCACCTAAGAGTGTCATTTTATTTGAGATATTAATATCAGGTAAATACATGGAATTGTATTTTACAGTTCCTTCAAGTTGTATTCTTTGTTGTTGAGCGTTTGTTTTTAAGAATATAAATACTAAAACAAAATATAGAATTTTTAATTTCATAGCAAAAGAAGTAAGTTGGTTAATCTTAAATTCATTAAAACAAATTACGATATTGAAATCTTAAAACTGTATTAATGTATTGGTAAACTTATGTTAAAGATTGAAAATTTGTATATTTGATAAAACTTAATTTTAATGAAAAAACTATTTATAGCAAGCACTTCAACGGTTCATGGAAAAGGATATTTAGAATATATGTTACCTGAACTATCAGTTTTTTTTAAAGGAATTCAAGAAATTTTATTTATTCCGTACGCAAGACCAAGCGGACTTACACATGACGAGTATACAAGCAGAGCACAAAGCGGATTTGAAAAAATTAATATTAAATTAAAAGGCATTCATCAATTTAAAAACCCAATTGAAGCAGTTAATCTTGCAAAGGCAATTTTTGTTGGTGGTGGTAATACTTTCTTGTTAACAAAACAGCTGTATGCTAATAAACTAATATCAACAATAAAAAATGTTGTTGAAAATGGTGTGCCATATTTTGGAACAAGTGCAGGGAGTGTTATTACTGGTGTAACTATGCAAAACACGAATGATATGCCTATAATATATCCGCCAAGTTTTGATACATTTAAGTTTTTAAATTTTAATTTGAATTGTCATTATTTAGATCCAGATACAAATTCTACACATATGGGTGAAACAAGAGAAACCCGTATTAATGAATATCATACTATAAATAAAACACCCGTTTTAGGCTTAAGAGAAGGAAGTTGGTTGTTGTTTAAAGGAAATAAAATAACTTTAAAAGGAGGTTTTAACGCTCGTTTATTTCAGCAAAATAAGGCAGCTTTAGAATTGCCGTCTGAAACCGATTTTAGTTTTTTAATGTAAATCTAAAAATGAAGCTACTAATTGTGCGTCAGGAGAATTTTTAACTTCTAATGATAGTGTTTTATACGTTTCTTTAATCTGAAGAGTATCAACAGTTGTTGATTTTAAAAGATCCCTCAATATCATTGCTGATACATATGAGTTTTTGTGTTTAAATATAAAATTATAACTGAATTTAGTAAAATCTGTTTCAATATTTTTTATTTCACTTCCAATTTTCTTCAATTCATTAGCGTCATTTTCAAGCCTTGCTTTTTGAAATTGAGGAAATAAATAATCTATTTTTTTAAAAATATTTTTAGAAGCTATTTTATATTCGTTTAATTCATTATTAAGTTGAGAGCCATTTATTAATGGGTCATTTATAGCATCTGAACTTATAAAAACATTAAAAGATGTATTTTCAATAATTAAAATTGATGCGGAAGAATAATTTTGATAAGTTAAGGCAAATCGTTCTGGAAAATCTACAATTCCTTTAAATAAAAAATTATTATTTTCAATAATACTAGAATCTATTTCATAAAAAGAATCTCCAATTATTTTGTTTAAATAAACTTTTTCAGGGTAAAAATTCTCTAACGTTCCTTTAATTTCAAAACTATTAAACGTTTTTAAAATTTGGTTATTAGTTTGTTTAATTTCTGCACTGTTTTTTTTACATGAAACAAGTAAGAAGGCTAAAAAGCTTAGTAAAAAAACCCGTTTCATTTTAAAATTTGCTAATTAATAATTCAAATATTCAACAATTTCAAGTCCGTAACCAGTCATACCAATTCGTTTAGTAACTGATGATGCATTTGACAAAACTTTAATTTTACTAATTTCTAAATCGTGTAAAATTTGTGCGCCAATACCAAAATCTTTATCATCTGGTTTTATTTGTGGGACTTTATTTTCTGTTTCTTTTTGAGCTTCTTTTAAAAGTGATAAACGATTTATTAAGTTAAAAGATTGGTTTTCTTGACTAATAAATACAACTGCACCTTTGCCTTCTTCATCAATCATTTTAAAAATTTTAGAGAAAGTATCATCAGGTTTATTGGTTAAAAGTCTAATAATATCATTATTAATTAATGATGAGTTTACACGAACCATCACTGATTCATCTTCACTCCAAGAACCTTTTGTTAAGGCTAAATGAACTTGATTATTTGTGGTTTGTTTATAGGCTCTTAATCTAAATTCACCAAAACGAGTTTGCATGGTAAAATCTTCAACTTTATAAATTAGCGAATCATATTTCATACGATACGCAACTAAAGCTTCAATTGAAATAATTTTTAAATCAAACTTTTTAGCAACTTCTAATAATTGTGGCAAACGAGCCATTGTACCATCTTCATTTAAAATTTCAACCAAAATACCCGATGGTTGAAAACCAGCTAATCGTGCTAAATCTATTGAAGCTTCTGTATGCCCAGTTCTTCTTAAAACACCACCTTCTTTTGCTCTTAAAGGAAAAATATGACCAGGTCTTCCAAAATCATCAGGTTTTGTACTTTTTGAAGTTAAAGCTTTTATTGTTTTTGATCTGTCTTGAGCTGAAATACCAGTAGTACAACCATTACCAATTAAATCTATAGAAACAGTAAATTGTGTATTATGCAATACCGTATTTTTATTTACCATAAGTGGTAAATCTAATTCTTCACAACGAGTTTCAGTTAAAGGAGCGCAAATTAAACCTCTACCGTGTTTTGCCATGAAATTAATCATTTCAGGTGTAACACATTCAGCAGCTGCAATAAAATCGCCTTCGTTTTCTCTATCTTCATCATCAACAACAATAATCATTTTACCATTTTTAATGTCTTCAATGGCTTCTTGAATTGTATTTAGTTGAATGTTATTTGTATTACTTTTCATTTTATGTGTTGTTGGTTGTTTTGATAAACCTTTTAAAAAATTTTTGAAAATTTGAAAATACGGAATCTATGTTAAAAATACCCATTCCTTTTGTTGCTCTTCTTGTTAGTAAAATGCCAAAAGGCAATAAAATTAAGGTTGAGAGCCAACTCCCAAATAAAGCTGAAATTACACTTTCTTCAGATAAGTTACCACCTAATTTTGATATGAAAAAGTAGATTACAAATACAGAAATGGCTAATATCATTGGTAACCCAAAACCTCCTTTTCTAACAATTGAACCTAATGGGGCACCAATAAAGAATAGAACTAAACAAGCTAGAGCAAATGAAATTCTGTAACTAATTTCATGGTCATAGAGATTCAATAATTTTCTCTTGTCTTTAAATCCCTTTTTCTGACTTCCATTGCGGTCAATAGTTCTTTTTAGGAGCTGTAGAGATTCGTTTAAAACAATAGTTTTATTTTTAGTATTAAAATTTTGAAGTATATCTGCATCTAATTTATCATCAATTAATGAATCATGATATTTATATAACTTTTTAGCTTCTATAATGTTGTAAAAATAACTAGCTCTATTAGCTACATACACATCGTAGTTTTCTTTTGTTTTTCTAGAAGTAGAATCTAGCTGAACAATACTTAACATTCCATGATGGGATTTTACTCTTTCATCGTCTAACTTATCGTCATCACTAAAAGAAGAAATATCAATATTTATAGTGTATTTTTTAAAAGTTGCATTAGAAGCTGGCATTTTAGCTCTTTCATCTGGCTTCATAGATTTGGTTACATGCTCTTCATAGTAATTACCGTTTTCTAAAGTTAAAGTCATGTATTTACTACCTTCACTGGTAGAAATTATTCCTTTTTCGGCCGTAATTACTTTTATTTTTCCTTTGGCAGCACTTAAATCTGATATTTGAACATTTTTTAGTAAATTTTCTTCTTCACCGTATTTTTCTTCAAACTTTATACTATACCCAGGTATTTCAGTATTAAAAGCACCTGGAACCAACGCTAAAGCTGGTTTTTTCTTTTTCATATTTAAATATAAATTCTTTTGCTTTAATGTAGCCCAAGGATATATATTATTTAGAAATACAAAGTTTAATGCGCTTATAAATAATGTTAAAATAATTAATGGTCTTATCACTCTTTTTAATGAAATACCAGCCGATTTAATTGCAGCCATTTCATAGTTTTCAGACAAGTTACCCATAGCCATTATTGATGATAATAATATACCTATTGGTAATGCTGTAGGTGTAAGCATTAGCGCTAAATAGCCTAAAAATTTAAGTATAAAAAATATGTCAATTCCCTTTCCTGCAATTTCATCAAAAGCTAGCCAAAGTGATTGCATAACTAAAACAAAAAGCACTACAAAAAATGTAGCCAACAAAGGTTCTATAAAACTTTTTAAAATGTATTTGTCAAATATTTTCAACACTATTATTTTGGTTCAGAAATGGTGTATTTTTTTTGATCTCTGTATTTTGGTGTGTCAAAGATAAAAAGCTTTTCTGATATAGGTTGATTTGTTTTGAAAGTTCTTACTTCAAGTGTTGTAATAGTACTGTTTGCGCCAGTTTCAATTACATTATAAATATGTTTAGTTTTAATGTCTATTCCAATAAGTACGCTAATAATTTCAGAATTGCTATCAATAGGTGTTAGCTTTACATATTGTATTTTAATACCTTTTATATTTTTTAATTCACCCATTTTGTAGGTGTAACCATTTTTATAAAACGAAAACATTTTTGAAGGTGTTAATGTTTCTTCTTCGTTTTCTGAAGGTTTTTGGATAATAATTTCTTCATCTTCATGAATAATTAAATAAACTTTGTTGCCATCAAAAAGTTGTTCGGTACCCATATAATTTAGGTGGTACAAATCCCCTTTTAAAGTAACACTACCTCTTGTTTCTTGGTGAATTTCAGCTTCTGAATTATCAAATTTATGATTAAATTCAATATATATGTTTTTATAAGTTTCAACTTTATTTGCCACTTCATCTAACAAGCTTTTGGCTTCGTTTGAATTTTGACTATAAGTTGAAATACTTAAAAAAAGTACTGTTAAAAATAAGACTAGTTTTTTCATTCTATCACGTTCTTTTAAACTATGTTGGTTCGTTATCTAATAATTGATTTAAAGCCATTTCATCAGGCACTAATACTTGTCTGGCTTTGCTTCCTTCAAATTGTCCAACAATACCAGCTGCTTCTAATTGGTCAATTAATCTACCGGCTCTATTATAACCTAATTTTAATTTTCGTTGTAACAAAGAAGCAGATCCTTGTTGCGCATGAACTATTACAAGTGCAGCATCTCTAAACAATACATCTCTTTCGCTAATATTTATATCAAGACTTGTGCCAACTTCTTCACCGCTATATTCAGGTAATAAGTAAGCATCAGGGTAAGCTCTTTGTGAACCAATAAAATCGGTTATTTTTTCAATTTCAGGTGTATCTACAAAAGCACATTGTAAACGAATTACATCATTTCCTCCTGAAAAAAGCATATCACCTCTACCAATTAATTGGTCAGCACCTTGACCATCAAGTATAGTTCTTGAATCTATTTTTGAGGTTACTCTAAAAGCTGCTCTTGCAGGGAAATTTGCTTTAATAATACCTGTAATTACATTTACAGATGGACGCTGAGTTGCAACAATTAAATGAATACCAATAGCTCTTGCTAGTTGTGCTAAACGTGCAATTGGAGTTTCAATTTCTTTACCGGCGGTCATTATTAAATCAGCAAATTCATCAATAACTAATACAATGTATGGTAAAAATTTGTGTCCATCATTTGGATTTAATTTTCGAGCTTTAAATTTTACATTGTACTCTTTAATATTACGCACCATTGCTAATTTTAACAAATCATAACGTGCATCCATTTCAAGACATAATGAATTTAAAGTATTTACAACTTTTGTAGTATCTGTAATTATTGCTTCTTCAGTATCTGGCAATTTTGCTAAATAATGACGTTCAATTTTATTGAATAATGTTAATTCAACCTTTTTAGGATCAACTAATACAAATTTAACTTCAGCTGGGTGTTTTTTATATAATAATGAAGTTAATACAGCATTTAAACCAACCGATTTTCCTTGACCTGTTGCACCTGCCATTAATAAATGAGGCATTTTTGCTAGGTCTATTACAAAAGTTTCGTTTGAGATTGTTTTACCTAAAGCAATAGGTAATTCCATTTCTGATTTCTGAAATTTGGTTGAAGAAATAACCGATTTCATTGAAACCATTGTAGGGTTTTTATTTGGAACTTCAATACCAATAGTACCTTTACCCGGAATTGGAGCAATAATTCTAATTCCCATTGCCGACAGCGATAAGGCAATGTCATCTTCTAAATTTTTAATTTTTGAAATTCTAATACCTGCTTCTGGAACAATTTCATATAATGTAACTGTTGGTCCAACTGTAGCTTTTATACGGTCAATCCCTATATTATAGTTATTTAAAGTTTCAACAATTCTATTTTTATGTAGTTCTAATTCTTCTTGATCTACAGAAATACTTTCGTTATAATCTCTTAATAAATTTAGTGTTGGAAATTTATAATTACTTAACTCTAATGTTGGATCAAATTCACCAAAATCAGCTACTAATTTATCAGATAAATTTTCGTTCACATGATTTTCATCAATAATTTTATCTACATCAATTGAAACATCAATAATCTCATCTTTATCAGCAGGTATAGTTTTTAATTTAGGTTCATTAATTATTTCTTCAGAAGGAAGTTTTGTTTCAAGTGGTAAATCAAAAGTAGCCTTTGTTTCAGTTGATGAACTTTCTTCAACACTATTAATTTCTGAAGTTTTCTTTTTTTTGAAAGAAGGTAAACTGTTTTTAATTGCTTCAGGTGTAAACTTAAAACGAATAACTAAGTAGGATGCAAATAAAAAGGTGATTGCTAAAATTAACCCAGTTTTTCCTAAAAATTGTTGTAAATAAATATTTAATTCAAAACCAATTACTCCTGCTAATAATGAGTTTTTATGTGCAAAAAAACCAAATGTAATTGAAAACAAAATAATTCCTAAAATACCCCAAACCCAGTTTTTTCTAACATTTTTTGCACTTCCTTTGAAAGTGATTGAAACACCCGATAAAAATAATAGAATAGGTAAGTACAATGCAGCAATTCCAAAGTTTTTATAAATAAAAAAATGACTAATACTTGCACCAATTTTACCTAATAAATTTTTTACTGAAGTGTTTTTATCAGTAAAATTTGAAAGCTGACTTTGATCTTGTTGCCAATTAAATAAGTATGATATAAATGAGGTAAATAAGAATATAGAAAACAAGGCTATAAACAAACCAATTATAGTTTGGGTTTGTCTACTTTCAAAAAAGGAGTTTGTTTTTTTTAAACGCTTTTTTGTTGCTGCTTTTGTAGTTGTTTTACTTTTTTTTGCCATTTACTTTAGTGTCTCACAAAAATATAAAATTTATGTGATTGAGATTAAATTCCTAGGTAAATTTAGGAATGTAGATAATTAAACCAATAATTACAGCAAATATTGCAGCAAAAAAGGCAGCGCCAGCAGAAATATCTTTAACTCTACCTATTTGTTTATGATAATCAGGATGAATAAAGTCGGCAAGTTTTTCAATTCCCGTATTTAATGATTCTGCTACCAAAACTAGTCCAATAGAAAAAATTTGGAACATCCATTCGGTAGCAGAAATATGCATTATAAAGCCAAAAATGGTCATAAGAACACCAATAATAACTTGTGCAATAATACTATTTTCAGAAGTAATTAAAATCCAAAACCCTTTAGCTGCATACTTTACAGATTTAATGCGGTTCATTAAAAAATTACTTTCAGTATTCATAAGTTAAAGTGCTTTTAAAGCTGCTTCGTAATTAGGTTCATCAACAATTTCAGAAACTTGTTCAGTGTAAGTTACTTCTCCTTCTTCATTTAAAATTACAATTGCTCTAGAATGCAAGTTAGCTAATGGTCCATCTTTAATTGTTAATCCATAAGATTTTCCAAATTTACCTTTAGAAAAATCTGATAAAGTAATAACATTTTCTAATCCTTCAGCACCACAAAAACGAGCTTGAGCAAACGGTAAATCTCTTGAAATACACAATACTTTTGTGTTTTCTAATTTACTTGCTTCTTCATTAAATCTTCTAACTGAAGCTGCACAAGTACCTGTATCTAAACTAGGGAATATATTTAAAATTAATTTAGACCCTTTAAAATCTTTTAATTTTGCTTTTGATAAATCAGCTTTTATTAATGAGAATTTTGGAGCTTTTTTACCTAGTTTAGGTAAATTACCTACAGTTTTAAATGGATTTCCTTTTAATGTTATTTTAGCCATAATAAATTTTTATAATTATAAGTTTCAAAGTTAGGTTAAAAACTAAAAACTCTCGAATTAATTCGAGAGTTTTTAAAAATATATTTGATTTTTGTTAGTGTTTCGATAAATAATCAGCAACACCTTCGTGCGTTGCTTTTAATCCTTCTTTTTCTGAATTCCAGTTTGCAGGACAAGCTTCACCGTGTTCTTCAGTAAATTGTAATGCATCAACCATTCTTAAAGCTTCATCAACATTTCTGCCAAGTGGTAAGTCATTTACAATTTGGTGACGTACAATTCCTTCTTTATCAATTAAAAATAAACCACGGTATGCAATTAATTCTCCGCTAGCTTGTAATTGATCGTTGTCATCATAAAAATAATCTCCAGCTAAAACATCATAATTTTTAGAAATAGTTTTATTAGTATCTGCAACTAATGGGTAAGTAACTCCTTGAATTCCTCCTTGTGCTTTTGGCATTTGTAACCATCCCCAGTGAGATTGTTCAGTATCTGTAGATACAGCAACCAATTGAACGTTTCTTTTTTCAAATTCTGCTATTTTTTCTTGAAATGCAAATAATTCAGTTGGGCAAACAAATGTAAAATCTTTTGGATAAAAGAATAATATAACATATTTATTTCCTTCAAATTGATCTAAAGAGTAGTTTTCAGTAAATTCTATTCCGTTTACTACCGCTTGTGCACTAAATTTTGGTGCTTTTTTTCCAACTAATACAGCCATTCTTATAATTTTTTATTTATGATTATTAATTTTAATAGTACAAATGTACATTATTAAATAAAATTTTAAAATAATGTTAATTTTAAAATTTTATTATGAAATAGATTTTATTTATGATAAATAACTAAGGAGAGCTTTTAAACTCTTATAATTAGTAAATTGAAGTAATAATTTTAAGGATACTTATTAATAACCTTCAGACATGTTTTTAAGCGCACTTTTATCTAAAATAAGTATTTTCTTATTTATTAAGTCAATAACACCATCTTTTTTTAAGTTAGATAATAATCTAATTGCAGATTCTGTAGCAGTACCAATTGTATTTGCAATTTCTTCTCTTGTTAAAACTACATCAATACACCCTTCATTGTCAATCCCAAAAATCATTTCTAAAGTGATTAAAGTTTCAGCTAATCTCTCTTTTACTGGTTTTTGAGCCATTTGAGAAACTAATGTATTTGCTTGGTTTAACTGATGAGAAATAATTTTCATAATATTTAATGAAAATTGCCCATTATCTTTAATTGTATCTATAATATCTTGTTTAGGAATAAAACAAACGTGCATATCTTCTAAAGCTGTAGCATTTAAACCAACTGGCTCGTCACTTAGTATAGATCGTTGACCTAAAATATCACCACCTTTAACAAATTTTATAATTTGTTCTTTGCCATTTGTACTAAGCTTTGTTAATTTGCCTTTTCCATCCCTAATACAATATAAACCATTAATTGCGTTACCTTCAGTCATTAAATTTTCGCCTTTTTTAATATGAAGCGTTGTCTTATGATCTGAAAATTTCACCAATTCATCATGTGTCAAACTTTTTAAAGCATTAAAGCGCTTAATAATACACTGTTCGCATTTCGACATACATTTAAGTTTAAAAGTAGTAGTAATTGGCAGCAAATGTACAAAAATAAATGATATTTATCATTTTCATAAAATAATAAATGAATAGTTTTGTCCCAAATATTAAAAGTTATATGAGTATAAAGGATTGTTATCATTGTGGGGCAGATTGTGGTAAAAAACCAATTCACTTTAATGAAAAAGATTTTTGTTGTAATGGTTGTAAAACAGTTTTTGAAATTCTAAATACAAATGAATTAAGTTGTTATTACGATTTAGAATCTACTCCAGGAACAATTCCAAAAGAAATTGAAGGGAAATATAATTATTTAGAAAATGAAGATATTGTTGCTAAATTATTAGAGTTTAATGATGGAAGTACATCTGTAATAGAATTTTATATTCCAAGCATACATTGTAGTTCGTGTATTTGGGTGTTAGAAAATTTGAATAAATTAAATGATGGAGTAGCAACTTCAATGGTTAATTTTCCATTAAAAACAGTTAGAGTTACTTTTAAAAATAATACAACTAATTTAAAGCAATTGGTTGAATTAATAACCTCAATAGGATATGAGCCTTATATAAGTTTAGATGATGCTGATGCTAAAAAAAATAAAATAGATAATAAATTATTGTACCAAGTTTCAATTGCCGCTTTTGCTTTTGGAAATATTATGTTGTTATCTTTTCCAGAATATTTTGATGTAGATGAGTTTTGGCTGGAAAAATATAAGCCATTGTTTAGATGGTTAATGTTTACAATGGCGCTTCCCGTAGTGTTTTACTCAGCCAAAGATTATTTTATTTCTGCGTATAAAGGATTGAAACATAAAATATTAAATATTGATGTTCCAATTGCTATTGGAATTTCGGTATTGTTTCTTAGAAGTACTATAGAAATATCGTTAGACATTGGTTCAGGCTTTTTTGATAGTTTATCCGGACTTGTTTTCTTTTTATTATTAGGTAAATTTTTTCAAAAAAAGACTTACGATTTTTTATCTTTTGAACGTGATTATAAATCGTATTTTCCAATAGCAGTTACAAGAATAGTTGATGGAATTGAAAAAAGTATTGCAGTAAAAGATATTGAAAAAGGAGACCGATTATTAATTAGAAATGAAGAATTAATACCTGTAGATAGTATTTTAATTAATGGTAATGCAGCAATTGATTATAGTTTTGTTACTGGAGAATCTGCTCCTGTAGTTAAACAATCTGGAGATAAGTTATTCGCCGGAGGAAAACAAACAGCAGGCGCTATTGAAGTTGAAGTTATTAATACCATTTCTCAAAGTTATTTAACGCAATTATGGAGTAATGATGTGTTTAATAAGAAGAATGAAGTTACAATTAAAACAATTACAGATTCAATTAGTAAATACTTTACAATAGCTATTTTATTTATAGCATTTTTTGCGGGTGTTTTTTGGTATTTTTACAATGCATCAATGGCAATTAATGTTGTTACAGCAGTACTTATTATTGCTTGCCCGTGCGCGTTGGCTTTATCTGCACCTTTTGCAATTGGAAACATGCTTCGAATTTTTGGATATAAAAAATTCTATTTAAAAAACGCTGAAACTATTGAAAACATGTCAAAGATAAACACTATTATTTTTGATAAAACAGGTACCATAACATCTAATAGTAAAACTCAATTATTTTATAAAGGTGAAAAGATTTCTGTAGAAGAGTTATCCATAATAAAAAGTGTTTTAAGAGCATCTAATCACCCTTTAAGCAGGTCTCTTTATAAATTTATTAAAGGTGAAGCTTCTATTGAAAAACCAACCTTTTTTGAAGAAATATTAGGGAAAGGAATTAATGCAACAATTAATAATATTGAAATAAAATTAGGATCTTCAAACTTTGTTGAATCAAATTTATTAGAAACTAATGAAACATCAATTCATATAAAAATTAATAACAATTTAAAAGGATGTTATATTTTTAAGAATAGTTATAGAGAAGGAACAAAAGAAGTTTTTCAAAGTTTAGCTGAAAAATATAATCTAGTAATCCTATCAGGTGATAATGATGGAGAGAAAGAATATTTAGAACAATTATTACCTAAAAATATTCAGTATAAATTTAATCAAAACCCAGAGAGTAAATTAGAGTTTGTAAAAAATATTCAGCAAAAAGGTAATAAAGTAATGATGATTGGTGATGGTTTAAATGACGCAGGTGCTTTAGCACAAAGTAATGTTGGAATTGCTATTTCAGAAGATGTAAATGTGTTTTCACCAGCTTGTGACGCTATTTTAGATGCAAAACTTTTTAACAATTTACCTAAGTTTTTAACATTGGCAACTAAAACAATTTCAATTATTAAAGCAAGTTTTGTGTTATCATTTTTTTACAATGTTATAGGCATGTACTTTGCTTTAACAGGGCAGTTAACACCTGTTGTTGCTGCTATTTTAATGCCGTTAAGTTCAATTACAATTGTAGTTTTTGTTACAATATTAACAAACTGGATTTCCAAAAAGATTTAATTTTTTTGCATAAAAGATAAAAAAGTCTAAATTTATGCGATATAATGATTCTTTTTTAATGAAGAAAATATATTTTTGTGCCAAATCAAAAAAAACTAGTAACTAAAAATGGAGGTAGTTTACATAACAATGGGCGTTAGTATTATTGTAGCCGTTTTATTTTTCATAGCATTTATCAAATCAGTAAAATCTGGTCAGTATGAAGATACTTATACACCATCGGTTAGAATGTTATTTGATGATGAATTAGTTACAGAGAAAAAAGAAAAATCAACTAAATAATAATTAATAATTAATCAAACAAGTATGGAGAAAGAACAGTTTTATTATGACAATAAAATCGTAAAAATGTTTCTTTGGGCTACAATTCTTTGGGGAGTTGTAGGTATGTTAGTAGGGCTACTAGTAGCGTTACTTTTTATTTTCCCAGGATTATTAGAATTTGCAGGTGCAGAAAATGCTATTTCATGGTTAAGTTTTGGTCGTTTACGTCCATTGCATACCAATGCAGTTATTTTTGCTTTTGTTGGAAATGGAATCTTTTTAGGAGTTTATTATTCAACACAAAGATTGCTAAAAGCAAGAATGTTTAATGACGTTTTAAGTAGAATTCATTTTTGGGGTTGGCAAGCTATAATTGTAGCCGCTGCAATTACATTGCCATTAGGTTATAATTCTTCTAAAGAATATGCAGAATTAGAATGGCCAATTGATATTGCCGTAGTTTTAATTTGGGTTGTTTTTGGAATAAACTTAATTGGGACCATTTTAAAAAGAAGACAACGTCATATTTATGTAGCAATATGGTTCTATATAGCTACATTAATTACAATTGCAGTTCTTTACATATTTAATAATTTAGAAATGCCAGTAACTGCATTTAAAAGTTATTCGGTATATTCAGGTGTGCAAGATGCATTAATACAATGGTGGTACGGTCACAATGCAGTAGCATTTTTCTTAACAACACCAGTTTTAGGTTTAATGTATTATTTTGTTCCTAAAGTTGCTAATAGACCGGTTTACTCTTATAGATTATCTATCATTCACTTTTGGACATTAATTTTCTTATATATTTGGGCTGGGCCTCACCATTTATTATATACAGCTTTACCTGAATGGGCTCAAAATTTAGGTACAGTATTTTCTATAATGTTAATTTTTCCATCTTGGGGTGGTATGATTAACGGTTTACTTACTTTACGTGGTGCTTGGGATAAAGTTCGTGAAAACCCAGTTTTAAAGTTCTTTGTTGTGGCTATTACCGGTTATGGTATGGCAACGTTTGAAGGACCAATGTTATCATTTAAAAATGTAAATGCAATTGGTCATTATACAGATTGGATTGTTGGTCACGTACATATTGGTGCTTTAGCTTGGAACGGGTTTATGGTTGCTGGTATTGTTTATTGGTTAGCAGAAAAATTATGGAAAACACCATTATATTCTAAAAAATTAGCCAATACACATTTTTGGTTAGGAACAATTGGTATTTTATTTTATGCAATTCCATTATACATTGCTGGGTTTATGCAAGCATTAATGTGGAAAGATTTTAATCCTGATGGTACGTTAGTTTATGGAAACTTCTTAGAAACAGTAACTCAGGTATTACCAATGTATGCAATGCGTGCAATAGGAGGTACCTTGTATTTAACAGGTTTTATCTTATTAGCAATAAATGTTATTAAAACTGCAAAAGCAGGCTCAACTGTTGAAGATGAATTAGCAGAAGCTATGCCGTTGAAAAAAATTAGCGGACAAAGAATTGCAGGTGAAGGATGGCATACTTGGTTAGAAAGAAGAACAGTTTTATTTACAATATTAACTACAGTTGCAATTTTAATTGGAGGTTTAGTTGAAATAGTACCATTAATATTGGTAGATTCTAATGTAACAAAAATTGAAAGTGTAAAACCTTATACTCCATTAGAATTAGAAGGTAGAGATATATATATTCGTGAAGGTTGTAACAACTGTCACTCTCAAATGATTCGCCCTTTCCGTTCTGAAGTTGAGCGTTATGGTGAATACTCTAAAGCAGGTGAATTTGTGTATGATTTTCCATTCTTGTGGGGGTCACGTAGAACTGGGCCAGATGTGCATAGAATTGGTGGGAAATATAACGACAACTGGCATTTTAATCATATGTTAGATCCACGTTCAACATCACCAGGTTCAATTATGCCACGTTATTCATGGTTAATTAAAGACGATTTAAACGCTTCAAATTTGGAAGATAAAATGGCTGCTTTAGCTAAATTAGGTGTTCCATATACTGATGAAGAAATTAGTGGTGCTAAAGAAAAATTAGTAGCACAGGCTAAAGAAATTGAAGGTAATTTAAGACAAGACCCTGAGTTTGTTGCAAACTATGGTTCAAGTAATATTCAAAATAAAGAGATTGTTGCTTTAATTGCTTATTTACAACGTTTAGGGACTGATATTAAAGGAAATAAAACAGCACTAAAATAAGTTTGTATGTTAAAATTTATTAAACATAATTTATCAGGTATTGACGGGGTTGAAATATATCCAATAATTTCATTACTACTTTTCTTTATAGTTTTTGTAACAATGCTATACTTTGTTATAAAGCTGCCAAAAAGTAAAATAGATATAGTAAGCCAACTGCCATTAGATACAGATAATAATAAAGAAATTAATCATGAATAAAAAGTCAGAGAACATATCGGGTTGGAAAAGATTTATGAAATCTATGACCAAAGCTCACGAATTAGGAACCGAAGAAGATATCATGTTAGACCATGATTATGATGGAATTAAAGAATTAGACAACGTTTTACCACCTTGGTGGTTGTATGGTTTTTATATTACCATTGCAATGAGCGTATTTTATTATACACAAGTATTTTATAATTCAGAAAAATATAGTCAAGCTAAAGAGTATGCAGCTGAAGTAGCTAAGGGTAAAGCAGAAGTAGAGGCCTATAAAGCTGAAAACCCAGATTTATTTAATACAGATAATATTGTAGCTTTTACTGATGAAGAAAATCTAGCAAAAGGTAAAGAATTGTTTACAACCAAAACCTGTTTTGCTTGTCATTTAAATGATTTAGGAGGAAGTATTGGACCAAACTTAACCGATAATGCTTGGATATTAGGAGGTGATGTAAAATCTCTTTTTAATACAATTACTAATGGTGGTAGACCAGGAAAAGGAATGATTGCTTGGGAAAGTACAATAACTAGAGAAGAAAGAATTCAAATATCTAGTTACATTATTTCAATGCAAGGTACTACACCTGCTAATCCAAAAGCAGCTGAAGGAGATATTATTTTTCCAGAAGTAGTAGAAGAATAAAATAACTATTTAAGTTTAAAACATAGCACTTTAGTGAGTGCTATGTTTTTATTTTTTTAGATAATAGTAATTAGGCTCTTTTATGATTTTTGTCACTTTTGTGTCTTTTGAGTTAATTAATTAACCATAGATTTGCAAGTGAAAAAAATCAAAAAATAGCCTTTTTAAATTCAATATGAGTACAGATAATAAAGAAGTTTTTAGAGATTCAATAGGGACGATTGATGATAGCGGTAAACGTAATTTTATATACCCAAAAAAACCTAAAGGTAAATTTTATACGTATAGAACATATGTAAGTTGGTTATTATTAGCCTTTATGCTTGCTTCACCTTTTATAAAAATAAAGGGAAATCAATTTTTGCTATTTAATGTTTTAGAACGAAAATTTCACATTTTTGGTTTTCCATTTTGGCCGCAAGACTTCTATTTGTTGGTAATATCATTATTAGTAAGTGTAGTATTTATAATTTTATTTACGGTTATTTTTGGAAGAATATTTTGTGGATGGATGTGCCCCCAAACTATTTTTATGGAAATGGTTTTTAGAAAAGTAGAGTACTTAATTGAAGGTGATAGGTCTAAACAAATTAAGTTAGATAAGCAACAATGGGATACTGAAAAAATTAGAAAACGATTGTTAAAATGGTTTTCTTTTTTCTTAATTTCATTCATAATATCAAATGTGTTTTTAGCTTATATTATTGGTTCAGATGAGGTTCTAGGATATATAATAGAAGGTCCAGTTAATCATATTGGAACGTTAGTTAAACTTTTAGTATTTACAGCCGTATTTTATTTCGTATTTGCTTGGTTTAGAGAGCAAGTATGCATTATAGTTTGTCCATACGGTAGGTTGCAAGGTGCGCTTTTAGATAATAAATCAATTAATGTAGCCTATGATTTTGTTAGAGGAGAAAATGAAAGTGGAAGAAAAAAATTAAGAAAAGACGAAAACAGAGAAGATTTAGGCCACGGAGATTGTATAGATTGTAAACAATGTGTACAAGTTTGCCCAACAGGGATTGATATTAGAAACGGAACACAGTTAGAATGTATAAATTGCACTGCTTGTATTGATGCTTGTGATGATATAATGGATAAATCTGGTTTTGACAAAGGTTTAATTCGTTATGCTTCAGAAGATGATATAGAGAAAAAAGAAAAATTTAAATTCAATGCTCGTTTAATTGCATATTCAGCAATATTAACAATTTTAGTAGTGGCGCTTGTAACGTTATTATTTTTAAGAAACGATGTGGAAGCCACAGTATTAAGATTACCTGGTCAAACATTTCAAACTAGCGGAGCTGCAATAAAAAATATTTATACCGTTAAATTAATAAATAAAACTACTGAAGATATTGAGAATGTAGAAATTAAGTTAATATCTCACAAAGGAACAGTAGAAGTGGTTGGTGGGTATCTTAAAGTTAAAAAGCAAGCACTACAATCAGGTACTTTATTTATAGAAATTAATAAAAAAGACTTAAGTTCATCAAAAGAAAATTTAAACATAGGGATTTACTCCAACGGAAAATTGATAGAAACAACAACTACTAATTTTATGGGACCTTTAAAACATAATTAAATGAAGTTAAAAATTAGTTGGCCAACAGGTATTGTTATTGCAATTACAGCTTTTGTAATATTTATACTATCTTTTGTTTATAAGGCAACATTTGTGCCTGCATACGATCATCATTTGGTGTCAGAAGATTATTATAAAGATGAGTTAAACTATCAACAAGAAATAGATAAACTAGATAATGCTGCAAAATTGGCACAAAATATTACCTATAAAAAAACAGCTTCAGGCTTATTAATTAGTTTTCCTTTAGAATTTACTCCTGCAAAAATTAAAGGAACAATAGCATTTCAAAGACTTTCAAACGATAAAATTGATTTTAAAATTCCTATTGAATTAACAACTAATGATTATTTGATTAAAGATGAGAAACTTGTTGAAGGAAGATGGAATATAAAAATTGAATGGTCAGTTGGTGAGACTAATTATTTATTTAAAAATAAATTAATGTATTAATATGCTCTGGACAGGACTTCTTTTAGGGTTGGCAGGTGGTTTTCACTGTGTTGGTATGTGTGGTCCAATTGCATTTATATTACCAGTAAATAGAGACTCTAAATCATCCCTTATATTTCAAACATTTTTATATCATTTAGGTAGAATATTAAGTTATTCTATAATTGGAATTATATTCGGTTTTATTGGAAAAGGATTATATTTAGCAGGGTTTCAGCAACGTTTATCCGTTTTAACAGGCGTTGTTATGATTGTAATAGTGTTTATTCCAATATCAATATTTAATAAGTATAATTTTTCAAAACCTTTATACGCAATTATTGGAAAAGTAAAGCGTAAGTTAGGCTTTTACTTAACTAAAAAGTCTAACAAAGCATTATTTTTAATAGGATTTTTTAATGGATTTTTACCTTGTGGTTTGGTATATATGGCTTTAATTGGTTCAATTTCAACAGGAAATTCTATTGAAGGAGCATTATATATGGCGTTATTTGGGTTAGGAACAACTCCTTTAATGACTTCAGCAGTTTTATTAGGTAATTTTGTAACTTTATCAGTTCGAAAAAAAATTCAAAAAGTAATACCAGTTTTTGTGGTTATTATAGGATTATTATTTATTTTGCGAGGATTAGGTTTAGGAATTCCTTATATTTCACCATCAGACGCAAAATTGCAAATATCTAACAATCCAGATACGTGTATAACCATAGAAAATAAAGAATAATTTATGGAAGAAACTTCAAAATTAACTCTTGAAGATTTTAATCAGATAACTTCAAATAATGAACTTTTGCAAACAATTAAGCAAAAGAATATTGATATTGATAAAGTACATAAAAAATTATTTTATGAAGAGGAATTACGCCGTTTACAAATTGAATTGGTAAAACTTCAGCATTGGATATCAGAAAACAATAAACGTGTAGCAATTGTTTTTGAAGGACGTGATGCTGCGGGTAAAGGTGGAAATATTAGACGTTTCACAGAACATTTAAACCCACGTTCTATGAGGTTGGTTGCACTAAATAAACCTACTGAAGTTGAGCAAGGGCAATGGTATTTTAGACGTTATATTAGAAAATTACCGAATCCAGGAGAAATTGTATTTTTTGATAGAAGTTGGTATAATAGAGCAGTAGTTGAGCCTGTAATGGGGTTTTGTACTGAAACTCAGTATGATAAATTTATGGTACAAGTACCAGAATTTGAACACATGTTGTATGAAGACGGAATGGTTTTAATTAAATTTTGGTTTTCAATTTCAAAAGACGAACAGTTAGAAAGATTTAATGCTCGTTTAGAAACACCGTTAAAACGTTGGAAGTTTAGTCCGGTTGATAAAAAAGGACAAGAATTGTGGGATAAGTATAGTCATTTTAAAGAGCAAATGTTTAGTAAAACACATACAAGTTATAGCCCTTGGATTACAGTTAGAGCAAACGATAAAAAAATTGCTCGTTTAGAGTGTATTAGGTATGTTTTATCTCAATTTGATTATGATGGAAAAGATGAAGCTTTAACAACACTTTTCCCTGATCCAAATATAATTATGAGATATTATCGTTCATCAAACCAAATTGATTAAGTATGCATGAAGAATACATATTGACGGAAGAAGATACTAAAATTCTTAATTCTAATAAGGGTTTAACAGCATTACTATCTAAAGATCCTTATAATTTAGAAAAAGCTGTTAGATACGTTAAGTATGAAAAAAAATTAAAAAAATTGCAGGTTGAATTGATAAGATTACAATCTTGGGCAATTGCTGAGAATGAACGTATAATTGTGATTTTTGAAGGGCGTGATGCTGCAGGAAAAGGTGGCGCAATTAGACGAATTACTGAAAGAATGAACCCTCGTCATTTACGAATTGTAGCATTGCCAAAGCCAACAGAAGATGAAAAATCACAGTGGTATTTTCAACGGTATGTAAAGCAATTTCCAAAAGCTGGAGAATTAGTTTTTTTTGATAGAAGTTGGTATAATAGAGCTGTTGTAGAGCCAGTAAATGGTTTTTGTACAAATGAAGAGCATGAGGTGTTTATGAATCAAGTGAATGATTTTGAAAGAATGATTACCGAATCGGGTATTCGTTTAGTAAAAATGTACATGTCTATTTCAAAAAAAGAACAAGCAAAGCGTTTTGATGATATTAAAAGTAATCCTCTAAAACAATGGAAAATGACTGCTGTTGATGGAAGAGCACAAGAATTATGGGATGTTTATACAGAATATAAAAATAAAATGTTTGCGAAAACAAAAGAAGGTACTGTTGCTTGGAAAATTATAAGAGCAAACCGTAAAACATTTGCTAGGGTCTCTGCAATTAACACTATTTTAGAGAGCATTCCTTACGATAAAAACAGAGAAGTTTAAAATAAAAACCTCAGATTTGAGGCTTTTTATTTTAAATATTTACTAAGATTAATTTAACTTTTTAGTTAACTTCTTTCACAAATTTTATAGAAGTAGTATTTACACAATAACGTTGACCAGTTGTTTCTTTGGGTCCATCATTAAATATATGACCTAAATGGCTATCGCACGTAGCGCAAACTATTTCGATTCTAATCATTCCGTGAGATTTATCTTGTACATAGTTAATAGTTCCTTTTATTGAATCATCAAATGAAGGCCAGCCGCAATGAGATTCAAATTTACTATTTGATTCAAATAATTGAGTATTACAAGCTGCGCAGTGATAAGTTCCTTTTTCAAAATGAGAAGTTAAACCATCTTCACTTGGAGCATCTGTCCCTTTTTGTCTAAGTACATAGTATTGCTGAGGTGTTAACTCATTTTTCCATTCAGCTTCTGTTTTTATAACTTTTTTATTCATTTTTTTGTTTGTTTTTTCTTGTGAATAACTTAGAAAAGTAGTTGTTAAGAATAGAATTGTAACTAATATTTTCATTGTGTTAATTTCTTTGTATAAATTCAATAATTCTACTTATTACTTGGTTATCTTTTAAAATACGTCTGTGGCCTAAACCATTTGTAATTAAAAGTTCACCTTGTTTTAAGTTTTGTCGAATATTGTATGCGCAACTAACAGGTACATCTATATCTTCAGTATCGTGAATTACTAGTGTAGGAATTTGTACGTTTTTTGCAGAATTACTTGCTGAATAATCATCAATATCTTTTCCAAATTTATTGTAAAAATATTTTTTTATT
Organism: Lutibacter sp.; assembly: GCF_013139515.1. Classification (GTDB taxonomy): domain Bacteria; phylum Bacteroidota; class Bacteroidia; order Flavobacteriales; family Flavobacteriaceae; genus Lutibacter. The sequence continues at coordinate 26,144 of NZ_WTAR01000020.1, forward strand.
TTACCAACCATTTTAGGCTTTAGTTCTATTTTTTTTACAAAGTCTGTAATAATATCAGTAATAACATCTCCAGCACCAATAGTAACTACTTTTTTAAGCTGTAAGCCTTTTTTTACACTATTTAAAACAGCCATTCCGCCTAATGAATGACCAATAGCAAATTCAAAAGGACCGTATGTAGATTCAATTAATTCTGTTGCTATAACAAATTCATTCATCATAGTCGTTTTTCCAGTTGATTTACCGTGAGCTGGGCCATCAAAACTGATAGTCATAAAGCCATTTTCTAATAACTTATCTGCAATTTTAAACAATTGTGTTCCTCTGCCAGCCCAACCATGAATTAATAAAACTTTTCTTTTTGAATAACCATAAGAATAAACCATTAACTTTTTATTTAATTCAGGAATATATAGAAGTTCTTTTTTTGCACTTTTAGCCATTAATTTTTCACGTTCTGGTGTTTTAAACTTTATGGGTGTTTTAAATAACTTAACGGCAAATATTGTAGCTAAACTAGGTGAAATAAATTGTAATATTTTTCCAACGAGTAGTATTGAAGAAGGAACTTTAGGAATATTATTTTGAGGTAAAAGTTCTTTACCATTCAATTTGTTCATATTATCATATATATTTGCGCATAAAGATAGAATTTGTAACTTTATAATTAGTGCAACAATTAAAAATAACTAAAAAATGAAAAAAATAATATCATTAGCCATCGTTTTCTTATTTATAGTAAGCTGTAGTACCGTACCAATTACGGGTCGTAAAAGAATTAATGTAGTTAGCGATGCTCAAATATTACCTGCCAGTTTTGCTCAATATGAAGGGTTTTTAAAAGAGAATAAGGTTTCTAGAAATATTAAAATGACGAATGAAATTCAGTCTGTAGGTTTAAATATTTCAAAAGCTGTAGATAAATTCATGCGTGCAAATGGTATGGTAAGTGAAGCCAATAGTTACCGTTGGGAGTTTAATTTAATTGAAGATTCTAATGTAAATGCTTGGTGTATGCCTGGAGGTAAAGTAGTTTTTTATACAGGTATTTTACCAATATGTGATAATAGAGATGGTATTGCAGCCGTAATGGGACATGAAGTTGCTCATGCTTTTGCAAAACATGGTCAGGAACGTATGACAAGTGCTTATGGACAACAATTAGGGGGTATTGCTGTTGCTATAGGAACAAATAATAAAGATCCAAAAACACGTGCTCTTTGGAATACAATTTATGGAGTTGGTTCAACAGTTGGAATGTTAGCTTATAGCAGAACTCATGAAACTGAAGCGGATAAATTGGGAATGGTTTTTATGATTATGGCTGGTTATAAACCAGAAGAAGCCATAAATGTTTGGATTAGAATGAGTGAAAGAGCAGGTGGAAATACACCACCTGAATTTTTAAGTACGCATCCATCTAACCAAACAAGAATTCAAAACTTGAAGAATTATTTACCAACAGCTATAAGTTTAGCTAATAAATATAATACACAATAGATTTAAGTCAATCACCGTTTTTTAAATAACAAATAATTATAGTATATTGTAAACCGTTCTCACGTTTGAGAACGGTTTTTATTTAGAAAATTATGTTAAAAAAAGGCGACAAAAAATTGATTAATGGTTGGGCATTTTACGATTGGGCAAACTCAGTATACTCATTAGTAATTGGAACAGCAGTTTTTCCAATTTATTATGAATCTGTAACAAGCTCAGAGGGTGGAATAGTTCAGTTTTTAGGAACAGAATGGCATAATACTACTTTATATTCGTATGCTTTAGGCTTCTCATTTTTAGTAGTTGCATTTTTATCGCCAATACTTTCAGCAATTGCAGATTATACAGGGAACAAAAAGCGCTTTATGCAATTTTTCTGTTTTTTAGGTTCATTTTCAGTAATGTCACTTTACTTTTTTACAGGGAAGGAGAATATTTGGGTAGGAATTATTTTTACCATCTTGGCTAGCATTGGTTTTTGGGGAAGTATTGTTTTTTACAATGCTTATTTACCTGAAGTTGCTGAACCAAAAGACCATGATAGAGTTAGTGCAAAAGGATTTATGCTTGGTTATATAGGCTCAATTTTATTGTTAGGATTTAATTTATCTATGGTTATGAAGCCTGAATGGTATGGTATTATAGATTCAACATTTCCTGCTAGAATTTCATTTCTTACTGTAGGTATTTGGTGGTTAGGTTTTGCTCAAGTTACATTTAGCCGTTTACCTAACAATCCCTTTAAAAGAAAACCAGAAAGAGATTTTATTTTCAAAGGTTATAGAGAATTAAAAATAGTGCTTAAAGAAATAAAAACTCAGAGTCAATTGAAAATTTTATTAATTTCATTTTTCTTATACAGTATAGGGGTTCAGACAGTTATACTGCTGGCTTCAGTGTTTGGAATAAAAGACTTAGGTTTAGAAACAAGTAATTTGATTATTACTATTTTACTAATTCAATTAGTTGGTGTTTTAGGAGCATTTGTATTTTCAAGGTTATCTGAAAAAATAGGGAATATTAAGGCTTTGAAAATCACAGTTTTAATTTGGAGTGTTGCTTGTATGGGCGCATATACATTGCATAGAGAAGACCCAAATGTGTATTTAAAATTTTATGCTTTGGGTGGTTTTATTGGTTTGGTGTTGGGAGCTATTCAAACATTGTCTCGTTCAACGTATTCAAAATTAATACCTGATACAACTCAAGATCACGCAACTTATTTTAGTTTTTATGATGTGACAGAGAAAATAGCCATTGTATTTGGAATGACATTAGCCGGTATTGTAACATCGTTTACAAGTTCTTTACGTTTATTTATATTAATTTTAGCTATCTTTTTTATTGCAGGATTTATTGTCTTAAGCTTTATGAAAGGTTCAAAATATGTTAAATAAAAAATACGATTTTATTGTAGTAGGTGCTGGTATAGTTGGCTTAGCAACTGCGTATAAATTACAATTAAAATTCCCTAAAAAATCTATAGCAGTTTTAGAAAAAGAAGATGAAGTTGGTTTGCATCAAACAGGACGGAATTCAGGTGTAATGCATTCTGGTATTTATTATAAGCCAGGTTCTTTTAAAGCTTTAAACTGTAAAAATGGAAGTGAACAACTTATTAATTTTGCTAAAAAGTTTAATGTAAATCATGATGTTTGTGGGAAAGTAATTGTTGCAACTACAGAAGATGAACTACCAATTTTAGATGAAATTTTTAAGAAAGGAATTGAAAACCAGACTGATGGTATTTGTTTTTTGTCTTCGGAAGAAATAAAAGAAAAAGAGCCTTGTATTGAAGGCCTAAAAGCAATTTGGGTACCAACAGCCGGAATTATTGATTATGTAGCAGTTTCTAAAGAGTTTATCCATCAAATTCATCTAATAAATCCTAAAAGTAATTTAATAGCTTCTTGTAAAGTTTTAAAAGTATTTTCAAATAAAAATCACACTATTCTTCAAACTTCAAAAGGTGAATTAACTTCAAAAAAAGTAATATTTTGTACAGGTTTACAGTCAGATAGAATAGCTGAAAAAGACGATTTAAAATTAGACTTGCATATTGTAGGTTTTAGAGGTGATTATTTTGAATTAAAGCCTGAAGCAGCTCATAAAGTTAAAAACTTAGTATATCCAGTTCCCAATCCAAAATTTCCTTTTTTAGGAGTTCATTTTACAAGAATGATAGATGGTAGTATAGAATGTGGGCCAAATGCAGTATTTTCTTTTAAGCGTGAGGGCTATAAACGTATAAGTTTTAGTTTTAGAGACACTTTTGAAGCATTGACTTTTAAAGGTACTTGGAAATTATTTAGTAAGCATTGGCGTAAAGGAATTGATGAATATAAACGTGCTTTTTCTAAACGTTTATTTGTAAAAGAACTTCAAAAAATGATGCCAAGTATTACTGAAAACGACGTCCAATCTGCAAGATCTGGTGTGAGAGCACAAGCAATTGATTTTAATGGAAATATGGTAGATGATTTTAAAATTATGAACCACAATAATAATATTCATGTACTAAATGCTCCTTCACCAGCTGCAACATCGTGCCTGGCAATTGCTGATGAGATTGTTACTTTTGTTTGTTAGAAGTTATATGTTTTTAAAAAGTATGTTGTAAATTTGAAAAGCTTAAATAAACCTATAACTAAATATCATTACCCCTTAAATGATTTTAACTGAATTTGATTATAAAACTGCTATTCTTCATACAAAGTTTGAAGGTGAAATTACACTCCTAGAAATTGTTGAATATATAAAATCAACCAAAAATAATAAAGAATATCCTAGAATTTTAAAAATTTTGACTGATGCCTCTACTTCTAAGATGAATTTAGAATTTGAAGATTTAGGAGTTATTGTTTCAGAAAATTATAAATCTATTGAAAAATATGATTGTATAATTGATGCCATAGTTTTAGAAAACCCAAAAGAAACTGCTTTATCGTTTTTATATAAAGAACTGGTGAAAACGGGTAAATATAAATTTGAAGTTTTTTCTACACAAGAAGCGGCTATAAGGTGGTTAGATAACTATTAGTTTTCACCATGGTTAGTCTCAATAATAATTTAAAGTTTTAAAATATAAGTTAAAGCTTTTTTTAAATTTAATTGAGCTTCATTAGACAACTTTATTTCAATATTCCAATGATATCCTTGTATTTCAAATGTATATGATTTAGGTTTTTTATTATAAACGGTTTCACATAAATACAAAATTTGATTTGGAGGCACAGCATGTGTTGAAAAATTCACTTCTTTTGAAGGTGTTAATTCTGAAATAGAAAAACCTTGTTTTAAATTATTTCTCGAGGCATCAATAAAAAAAACTGTATCATAATTTGAAATTAAATCGGCATCTTCTACCATTAATTGATATTTGTAAATTAAATTATTTGTATTAAACCCTTCTTTCTCTAGTAAATCTAGAAAACACCAGCCAAGGCCATCGTCTTGGCGAGTGTTGTTTCCAATACCAATAAAAAGTGTATTATTATCTAATTTTTTCATCGAGTAAATTTCCGTTGTTATCTTCTAATTGGCCAATTAAAGGCATTTGCCCCAAGGCGTGCGTTGCACAACTTAAACAAGGGTCGTAAGCTCTAATAGCCATTTCAATTTGGTTTAACATGGGCTCAGTAATTTCAGGTTTGTCATTTAGGATGCTTTCTGATACTGTGCGCACACCTTGGTTGATTGCTTCATTATTAAAAGTAGTTGAAACAATTAAATTACATTTTGTAATTAAGCCTTTATCATCAATATGGTATTCGTGAATTAGCGTACCTCTAGGAGCTTCAATAATCCCAATTCCTTTGTTTCTTGGAGTTCCTTTTCTAACTAAATCATTGCCCATAATATCTTTGTCTAACAAAAGCTCTTTCATATTTTCTGCACAATGTAACAATTCAATTAAGCGAGCCCAATGTGTATGCATTGTCATATTGTTGGGTTTATTTTTGGTGTATGCTTTAAATTGTTGGCGTTCAATTTCAGCGAGAGGTGTTGGAATGTGAGAACATGTATTTAAACGTGCTAATGGTCCAACTCTGTTCCAACCTTTTTCTCTTCCGTATTTGGTCATATATGGAAATTTTAAATACGACCATGCTTCAACACCTTCTTTAAAATGATTTCTATATTCAATATCTTCAATATTGAGAAGCTCTTTTCCTTTAGAATCAATAGATCGAATATGACCATCATACAGCTCTAAAGCACCAGATACTTTATCTACCAATCCTAGATGATTTGATGGATAAGCCGCAAAATTATCTACCCATTCGCTGTTTTCAAGATGAAAAGATTTCATAAAATCAATTATTTCTTTAGACCAAGAAATCATAGTATCTATATTTGGAATTTGTTTTCCATCTAAGAAATACTCAAGTTGTTTGGGTGTAAAAGCTTTATGAACACCACCTGGAACAGCTAAAGTTCCGTGAATTTTTTTACCAGATAAAGAGGTAATAATTTCTTGACCAAACTTTCTCATTAAAATTCCTTTTTTTGCAAGCTCTCTATTCTCAGTCGCAACCGCAACAATGTTTCTTTTTTCAACAGGAGCATCAATTCCAAATAACAAATCTGGTGAAGCTAAATAGAAAAAATGCAATGCATGAGATTGAAAAACTTGTCCGTAATGTAATAATTTTCGAAGTTTAGTTGCCGTAGGAGATAAATTTTCCGGGTCTATCCCAACTAGTTGGTCAATGGCTTTTGCAGCAGCCAAATGATGACTAACAGGGCAAATTCCGCATAAACGTTGTACAATAATTGGTACTTCCCAGTACGGATGTCCTTGAATAAATTTTTCAAACCCTCTAAATTCTACAACATGTAAATAAGCATCACTTACTTTACCATTCTCATCAATTTTTATGGTTACTTTTCCGTGTCCTTCAACACGAGTAACAGGATCTATGGTGATTTTTTTTGGTTTCATTGTATAGAATTTTAGCAGTTAATCATATTTAAATTCTGGATATGCAATCGTTAATTCTTCTTCAAATAAAATATTTTTGACTACGTTCCAAATATGATTTGAATTTGGTGGACAACCTGGGATATGATAATCTATTTTTACAATTTCATGATTGGAATAAACTTTATCTAAAATTTTTGGAATGTCTTCATGATTGGGAATTACCGATTCATTTTCTTCACTTGTTAAGGAATTTAAATAGGCTTCATTTAAACAATCTTCTAATGGTATGGTATTTCTAAGTGCAGGTAAACCTCCCCAAATTGCGCATTCCCCAACTGAAACTAAAATATCACAATTTTCTCGAAAGGCTCGTAATACTTCAAAATTATGAGTGTTACTAACACCGCCTTCAATAATTCCAATATTGCATCGTTTGCTAAATTTCTTAATATCTGTAAGTGGTGTTTTGTTAAATTCTACTACTTCAATAAGATCAACCAAGCCTAAATCTATATCTAATAATGACATATGGCAACCAAAACAACCAGCCAATGAAGTGGTTGCGACACGTTTTTTTTGACCATTACTATTGTTTTTGTTGATTTTGTTAAAAGGAATTGTTTTTCCTTCAATACCTTGGTCAAACATTCTATTTCCAAAAGGTTTACTTACAGATTTTCCTTTAACTAAAATTGAACCAGTAGGGCAAATTTGCATGGCATATTCGGCTTGAGATTCGCTTAGTTTGGCTTCCTGTTCATAATCAACTGTAACAACTGTTTTGTTTCCTTTATTTAAAAAATTAAATACTTGGTATCTATCATTGGTTTTTATTTCTTCAAAACAGCGTTTACATTTAATACATCTGTTTTGATTTACAACAATTCTTTCAGCCTTGGCATCAATAAATCGTTCTACAAATAAATGTGGAAACCTTGTATACCGTATGCCTGTTTCGTAACCTAGTTTTTGCATTTGACAATCACCACTTTTTTCACAAGAAGGGCAAAAGTGATTTCCTTCTACAAACATCATTTCTAAAATAGCTTTTCTAGTATCTAGTAATTCAGGTGTATTTACCTCAATATCCATTCCTTTGTCAATATTTATAGTGCATCCAGCAGTAGCACGTCCATTGAGTTTCACCGTGCAAACTCTGCAACTTCCCAAAGGATTTTGTTGTTTGAAGTGGCACAATGAAGGAATAAATATTCCGTTTTGTTTTGCAGCCTCAATAAGGTTTTTACCTTTTTCAGCACTACAAGTTCTTCCGTCTATATTAAATGATACATTTTCCATTTTAGTTATTTTAGAACTACAGTTGTGTTTCTTTAATAATACTATCGTATTCTTGAATAGCACTTTCCATGTCAAATTCAACATGTTGATTTTCATGTAGTGGAGATATTTTCAGCTTGAAATAATCTTCAAATTTAGCTATAGACGTTACTAGTGAATTTGGAGATGATTTTCCCAATCCACAACGACTGGAAAGTTGTATAATAGTTCCCCATTGTTTAATTTCATCAATATCATTTTGAGTACATAATCCACGCTCAAATTTTTTAATTTTCTCATATAAAATTTGATTTCCAGCTCTACAAGGTGTGCAAACACCACAAGATTCTGTTTTGAAAAATTTCATAAAGTTTTTCTGAATTTGAAGAATACTGCGTGATCTATTAAAAATCATAATAGAACCACCACAAATAAGATCTTCTTTACAAATTTTTCGATCAAATTCAGAACTGTTGATACAGCTTCCTGAAGGACCGCTAATTTGGATATAATAAGGAGAAAGGCCTTCGCATAATTTCAATAAATCTCTAATAGTTGTTCCCCATTCAATTTCATAGATTCCAGGTTTTGCAACATCTCCCGAGATGCTTAATAATTTTGTTCCTTTACTTTTTTCTGTTCCAATAGCAGAAATAAAATTGCTTCCAAGCTCAATTATTCTAGCTGCTTTTGCAAAGGTTTCAACATTATTTACCACTGTTGAATATCCTAAATAACCAACTTCTGTTGGAAAAGACTTTTGAATACGAGGTTCTCCACGTTTGCCTTCTAAAGATTCAATGAGTGCTTTTTCTTCACCACAAACATAAGAACCTGCACCTAATTGTATTTCAATATTAAAATTGAAATTATCAATACCAAGAATAGTTTTACCTAAGAACCCTTTTTTATGAAATTCTTGAAGTGTGCTTTCAAGTTTTTCTAGCAAATATGCGTACTCAGCTCGTAAGTAAATATAACCTTTTGTAGCACCAGTAATAAATGCGGCAATTATCATTCCTTCTAGAATCAATCCTGGATTGTTTTCTAACAGTGCTCTATCTTTAAAAGTACCAGGTTCACCTTCATCTGCATTGCAAATAATGAACTTTTTTGTACTGTTACTTTCTTGGCAATACTGCCATTTTTTTGCTGTTGGAAAAAAGGCGCCACCACGTCCAGCTAATTTGGCTTTTGAGATGAGGTTTAAAATTTTGTTAGCACTTGAGTTTTGTAATTTTTTTATTGAATTTCCTAGTATGTAGTTTCTAAAAAATACGGTTTTATCATCAGTAGGAGTATACTGAATTTTACTTGTAACAGTGCTTGAAATGGTGTTTAATTGAGTACCATTCTTTAATTGTTTAATAATTTTCACAACCTTCTTGGGTGTTAAATTGGTAAAAGGTTGAAAGTTGATTAAAGCGGCAGGTTCTTGATCGCTCAATCCAATACAAGAAGTTTCAAAAAGAGTGAATAACGGATTTTCATTGTATGCACCAAAAGTACAACCTGTTTCTTTTTCAAACGCAGCTTTTATTTGCTGAAACCCTTTGAATTCTGAGACAATACTGTTGTTTAAATAAATAATAAATTTACCAGTAGGCTGTTGGTGAAAGAAATGATAAAAAGTGACAACTCCTTCAATTTCTGTAGTTGAAACTTTTAATGTTTTGGCTATTTCTTTAATTGCATTTTCTGAAATATAACCGTGCTTATTTTGAAATTCCCAAAGTTTGTTTAATAGGTCTGTTCTTTCCATATTAAAAAAATTAAGTTTCCTTATCTAAAGTTACAAATAAAACAAATTTGAAATGTTGATTTTCAGGAGTTTATATGCGATTTATTGTTAAAATATAAATTTTAAGGAACTATTAATTTTTTAATAATAAAATAGATTAAATGGGTGATAGAATTTAGTAAATAAGATTTTTTGTTGAAGTATTATTTTTACAAAATTCATAAAATATCAACATAAATTATTGAATTTCAAAAATTTGAAAGAAATATAGACTGATTTTTAAATTTGCACTAACAAATTAAACATCAAACAATTATGAATATAAAATAAAATGAATAAAAATACCTTGTCTAAAAAAGAAATTATTTTTTGATATTTTTTTTAGTAAATACAGTTTGTTAAAATTTGCCGACCTAAAAATTACTCTTACTTATATTGATTGTAAATTGTTAGAAATTGAATTATATTAATAAGGTTATTTAGCGTTATTTGAAGTATTTTTACCGCTTAATTTTTTAGCTTAAATTCATGAAAAAACTACTTACTTTTTTTACTGTTTTAGTAGCAGTTTCTGTAACATCACAAAATCTTCAATTACATAAAGATTTTGAAAGAAATCATTTAACAACTACTTTTGAATTATTTAAAATAGATAAATATGGTAACACATTTATTTTTATAGATTTTGATTACAATTCAGCCGTAGGAATAGGTTCTGCCTATTATGAAATAGCACGCGTTTTAAAAACAGAAAAAATGCCAGTTGGTTTGCATATTGAATACAATAGTGGATTAACAAATGCATTTAGTTACAATGAAGCTTTGATTTTTGGAGCTAATTATTCAAAAGGAAATAAAAAATGTGGGTTTTCAGCGTATGCAGGTTATAAGGCATTTACAGGCGCAGGTAAAGGAAATTTTCAAGTAACGGGTACTTGGTATATACATTTAGTTGAAAATAAATTAACTTTTTCAGGTTTTGCAGATTTATGGACAGAAAATGATTTGTCTGAAAAAACAGTATTTTTATCGGAACCTCAATTATGGTATCATTTAAATAAAACTTTCTCAGTAGGAGGTGAAGTTGAGTTAACAAATAATTTCGCCTATGATTTTAACTTTAATGTAAGACCAACATTAGGCGTTAAATGGAATATTTAAAATAGAATGTACTCTGATTTTAGAATGACCTGAGTACTTTTAGTTATCAAAAAAAAATCTCTGCAATTAATATGCAGAGATTTTTAGTAAGGATATTTTGAGTGATTCTAAAAACACTAAATTTTAAATTTTAGCCCTAAAATAATATTTCTTCCAATATTATTAATCTCATCTGCTTTTAAACGAGATAAATGTGAAATGTAACTTTTATCAAATACATTGGTAGCATTTAAATTGATATCAAAAGTAGTTTTTCCTATTTTTAGCGTCCCTCCAAAACCAACATTCATTAAAGAATAACCATTAGAAGTAGTTTCAAATCCGCTTACATTATTTTGATTAAAAGTACTAGATAAATTTATAGAAGCAAAGCCATCAGTTAACCAATTTTGAATGTCAAATTCAGTTCTAATCGTATTGTTCCAATTATTTGCAGGAATTAAAGGTAAATAATCACCATTTTGTTTTTCTCCAGTAACAGTTTCAAAGCTACTTTCAAAATGCAACCAATCTAAAGGATGTGGATGAAAATGCACACCAATTTCACCACCATATAAATTTGCGTTATTTTGAATATAACTATAAACTTCATTATTATCTAGTATTTCACCAGTAGGTGATGTATAAATATAATTGTTTATATGATTATAAAAACCATTTATAAAAAATTCAAAATGATTTGTGTAGTATTCTAAATTTACATCAGTTTGAACATTTTGTTCGGTTTTTAAATTGTTGTTTCCAATTTCGTATCTATTGGTTCCTTCATGAACTCCGTTTGAGCTTAACTCTGCCAAATTTGGTGCTCTAAATCCTGACGCAAAATTCATTCGTAAAATTATGTCATCAGTTATATTGGTTTTATAACCTAAAGAAGCGTTAAAACTATTGTATGTTTTATCTATAGTTTCAAAAGAACCTTCTTCTCCAGTAACACCATATTGTTCTGTTAAAATAGTTCTTTTGTCAAAACGTAAACCTGCTTGAAGTACATTCGTTTTCCATTCATAATTACCAGTACCAAAAATACCAACATCATTTGTAATTGCATTTGGAATTAAATATTCTTCACCAAAATTTTTATTAGTTTGATGCATTCCTTGAATTCCAACAATGGATTCAATGTTACCAAATTTTTGAAAATGATATTTTGCATTGTAATTAAAGGTGTTTAATTTCATATGTAATACCGCAATTTCGCTATCTTCAAATTCACTTCTGTCATTAGCAATATAACCAAGATCTATAGCTAGTTTTGAATTTTGAAAAAAGTAAATATTGTTTAAACTCAATAAATTATTGAAAACTGATTGTTTTGGGTAGGTGGTTTTTTTATTGGTAGTTTGTTCTGCAACTCCTTCTTCAGGAATTCCTAAATCTAATTTATTATAATTATATCTTAAAACACTTGAAATTTTAGAATTTTGATACCCAATTCCTGTTTTAAAGTCGGTTTCATTATAACGTGTATTTGTTACGCTATTTCCGTTTGAAACCTTATAATCTGAATGTGTATTATAACTTCCTCTACCAATAAATTTCCAATTTTCAGAAGAAGTTTTTATGCTTAATGAAGAATTACTTCCCAAGGTATTTGAAAATAATTTTTGTTCAAAATTGGAGGATAAAGTATTGGCTTCTGCAAATTTTTCTGGATTGAAATATAAAACTCCACCCAAAGCATCTGAGCCATAAAGTAATGAGGCTGGGCCTTTTATAACTTCTACACTTGCTACTCCAGCATCATTTAAACCTAAACCATGTTCATCTCCAAACTGTTGATTTTCAATACGAACACCTTGTGAATAAACCAAAACACGATTACCGCTTAAACCTCTAATTACAGGTTTTCCAATAGACGTTCCCGTTGAAACTTGTGAAACGCCAGGAATTGTTGCCAAACCCTCAATTAAAGTTGAAGTTCCTTTTTGTTGTAATGATTTGATGCTTTCATAATCAACTTTCATTACGTTTTGCGATTGTAATTTATTGAAGGCGGTTGAAACAATTATTTCATCCATTTTAAAAACAGCTTCTTCTAAACTAAAGTTTAGTGTTGTTTTTTTATTTTGAAGACTAATAATTTTAGTCTCAGTTGCGTATCCTATAAAAGCTATGGTTATTTTAATAGGTGTATTTGGTAAATTTTGTAGTTGGTATAATCCTTCTTCATTTGTTGAAGTTCCTTTATGAAGATCTTCAATGTAAACTTCTACACCAAATAATGGGTTGTTTTTTAGGTCTGTTATTTTTCCTGATATTATATTTTGAGAATAGGAAATAAAAGAAAAACCAATAAATAATATTGATAGGTATAATTTCATTTTAATGTGTTTATTGTTAATGAGTTTTTGAATAAATAGTTATATAAACAATAAAACAGGAGGTGCTCTAGATGATTTAAAATGAAGATTTAAAGAAGTTATTTGATTTTTTGTAGGATATATTTTTTCTTCAACTATGGTAGTTGAAGCTGATGGAATGCTTGAATAAAAATCAATAGAATTAGTATCTATTTTAAAATGTAAAACAGAACAGTCAATTTCATGAGTGTCAAAATGAGTTTTATTTTGCTCATGACAAATTGAATGTTCATGCGTTGTAAATGAGTGTACAAATTGTACACCAAAAGGAAGCAATACAACTGCAATTAAAACAATTGAAATAAATTGACTAATATGTAGCTTAATTTTTGACATATATTAAGCTGTAAAATTACAAAAATTAACTTAATCTTTAACACCTAATTTTCCCAAAATAACTTCAAGTAAACACCATTTAGTAATGGATGATTGTAATAAATTTGCTCCTACAAAAGCAGTTACCCATAACCAATTTAAGTTGTTCAATTTTATAGCTAATAATAAGCTAATTAGTATAAATGTTCCTGCAAATGCTCTAATTATTCGTTGTTTCATATTCTTAATTTTTAATTTGATTTTTCAATATTTAGCAGAACAACATGTACCTTTGATGATGTTCTTTGTTTTTCATTAAATTCAGTAACTGCACTAAATAAATTATCTGCATTTTCTTTTTTAACGAAAGCATAAAATAGAATAGATTGGCTTTCGTTCATTTCACTAGCAAACCAATTGTCGCCAACAGATTCTTCTGTTCTATCTCTATACCCTTTTACATTGGTATATGTAAAACATGGTATTGATGATTTTTTTAACAAAAATTTTATATCGTTCTCAAATGCTTCAATAGCTGTAATCATTAGTAATTTCATAAGTTCTTTTTTAAGAAGTTAAAAGGTTGATGATTGAGATTAAACCTGAAATAACAATTATTTTTCCCATTTCTTTTTTTCAGTCATATAATAAATCATTGGAACTACAATTAAAGTTAATAGTGTTGATACAATTGCACCAGCTACTAATGATATTGCTAACCCTTGAAAAATTGGATCAAAGAGTATAATTGAGGCCCCAATAACTACTGCGCCTGTTGTTAATAAAATTGGTGTTGTTCTTACAGCACCAGCATCAATAATGGCTTGTTTTAATGGTATTCCATCATTTAAACGAATTTCAATAAAGTCAATTAATAAAACAGAATTCCTAACCATTACACCAGCTAAGGCAATCATTCCAATAAAAGAAGTTGCAGTAAAAAACGCATCAAATAACCAGTGGCCTAATACAATTCCAACTAGTGAAAGTGGTATTGCAAGCATCATTACCATGGGTGTTTTAAAGTTTTGGAACCAACCTACAATTAGCATATAAATAATGATAATTACAATTATAAATGCCGCTCCTAAATCTCGAAAGACTTCAAGAGTAATTTGCCATTCTCCATCCCATTTTACAGCAAAATCGCTTTCATCTGAAGGTTGCTCCATATACAGTTCATTCAATTTATAACCTTTAGGCAATTTAATTTTTTGCAATTTTTCTTTCATACCTAAAATTGCATACACCGGACTTTCTAGTCCTCCAGCCATATCAGCAGTAATGTAAACTACTTGTTTTTGATCTTTTCTAAAAATAGTTTTTTGTAAAGTATCTTGTTTAATACTCACTAAATCACTAATTGGAACCATATTACCTTGATTTCCTTTTATTTTAATATTCTGAATATCTTGTAAACTAGTTTTTTCCGCATCATTTAATGCTAAAACAATATCAACTTGATCAAAAGAATTTTCATCGTATAAATAAGAGATTGGGTATTCTTTTAATAAATAGGTTAAATTCCCAACAACTTGTTGAGGTGCAATACCGTTTAGCATTGCTTTTTCTTTGTCAACTTCTAGTCTATATTCAATTTGAACATCTTCAACCATCCAGTCAATATCAACAACGTCAGTCGTGTTTTCTAATATTTCTTTAACTTGGTATGCAACTTTAATTTGTTCTTTATAATCTGGGCCATATACTTCAGCAACCAATGTTGATAATACTGGAGGTCCAGGTGGAACTTCAACTAATTTTACATTTCCATTGTATTTTTTTGAAATTTTTTGAATTTCTGAACGCACTTTTTTAGCTACATCATGACTTTGTAATTCACGCTCAGCTTTTGGTAGTAAGTTAACTTGAATATCAGCCATATTACTTCCTCCACGAATATCGTAATGGCGAACCAATCCGTTAAATGTAATTGGAGCAGATGTACCAATATAATTTTGATAATCTACCACTTCAGGAACTGTAGATAAGTACTGAGCAATTTCTTTAGTAACAGCTGCAGTTCTTTCTAAAGTAGTTCCTTCGGGCATATCAATTACCACTTGAAACTCATTTTTATTGTCAAAAGGAAGCATTTTTACTGCTACAGATTTAGTAAAGAACATAAGTACTGAACCAACTAATAAAACTCCTGTAATACTTAACATTACCCATCGGTTTTTTCTACTATCTAAAAGAGGTTGTTCTATTTTTTTGTAGATTTTGTATATCCAGCCAGATTCTAAACCTTCTTCTTCCTCGTTGTTTTTTTGCTTGTCTTTTTCTTGTAATAAATGATATCCTAAATAAGGTGTAACAGTTAAAGCAACAAATAATGAAAGTATCATAGCTATGGATGCTCCAATTGGCATTGGACTCATATATGGTCCCATCATTCCAGATACAAAAGCCATAGGTAAAATTGCAGCGATAACAGTAAATGTTGCTAAAATAGTTGGGTTTCCAACTTCGTTTATTGCGT
This sequence comes from Lutibacter sp., assembly GCF_013139515.1. Taxonomy (GTDB): domain Bacteria; phylum Bacteroidota; class Bacteroidia; order Flavobacteriales; family Flavobacteriaceae; genus Lutibacter. The sequence continues at coordinate 41,911 of NZ_WTAR01000020.1, forward strand.
AAATAGCCGCTTGTTTAAACGGTAAACGTTTCATTTTAAAATGCCTATGCATATTTTCAGCAATAATAATACTGTCATCTACTACAATACCAACCACAAAAACTAATGCGAATAATGTAATTCTGTTTAACGTATAACCTAATAAATAATAGCTAAATAATGTCAATGCAAACGTTAATGGAACAGAGAAAAACACGACCAATCCACCACGCCAACCCATAGCTAACATCACTAAAATTGTTACGGCTAAAATAGCAACACCTAAATGCAATAATAATTCACCAACTTTATGAGATGCAGTTTCACCATAATTCCTAGTAACTTCTACTTTAACATCTGAAGGAATTAAATTTTGCTTTAATTGCTCAACCTTTGTTAAAATTTTCTCTGAAATTTTCATAGCATCAGCACCTTTTACTTTTGCTACTGAAAGTGTTACAGCTGAATATTCACTTGGGTTTTTTGAAAATTTTTCATTATCTTTTCCATAACCAAAAGATACATAACTAGAAGGTGTTGAAGGGCCATCTTGTATTTCAGCAACCTGTTTTAAATATACCGGCATATTTTTATGAACGCCTACTACTAAATTGTTTACATCATCAGCCGATGTTAAAAATTTTCCAGTTGTAATTAAATATTCTTGGTCGCCTTTAACAAAACTTCCAGATTGAGAACTGCTATTATTGACTTGTATTAGTTGCATAATACCAAGTGCATCTACACCATTTTCAGCCATTTTATCTTTATCTAAAACAATTTTTAGTTGACGGTTTCTACCACCAATTACTTTAGTAATAGATACATCTTTAACTTTTTCTATTTCAGAAGTAACTTCTTCTGCAATTTGACGAATTTGGAAATCATCATAATTTTCACTCCAAAAAGTAAGTCCAAGCATTGGAACGTCATCAATAGAACGTGTTTTTATTAAAGGTTGCGTAACACCTGGAGGAAACATTCCTTGATGTCTCATTAATTCATCGTATAATTTCACATATGAATCTTCGGTATTTTCACCAACATAAAACTGAACAATCATCATAGATTGACCACTCATAGCAATACTGTGAACGTGCTGAACACCTTTAATATTAGAAATAATTTTCTCTAATGGTTTTACAACTCTACTTTCAATTTCTGTTGGACTAGCTCCCGGATAACCAACTAAAACATCGGCCATTGGAACAATAATTTGTGGTTCTTCTTCTCTTGGAATTAAAAATGAACTATAAATACCAATCGCCATCAATGCAACCATTAATAGAATGGTTAACTTAGAATTGATAAAAATATTGGCAACTTTACCTGATATACCTTCTTGCATACTATTAGTTTTTAAGGGTGCTAAAAATTAGTGTTGAATACTAATTTTTGCTCCGTTATACAATTTTCCGTCAGCTGAAACAATGTATTGTTCGTTAGCTGATAAACCAGATAAAACTTCTACTTGATTATCAAAAGTTTTTCCAACTCTTAGCCATCTTAAAATGGCAACATTTTCATTTCCAATAGTGTAAACTCCAGTTAACTGCCCTTGTGTAATTAAAGCACTTTGAGGTACTAAAACCACATTTGATTTAGCTTTAATATCTTTTTCAATAGGAAATTGAACTGAAGTAAACATTCCTGAAAGTAATTTAACATCCGTTTTATTTAATACTACTTTTACTAAATATTGACCGCCAGTATTTTTAGCTGAAGAACTAACTTCAGTCACTTTACCTGTAACTAATTGATTGGTTGATTTCACAGTTACACTTACATTAGTACCTTTTTTTATGGAAGTAATTTCAGATTCAGGAATCATTGATATAATTTGATATTTACCAGGAGTTTCTATACTAATTAAAGGCATTCCTGGATTAGCCATATCGCCTTTATTTACAAACTTACCAGTAATAACACCACTAAATGGTGCTTTAATATTTGAATAAGATAATTGTGCATTAACTTGATTTTTCATTTGATTAGCAGCTTCTAAGCGAGCTTTAGACATTTCATAATTTGCTGAAATATCATCCATTTCTTTTTGGGATGCGCTATTTTCTTTAAACAAAGCAGTAAAACGATTGTAATCTTTTTCTGCGTTTTTAAATGCAGCAGTTGCTTCAGTAATTGAAGCTTCAACTTGTGCTTTTTGTGCTGAGATATCTGTACTATTAATACTTAACAATAATTGTCCTTTAGAAACTTTATCACCAACATTTACGTGAATGTTGTTTACAAACCCCATCATACGAGTACTTATGTTTGCGCTTTGTACAGCTTCTATTTTTCCACTTGCTGAAATAAAAGAGTTACTCTCAGATGAAGGCGTATTAACTTTTACATTTACTGTAGTTCTAGTATCAGTTACCTTAGTTTTTTCTTTTCCGCAACTTGTTGTAAAAATTAGAGTTGCAATTGCTATAATTGTTAGTATATTTTTCATTTTTTTGGTTATTTAAAACTTATATTTTTATTAGTTAGTGTCTGCTTTTTGAATTTATTTACTTAAAAATTCTACGTACGCTTTTGTAAAATTGTAGCTAAAAACTGTTTGTAAATTTTCTAATTGTTTTTGTAAATACGTAGTCTCAGAAATTAATAAATCTGATGTTTTTTCTAAACCTTGCTCAAATCTGTTGGTTCTAATTCTTAAAGCTTCTTTAGATTGTTCCATAGCTAAATTTGTAAGCTTTAATTTGTTTTCGGCATCTTTTAAGTCTCTTTTAGCTTTGATAAATTCTAACTGACTTTGGTTTTTATATTGATCTAAACTTAATTCTGCTTTATCTAATTCTGCTTTACTTTTTTGAGTTTTACCTTCACGTTTAAAACCATCAAACACATTCCAAGATAGTTGCGCACCAACTAAATATCCTTTTGCTTCGGTTCCAAATAATTTATCATCATATAATTCATAACTTCCAAAAGCATTTAACCTAGGTAAATAACTTAATTTATTGGCTTTATGCATGTTTGTGTAGGCTTCAGTACTTTTTTCCATAGCTTCAATATCAGCTCTGTTAGTTGAAAGTTGTTCGCTATAAATATCTAAGTTTAAGGTTGCCTCTAATTGTGTTGATGGTTTTAATGTAGTGTTGGTATTTTTACCCATTAAAAATTGTAAATAATCAGAAGTATTTTTAACATTACTCTTTGTTGTAAGTAATTGATTTTCTACTTCGGTTACATGAACTTCAACTGAAAGTAAATCTGCTTTTTGCATATATCCTTGCTTGAAGTTGTTATTAGCAATTTTTTTGTTTTCAAGCGCAGCTTCTTTTGCTTTTTCTAATACTTCAACAGCTTTGTAAGCAACTTGTAATTGCATATATGCTTTAGTAACTTCTAATTTTATGTAATCTTTTGTTCTTAGTGATTGTAATTCAACAGCATTCATTTTAGCTTTTGCAGCTTTTCTCATGTACAAACCATCTGCATTGAAAATAGGTTGTTGGACTTCAATTTTAGTTGCAAAATTTTTAATTTCATTTGGATCATTTAACAATGCGGGATTAAAATCGGCTGGTGTTAAAATTTCCTGATTTAATTTAGAACCAAAAGCCATTAACGGGTTTGTAGTTGTTATTGCTGTATGTGAAACAGAAATATTTGGTAGTAAAACTGCATTTGTTTGATTGTAATCTGCTTTTGCAACAGTAAAATCTTGTTCTGAAATTTTAATTGTATGATTGTTTTTTTTAACATTATTTAGCACTTCATCAAAAGAAATAAGTTGTTCTTGTTGAGCGTTGCTAATAAAGATGGTAAAAGTGAAAAGTAACAATAAAATATTATTCTTAATTCGCATAGTTTTTGTTTTTTAGTACAGGACAAAAGTAATTGAGGTTTTAGTCTTATAGAGTAATAAATAACACATACTTGTGTAACATTTATAACACGATGTTCTACATAAAAACTTTTAGAGTTGTTTTTATGTTAAGTTTCAACAATTTTCACCAGCTATATTTGAGGTGGTGTGATGAAAATAAGGTTCTTATTTTTTTCGAACCTTCATATTTAAAGCTTCTACACCTAGTGAAAAAGCGATAGCAAAATATAAATAACCCTTTGGTATTGCACCTACATGTTGATGAAATATCTCAGCATTTGATAAGTGTGCGCCTTCTGTAACTAGCATAAAACCTATTAATATTAAGAAAGATAAAGCTAACATTTGTATGGTTGGGTGTTCATTTACAAATTTACCTACTGGAGTGGCAAAAATCATCATAATAATCATAGAAACAATTACAGCAGTTATCATAATTATTAAAGCGCCTTCAATACCATTAGTCATTCCAACTGCTGTTAAAACAGAATCAAATGAGAACACAATATCAATCATTACAATTTGAAAAATAACCATTCCTAAAGTTGATACAGTTTTTGATTTTTTAGAAGCTCCATCAGCTGTAATTCCTTCAACTTTGTGGTGAATTTCACTAGTACTTTTATACAATAAAAAGATTCCTCCTAAAATTAAAATTACACTTTGCCCAGTTATACCTGCTTTAAACCAAGATAAGTTAATTGTATAAAAAGGGTCTTTCATTGAAATTAAATAAGAAACACCAAATAATAGTATAATTCTAAATACCAATGCTAGAAGTAATCCTATTCTTGTTGCTTTTTTTCTCTGATTCTCAGGAAGTTTACCTGCAGTAATTGAAATAAAGATGATATTGTCAATACCTAAAATAATTTCTAAAAAGGTAAGTGTTAATAATGCCACCCAAGTATCTGCTTGTAAAAATAGTTCCATAGCTTAATTTATTTTTTATAAATAGTTCCTTTTTGTTTAAAATTTGAATGTCCAATTACAGCTTCAAACTCATAAGAATCTTTTTTAATGTTCGTTATTTTAACATAAATAGGATCTTCATCAATTGCTGTTTTTGGATGGAGCATTTTAAGTGTGTAATTAAAATTGTTTTTCCAAGTAATTGAAAGTGAGTCTATTCTATCTTCGTATTTTTCAATTTGAAGTGAGTCTTGTCTAATAATAATCGTTTTTTCGTATCCTTTTCCTTCTGGTATTTCAAAAGTTCCAATTTTAAATCGGTCTTGGTTTAATTCATCACTTTTACATGAGAAAAGGGCTATAAAAACGAATATTATTAGTGCATTTTTCTTCATTAGATTCCGGTATAATTACTTGGTGTTATTGCTTTTAATTCAGCTTTAATTTCATTAGAAACTTCTAAACTTTCAATAAAATCGGCCATCGATTTCTGCGTAATTTTTTCGTTAGTTCTTGTCAATCCTTTCAGCGCTTCATACGGATTAGGGTATGCTTCTCTACGCAATATAGTTTGAATAGCTTCAGCAACAACTGCCCAATTATTTTCTAAATCCTCAGCAAACTTTTCTTTGTTGATTAATAATTTATTCAATCCTTTTAACGTAGAGCTAAAGGCAATAATTGTGTGTCCAAACGGAACACCAACATTTCTTAGCACTGTTGAATCTGTTAAATCACGTTGTAAACGTGAAATAGGAAGTTTAGCAGATAAATGCTCGAAAATTGCATTTGCCATCCCTAAATTCCCTTCAGAATTTTCAAAGTCAATAGGATTTACTTTGTGTGGCATTGCAGAAGAGCCAACTTCACCAGCTTTAATTTTTTGTTTAAAATAATCCATAGAAACATAGGTCCACATATCTCTATCAAAGTCAATTAAAATAGTATTGATACGTTTTAACCCATCAAAAATACCGGCAATATGATCGTAATGTTCTATTTGAGTTGTTGGAAAAGAGTGATGTAAACCTAATACTTTTTCAACAAAATGTGTTCCAAAGGCTTTCCAATCAATACTAGGGTAAGCAACTTTGTGCGCATTAAAATTTCCTGTTGCACCACCAAATTTTGCTGCGTAGGGAACATTTTGTAATTGTTTAATTTGTTGTTCAATACGTTCAATAAAAACCAATATTTCCTTTCCTAATCTAGTTGGAGATGCTGGCTGACCGTGTGTTCTAGCCAACATTGGTACATCTGACCAAGCGATTGCTAGTTGTCTTAATTTTTCTAAAAGTGTTGCTAATTCAGGATAATAAACAATATCAAAAGCATCGTTTATAGAAAGTGGTGTTGCAGTATTATTGATGTCTTGTGAAGTCAATCCAAAGTGGATAAACTCTTTATATTCTTGAAGTTTAAGAATGTCAAATTTTTCTTTAATAAAATATTCAACAGCTTTTACATCGTGATTTGTAATAGCTTCAATGTCTTTAATTTTTTGTGCATCACTAGAAGAAAAATTTCTGTAAATACTTCTTAATTCATCAAAAAGCGCGTTGTCAAAATTTGTTAATTGAGGAAGAGGAATTTCGCATAAAGCAATAAAGTATTCAATTTCAACTTTTACTCTATATTTAATTAAGGCTTCTTCTGAAAAAAATGGTGCTAAACTTTCTACTTTGTTTCTGTATCTACCATCAATTGGAGATATTGCATTTAAAATTGTTAAAGACATTATTTTAGTTTGAGTTGTTTTGCAAAAATAACTAAATTAACGTGAAAATTAGATTTTTTTCTTGTTTATCCAACTTAAAATTTTCTTTCCACGAGCTTGGTATGCAGCACTTTCATTTATCATATTTTGCTGAATAATTAATTGCAATTCTTTGTGTACCCATTTTTCTTTTTTACCAAAAAGGAATAGCATTTCCATTGTATAAGCTTTGACTGCAACTTTTTGTTTGCCTATTAACCAATCAAAACCAGTTTCAATAATTTTTTCAATATGTATTGAATTGATTTCAGATTTAATAATTGAATTATTTTTTGAAGTATAATCTTTTGCTAAAAATTCGCAAATTTTTGACATAGGTCGTACAGCACTATCAAATTTCACGTTGCTAATATTCTCAGTAAAATAATTTAGATGAGGCGCTAACCAGTTTAATTTTTCAGCACAAACAAACTCTAAAACCCAAGCTGCTTTTATAGATAGTTTGTTATCAAACTCAAAAACAATTTCAAGTAAATATTTAAAGAGTTCTTTATTTTCTATTACTAAATTAGCGACTCTTAAACGGTTTTCACGCTTTGCATTTTTAATATTTTCAAGCTGTTGTATTAAAAAGGGTTTATTCATCTTTCTGTTTATCCTTTTTTTTTGGTGACAATTTATACAATATATACGCAAAACCTACTATTACATGTAATAGTACAATAGCCATAATTGTGTAAAGCCAAAAATTTGAAATCATCATAAATAGTGTTTAATTATATGAAAAGAATAGTATCTTTATTTTTTAAAATTAATAAATAATGAGGACATCAATTGTAATACTACTAACTTTAATTCTAAATTTTGAGGGAATTTCTCAACAAGTATATTCTAAAAAGGAACCATTTGCACATACATACTCAATAGTTGCAAGAGATACCGTAACGGGTGAGATGGGTGTCGCTGTTCAATCTCATTGGTTTTCTGTTGGTAGTTTAGTTGCTTGGGGAAAAGCAGGTGTTGGAGTTGTTGCAACGCAATCGTTTATAAATCCTTCATTTGGACCAAGAGGGTTAAGTTTATTGGAAAATGGTTTAACACCAAAATTAGCTGTAGAAACGTTACTAGAATTGGATGAAGGCAGAGATGTTCGTCAATTAGCAATTTTAGATGTACATGGGAATGTAAATGCTTATACAGGTGAAAAATGTATTGAAGCTGCAGGTCATCTTATGGGTGATAATTTTTCTGTACAAGCTAATTTAATGGAAAAGAATACGGTTTGGCCTGCAATGGCTAAAGCGTTTAAAACTGCTGAAGGAAGTTTAGCAGAACGAATGCTTATAGCTATGGAAGCCGCACAAAATGAAGGAGGCGATATGAGAGGTAAACAATCTGTTGCTATTTTAGTAGTTAAAGGGAAAAGTACGGGGAATGATTGGGAAGACAAAGTTGTTGATTTACGTGTTGAAGACAGTGAAAATCCTTTAAAGGAAATGCGAAGATTATTAACAATTCATAAAGCGTATGAATTTATGAATAAAGGCGATTTAGCTGTTGAACATAACAATTTTAAATTGGCAAAAGAACATTATAAGAATGCTCAAAAAATAAATCCAGATAATTTAGAAATGAAATACTGGTATGCCGTAACTTTGGCAAATAATGAAGAGCTAGTTGAAGCTAAACAAATTTTTAAAAAAATATTTAAACAAAATAAGAAATGGAAAGAGTTAACTCCAAGATTAGTGAAAGCAAAGTTATTGATCGTAAATGAGTTTCAATTGCAAGAACTATTAAAATTATAAGAAATGAAGAAAATACTGTTAGGGGTTTTAGTTGGACTAATTTTAATACAATTTATTCGCCCAGAAAAAAATAGTTCAAAAGACTTTGCAAATGATATTTCAACGATAATAAATGTTCCTGAAGAAGTACAACAAATTATTAAAACTTCATGTGCAGATTGTCATTCAAACAATACAAAATACCCTTGGTATAGTGAAATTGCACCGGTATCTTGGTATTTAGCTCAACATGTAAATGAAGGTAAAGAGCATTTAAATTTTTCTGAATGGGCAGCTTATAATAAAGATCAAAAAAGCCATATTTTAAAAGATTTAGAAGAAGAAATTGAGGAACATAAAATGCCTTTAAAAAGTTACTTAATACTTCATAAAGAAGCTGAGTTGACAAAAAATCAGTATGAAACAATATTAAATTGGGTAAAAACAATTCCTTCAGAATAAAGGAATTAGATACCGAAGATAATTTAAAGTAGGAAAATAAGTGAGCGTTTTTTGAAAGCAGAAAACCTACAGATTTCAATAAAAATTAAGAATATTAAAAATAGAAGATTTTGGACATAAAAAAAATATTTGATAACAACCAAAAATGGATTGTTAAGAAACTTGGAATTAATCAAAACTACTTTAAGAATCTTTCAGAAGGTCAAAACCCAGAGATTTTATATATAGGTTGTTCAGATAGTCGTGTTTCTGCTGAAGAACTAATGGGTTTAGAACCTGGAGAGGTTTTTGTACATAGAAATATTGCAAATATGGTGCCTAATACAGATTTAAATGTAATGTCTGTTATTAATTATGCCGTTACGCATCTTAAAGTAAAACATGTGGTTGTTTGTGGACATTATAATTGTGGTGGTGTAAAAGCAGCAATGCAGTCGGAAGATTTAGGACTGTTAAACCCTTGGCTAAGAAATATTAGAGATGTTTATAGATTGCACAAAAGTGAATTAGATGCTATTAGTTGTGAAGATAATAAATACAATAAATTGGTAGAGTTAAATGTTCAAGAACAATGTGTAAATATTTTAAAAACTGCTGCCATTCAAAAGGCGTTTAAAGAACGAGAAATAACGGTTCATGGTTGGGTTTGGGATATTCAAAGCGGTAAATTAATTGATCTTAAAATTGATTTTGATAAAATTTTAAAAGATATTATGGAAATATACCATCTTTCTTAACAGTATTTCATTTAGTTATTTAACTCAAATTTTTGAGCTTCTTTTTAAGTTAAAATAGCTTAAATTTCGTATCTTATAGTCTTAATTAAATTTACCATTAATTGTGTTTACAGATAGAAGTTTAATTTTTAGCATTACAGTCTGTAAAAATACTTGCGTTTTTTACAAGAGACTTTTGTTTATATTTTTGATCTTATTTTTACAATTTCAATCTGTTTATAGCCAAAGTAATAATTCTCAATTTATGGGGATTGATGAAGGTGAAGTTGTTGATAGTAGAGTAGATAACGATTATAATAGTTATTTAAATTTATTAGAAAAGCATCAGGTTTTTCAAAAAGAATTGAATGATAGTTTAAAGTATTTTAAAAAAATTAAGCATAAGAATTATGTGTTAAATGGAAAAGATATTAAAACACTTAATAAAAGCTTTTCAGATAGAATTATAATTTTAAATCAATCAATATTTTTTAATCAAAAACAACTGAAATTAACTGAAAATAAACAGTTTTATAATTTAATTTCTACTCATTTAAAAATTAAAGCGTTAGAAACCTACTTGGCTCAACAAAAAATTGTTGGGGACAATTCAAAAGTTAACAATTTAATAAATGAAGAAAATAAATTATATAGAAATGATAAAAAATCTTTAAAAAGATTAAAAAAGACGTTACTTTCTAAAAAGTATAGAAAATCAATTCTTGAAACTTGGAATTCTTCAAAACAAATAACAACTAATACTTCAAATGAATTTAAAAATAAAGAGATACACAATGCTATTTTGTTAACCCCATATTATCAAAATTATTTATCAAATACCCGTAATATAAAGACCTCAAAAAAATATTTTAGAAAACTTATTAATAAAAGAAGCATCTTTAATACCGAAGTTAATTTTAATAACTTTTTAAATAATATATTTTCGGGCGTATCAAATGTTGTCAGTAATTTTATTGGAATTTTTGCTATTAGAAAAGGTAAGTTACTGAATGACAATAGGTTTGTTGTAAATTCTTTACCCATATTACAACCTTTAGATGTGATTTTAGAAAAAACACCTTTTAGATTAACTGATAAATTTATACCAGGATATTGGGGACATGCTGCCATTTATATTGGAAATGAAACTCAATTAAAAGAATTGGGATTATGGAATCATCCTATTATTGAAGCATATCATGAAATAATTAAAAACAAGCATGTGATTATTGAAGCTTTAAGAAGCAAAGTTGCCTTTAATACATTTAAAGATTTTACAAATATTGACGATTATGCACATTTAAGGTTGAATGTAGAACCTTCAATTGAGAAAAAAAGAGAAATGATTATTAGAGCTTTTGCTCAAATTGGGAAAAAATATGATTTTGGTTACAATGTAGAATCAAGCAAAAAAATTATTTGTTCAGAACTACATTATATAACATTTGACGAGGTTATTTTTAATACATCTAACAATATGGGGATTAACACAATTTCTGTAGATCAAGTTGCTAAACAAGGATTAAAAGGAGGTGCTTTTTACCCAATTAATTTATATTTAGATGGAGTGAAAATTGATGATGACGAAATTTTTGAGGTTTTTGATCAACTTCCAACATTAAAAAATAAACAAATAAAAAAGCTAAAAAAGAGTCTTCATTAAAAGCAACAACATATTTTAATCAATTGATATATTAATAATTAGGTGATTTGAATTTTAGATATTATCTTTGTTTCATAAATATTTAAAATTTTCAATAATGAGTAAAGGAACAGTAAAGTTTTTCAATGAAGCCAAAGGATTTGGATTTATTACTGAAGAAGGTTCAAACAAAGAACATTTTGTACACATTTCTGGTTTAATCGATGAAGTTCGTGAAGGAGATGAAGTAGAATTCGAATTAACAGAAGGTAAAAAAGGATTAAACGCAGTTAACGTAAAAGTTATTTAAGATATATAATTACTTTTTTAAAATGTAAAGCCTATCTTTTTTTGATAGGCTTTTTTTATGGCTTATTTTAAAATGAATGCGTAACTTTGCAAACTAAAATTTTTTAAATGAAACGTGTAATTGTAGGCCTTTCTGGCGGAGTTGATAGTAGTGTAGCGGCATACTTATTAAAAGAACAAGGATATGAGGTTATAGGCTTGTTTATGAAAAATTGGCATGATGATTCTGTGACAATTTCAAACGAATGTCCTTGGCTAGAAGATAGTAATGATGCTATGATTGTTGCAGATAAATTAGGAATCCCTTTTCAAGTAGTTGATTTAAGCGAACAATATAAAGAACGTATTGTAGATTATATGTTTAATGAATACGAAAAAGGGCGTACACCAAACCCAGACGTTTTATGTAATCGTGAAATTAAGTTTGATGTTTTTTTAAAAATTGCAGAAGAATTAGGAGCTGATTATGTGGCTACCGGTCATTATTGTAAAAAAGGAGTTGAAGAAATAGAAGGAGAAACAGTTTATAAATTATTAGCAGGAGAAGACAATAATAAAGATCAATCATATTTTTTATGTCAGCTCTCTCAAGAGCAGTTGTCAAAAGCGTTATTTCCAATAGGTGAATTAACAAAGCCTGAAGTTCGTAAAATAGCTGCAGATCAAGATTTAATTACTGCTGAAAAGAAAGATTCACAAGGTTTATGTTTTATTGGTAAAGTTCGTTTACCTGAGTTTTTACAACAAAAACTACAGCCTAAAGAAGGTGTTATTGTTAAAATACCAAAAAATTCAGAATTATTTAATAGAACTATTCCCAAATTTGAGGATAAAGAAGCTGAACTAGAGTTTTTCGCAACAAAATATAAGTACACCATTAAAGATGGTAAAATAGTTGGGAAACATCAAGGAGCTCATTATTTTACAAAAGGGCAACGTAAAGGTTTGGCAGTTGGAGGAATGAAAGAACCTTTATATGTTATTGAAACTGATGTTATTGAAAATGTAATTTATGCAGGTGAAGGAAAAGAGCATAGCGGTTTGTATAGAAACGTATTGTTTGTAACAAATGAGGAATTGCATTGGATTAGGAAAGATTTGGCACTTAAAAATGGCGAAACCATGGAAGTTAAAAGTCGTATCAGGTATCGCCAAAAGTTAGAAAAAGCAATACTGTACAAAGTTGAAAAGGGTTTGTATGTTCAATTTAAAAATCCACAATCTGCAATTACTGAAGGTCAATTTGTAGCTTGGTATATCAATAATGAATTATTAGGTTCTGGAGTAATTTCTTAATCTTAATCACTTATAAAATTCAAAAATTCAATAAAAATAAGTAATTTTGAGAGTGAAACCCCTAAACTAATTATTGTGAAAAGAAAACTACTCACATTTATTTTGTTTTTTTCGCTTGTTACATTATTTGCTCAAAATGAAGATGCTTGGGTATATTTTAATGATAAGCCAAGTGAAACTACATTTACTGCTTCACCATTAACTATGCTCACACAAAGAGCCTTAGATAGAAGAATACGTTATAGTATTTCATTAGATTTTAAAGATGTTCCGGTTGAAGCTTCTTATGTTTTACAGGTTAACAATTCAATAGGTATCACAATAAAAGCAAGGTCAAAATGGTTAAATGCACTTCATGTACAAGGTACAGAAACAGACATCAATAATTTATTAAATTTAAGTTTTGTATCTAAAATAGAATTTGCAAATAAATCGTTAAATATTTCAAGTAAAAATCGAATTAAGTCAAAGATAATTCATCAAAATAAAACATTAGATTTTTCTACAGATTTTAACTATGGAAATGGAGCAAACCAAATTGAAATGTTAAAAGGAGAAGTATTACATCAAAATAATTTTACAGGTGAAGGCATGCAAATAGCCATTATTGATGCTGGTTTTCCTAATGTAGATAATTTTTCGGCTTTTCAAAGAATAAGAGATAATAATCAAATTTTAGGAGGTTACGATTTTGTAAATAGAAATGCTAATTTTTATACAGGTCATTATCACGGAATGGCTGTTTTATCAACAATTGGAGGTTATTTAGACAATCAATTTATAGGTACAGCACCTGATGCTAAGTTCTATCTATTTATTTCTGAAGATGCAGTAAATGAAACACCTTTAGAAGAAAGTTTGTGGGTTGAAGCTGCAGAAAGAGCAGATAGTTTAGGTGTTGATGTTATAAATACATCATTAGGATATACAACTTTTGACAATTCAAATTACAATTACGAATATGCAGATATGGATGGACAAACAACATTTATTTCAAGAGGAGCAGAGGTTGCTTTTTCGCGTGGAATGATTGTGGTAAATTCTGCTGGAAATTCAGGAAATGACGCTTGGCATTATGTAAGTGCTCCTGCTGATGCACCTTTAGTATTAAGTATTGGTGCGGTAAATGCTTCAGGAACAATTGCCAGTTTTAGCTCTTTTGGACCAACGTTTGATGATAGAATAAAGCCTGATGTTTGCGCGCAAGGAGCAAATGTATATATTATAAATAGTTCTGGAAATGTTGCAACTTCAAACGGTACATCGTTTTCATCTCCAGTTTTAACAGGTGTAATTACGTGTTTATGGCAAGCATTTCAGGATAAAAATAATGCTGAAATAGTTCAGTTAATTAAAGAATCATCGCATTTGTATACAAATCCAACAAATCAAGAAGGTTTTGGAATTCCAAATTTTGAAACGATATATAACCTTTTTGATATTGATGAAGAAGAAGATATTATTGAGTTTTCGTTATTCCCAAATCCGACAAGAGATTTTATAAATTTTAAATTTCCCACTGACATTTCAGAAATGGAAGTCACAGTTTTTAATATACTTGGAAAAAAAGTAGCATCTAACTTAGTAAATAAAAATACTCCAAGAACTAATATTTCTTCATTATCAAAAGGATTATATATGGTTCAAGTAACATATAGTGATGTAGTTAAAACCATTAAAGTACTTAAGAATTAAATGAATAATAAAATTACTAAACTTTTTAAAATACAATATCCAATAATACAAGCAGGTATGATTTGGAATAGTGGTTGGAAACTAGCTTCAGCAGTTAGTAATGCTGGTGGTTTAGGTTTAATAGGAGCAGGCTCTATGTATCCTGATGTGTTACGAGAACATATTAAAAAATGTAAAAAAGTAACCAATAAACCTTTTGGAGTTAATGTGCCAATGTTATATCCTAATATTGAAGAGATACTACAAATAATTGTAGATGAAGGTGTTAAGATAGTTTTTACTTCAGCAGGAAATCCTAAAACTTGGACTCCCTTTTTAAAAGAACATAATATTACTGTAGTTCATGTAGTGAGTAGTGTAAATTTTGCAGTGAAATCTGAATTGGCAGGTGTTGACGCTGTAGTTGCTGAAGGTTTTGAAGCAGGAGGCCATAACGGAAGAGAAGAAACTACAACATTTACTTTAATACCTATGGTAAAAGAAAAATTAGCAATTCCGGTAATAGCCGCTGGTGGAATTGCTACAGGAAGAGGAATGTTGGCAGCGATGGTTTTAGGTGCAGATGGAGTTCAAATAGGAAGTAGATTTGTTGCAAGTGAAGAATCTTCAGCACATATAAATTTTAAGGAAGCAGTTGTTAAAACACAAGATGGTGATACACAACTTACTTTGAAAGAATTAGCTCCCGTTAGACTGATTAAAAATCAGTTTTTTAATGAACTTCAAGAACTATATCAACAAAAACCTACAGTTGAACAATTAAAAGAAAAATTAGGTAGAGCAAGATCCAAAAAGGGAATGTTTGAAGGTGATTTAGAAAATGGAGAATTAGAAATTGGTCAAATTGCTGGATTAATTCATGAAATTAAACCAGCTGCTGAAATTTTAAAAGAAATTATTGAAGAATTTGAAACAGTAAAACAAGACCTAACAAGTTTTTAAACCTGTTAAGTTTAGATGTGTAGTCTTCTTTATTTTTTAGTAGGAAGTTGTTTATCGTCTTTTTTAGGCATTGGTCCGCGTAAATGTATTACCAATCCATTTAAAAAGTTACGTAAAAATTGATCACCACATTCCATATATTTTGGATGGTCTTCTTTTCTAAATATAGCACCCAATTCACTTTTTGAAACTTTAAAGTCAACCAATTTACAGATATCAATAATATCAGTATCTCTAAATTTGTGAGCTACTCTTAACTTTTTAAAAACGTCATTATTTGTTAATCCCATGGTGTAAAGATAATTTTTTATATAGCATAAATCTAAATAAACTAGATTTATACTTTTTCATTTTTAAGCTCTAGTTGCATTTGCTTCACAGTTTGTGTACTATTATCATGGCTCCAGCCTGGAGCCCCAAATGTGTACATAAATTTGTGATATAAATTTTTAGATTTTTTAGTGTCATTCCAAATGTCTTTATACTCGTGAGTAAGAATTACCCAAGGATTGTAAGAGTCTGGGGCGTGTGTAACTCCATATTCAATAGCAACAGTATCATCTAACTCTTTCCAAGTTCCAAAAACTTTATCAAAGATATTTAGAAAACCACCATGATTTTTATCCATATATTCTAGATTTCTTGCGTGGTGAACTTGGTGCATTGTATGTGTGTTAAATATCTTTTCTATGAATCCCATTTTTGGAATATACACTGAATGTAATTGAAATTGCCATAAGGCTTCAATTCCTAAACATACTATGACCATTTCAGGTCTAAATCCTAAGGCAGGAAGCCACATATAAAATAAAGGTTTATATAAAATTGTAAACCAACCATTTCTTACAGCAGTTCCTAAATTATAATTATCTGAAGAATGATGAACTATGTGAGCAGCCCATAATGCTCTAACCATGTGATTTTGCCTATGAAACCAATAATAGGTAAAATCATCTAATAGTTGGCAAGCAATCCAAATATACCATGCATAACCAAATGATTCCCATCCTAAAATGTTTGTTCTAATACCATTTATTTCAGGATTAAAAACCTCAAAAATAAAGGTGAATATTACAATAGCAGAAATCGTTTTAATTAAAGGAGCAATTATTGCAGAACCAATTCCCATAAATAGGCTAGCTCCTAAATCTTTCCATTCGTACAAGTTTTTTTTGTTATGACTTTTGCTATAGGTAAGTTCAAGTAATATTAGTGCTAAGAAGCAAGGTACTCCATATACTAATGGGTTGGTGAAATCCATTTATAAGTTTTAAATTTAAGGGGAGTAATATAGGGTTAATTTAACAGAATTTTTATGATTAATATTATTTCGTAAAAATTAATTTAATAGCAACAATTAACATCATTACACCAAATATTTTTTTTAGGAGTCTTTGATCAATTTGAAGCGCTAATTTTGAACCTAAAAATCCACCAATTATAAAAAGTACAGAAACTATTAAGGCAATTTTCCAATCTATATTTCCACCATCACCTGCAGTATGATAATTGTAAACGGCTAAAAAAGTAACAGGCGGAAGCATTACGGCTAAACTTAACCCTTGAGCGTTGTGTTGTGTTAACCCTAAAAAAATAATAAACACCGGAACCATAATAATTCCACCGCCAACACCTACTAAGCCACTTAATACTCCTGCTAATAATCCAATAATAACTAAGATAATAATTGTTGTTAATGTCATTTTCATCTGTTTAAATCATATTTTTTTACGGTAACAGCTGCTGTTCGCCTTTAATCATTCCTTTGTGGATAAAAATTTGTTATGCTCGTTTCATATTAGTTTTCAGTAGGAATTTTCAGTTGATATAATTTGCGTGATTTATTGTTTAGTTTATTTTCACGTAACCACGGATTGTGCAATTTTAACACTTTATAATTGATGCCTAAATCTTTTGAAAACTGTGCAATATCAGTAATTATAGTATCAACTTCAATTAATTTTGTTGCTTCTAATTTATACAAATCTTCAGTGTCAAATTCAAAACCATATTTTTGTGGATTTGTTAATATTTCTTTCAAAGCAACCATTCTAGGAACATAACGTTGAGTTTCTTCACCTAAAAGTAAGTCATAATAATTGCTAACCTTTTGAGATTCAATTTTACGAGCTACACCAGCATTTCCGGCATTATAAGCAGCAGCGGCTAATGTCCAACTTCCAAATCGTTCTTTAGCTGCAATTAAATAATCACAAGCAACTTGAGTTGCTTTTTCTAAATGGTAGCGTTCATCAATATTGTCATTTATTTCTAATCCATTTTCTTTACCTGTAGCTTTCATTATTTGCCAAAAACCTTTGGCACCTGCAGGCGATGTTACATTTTGCAAGCCACTTTCAATAACTGCTAAATATTTAAAATCGTTTGGAATTTCATTTTTCTTTAAAATTGGTTCAATGATAGGGAAATATTTATGACTTCTTTTAATAAGCAGTAATCCGTTAGATTGCCAATACGTATTTACAAGTAGTTCTCTATCAATTCGTTCTTTAATATCTGCTTTTTCAAGAGGAACAAGTTCACCTGCAAATTTAAGATCAGCCGGAATTTTTAGCGCTTTTATTTGATACGTTTCACTTGTGTTTTTATCGCTTGAAATATTGGTGTTAACGTCTTTTAAATTTGTTGTTTTAGTTGCGAAAATTAATAATGAACTTATCATTATTATGGCAATAAGGCCTAAAATTTTAATTGATTTGTTCATAATATAGTGTGTTTGTTGAATGTTAATTTACAAATTATTTTGAATTTAAAATAGCATGATTACTTTTTTAACAGTTAAAATAATTCAGTAATAATTTTACTAATTGATTTTGCTTTGTTGAGAATCATAATGTGTGTTCCATTTTCTATTGAAATACAGTTATCAATATGTTTTATTGGGAATACATGGTCCTCAGTTCCGTGAATATGTGTACAGTTTTCTAGAGGTTTATCTTGTAGCCAATTTAAAACATTGTAAATAGCCCAAGTTAAATATGTTTCATTTCTAACAGATAAATACTCTTTGTATAATTTTACACGCTTTTCAGCAAAATTGCCAAAAGCATACACTGAAAACTCTTCAAAATTTGATATTTTTTTGGTAGGGAATAATTTATAAGCTCTTGTTTTTTGAATTAATTTTAATCGTTTTGGAAACTCGTTTGATGTTTTAACACTTGAAATGATGATTACTTTTTTAGTTTTTAAAAATTTACTCATTTCCTGAACCATAATTCCTCCAAAAGAAACTCCTACTAAAACAGGATTATTTTCAGTTACCAAATTTGCCATTCTTTCAGCATAATCTTCAATAGATTCTTTATCGGTTAAGGGAATTAACCATTCCAAATAATGCAGTTCAAATTTATCTTCTGGAAGTTGTAAATGTTCAAATATTTTTGAACTTGCAGCTAAACCAGGAACAAAATAGATATGAGTTTTAGAGTGTTTCATTAACTATTCATAATGTCTAAAATAATTGGTTTTAAACCACTAAAGAAAAATTCTACAGCTATAACCATTACAATTAACCCCATTAATCGCATCATTACTTTATTACCGGTTTCACCCAGTTTATCTGTAATTTTACTTGCGCCAACTAATATTAAATAAGTTAAAAATAGCACAAAAGCGATGACCGAAATTAAAACAACTTTTTGAGGTACTTCTTGTGCATCTTCCATTAAAATAATAGCATTGGTAATTGCTCCAGGTCCACAAATCATAGGAATGGCTAATGGTGTTATGGAAATATCATCAACATATGCATCAATTTTATCTTCATCATCAGTATGTTTTATAGTTCCTAATCTAGCTTGCAACATATCCCATCCCATTATAAAAAATATAAAACCACCAACAATTCTAAAACTGTGCACAGAAATTCCGAAGAAATTAAATAAAACTTGTCCGGAAAATGCAAATGCTAAAATTGTAAAAAAGGCAACCAATGTTGCTTTTTTTGCGGTTTGTTTACGTCGTTGTTTGCTTAATGAAGCTGTCATTGACATAAATATGGGCATGGTACCCAACGGATTTATCAACGTGAAAAACGAAGTAAAAACTAATATTGCAGTGGTGTATAATTCAAGCACAGTATTTAAATTATGTTTTTAAACAAAAGTAGGAACTTTTACCCAATCAAAGCGTACAATTCCATCTTCATCAATTTCAGTTAATTTTATTTGCTGAAGCGTGTTTACTAATTCAGGATTCCAAGGTGTTTTTACTTTTACGTAATTTTCAGTAAATCCGTGAATAAAACCTTCTTTGTTCTCACTTTCAAATAATACGGTTAGCTTATTTCCTAACTGACTTTCATAAAAAGCTCTACGCTTTTTAACAGACAATCCTCTCAACATTTTACTACGTTTTACACGTACTTTTTGAGGAACAATACCATCCATTTCAACAGCTTCAGTATTTGGTCTTTCAGAATACGTGAAAACGTGTAAATAAGAAATATCTAATTCGTTTAAATAATTATAAGTTTCTAAAAATAAAGCATCCGTTTCACCTGGAAACCCAATAATTACATCAACACCAATACAAGCGTTTGGCATTGTTTTTTTAATTTCAGCAACTCTATTATCATACGTTTCACGCAAATAACGGCGTTTCATTAATTTTAGTAATGCATCACTTCCGCTTTGTAAAGGAATGTGAAAATGTGGTACAAAACTAGTTGAATTCGAAACAAAATTAATAGTTTCATTGGTTAGCAAATTAGGTTCAATTGATGAAATTCGTAAACGATGAATTCCTTCAACACTATCTAACGCCTGTACTAATTCAAAAAATGTATGTTCGTGTTTTTTGTTTCCAAATTCACCTTTTCCGTAATCGCCAATATTTACACCTGTTAATACAATTTCTTTAATTCCTTTTTCTGAAATTTCTTTCGCATTTTGAAGTACATTTTCTAAGGTATCACTTCTTGAAATACCTCTGGCTAGAGGTATTGTACAATACGTACATTTATAATCGCAACCATCTTGTACTTTTAAAAAGGCACGTGTTCTATCACCAATTGAGTAGGAACCAACATAAAAATCGGCTTCTTCAATTTCGCAAGAGTGCACTTCTCCCATTTCATTTTTTGAAAGATCGTTTATATAATCGGTTACCTTAAATTTTTCGGTAGCACCTAACACCATATCAACACCATCAACGGCGGCTAATTCCTCAGGTTTTAATTGCGCATAGCAACCTATGGCAATTAAAAAAGCATTTTCATTTTGTTTTAAAGCCGACTTTACAATTGTTTTAAAACGTTTATCAGCATTATCAGTGACTGAGCACGTGTTAATTACGTATATATCAGCTTTTTCATCAAAATCAACACGGTCAAAACCTTCATTTTGAAAATTTCGAGCAATAGTTGACGTTTCTGAAAAATTTAGTTTACACCCAAGTGTATAAAATGCGACTTTTTTTTGTGCGCTCATTCTTGTACATTTATAGGGTGCAAAAGTACTGAAATTTATTTTTATAATATGATAAGAATCTATAATCAAAACGTGTGGACACCTATTTTCACAGGTATGACAGGTCAAATAAGTGTCATTCCTGCGCAGGCAGGAATCCATTGTACGTTATTGAGATTAATTAGGTAGGAACTCACAATAAGTGTATAAATGAAAACTATCCATCAATATTATGTATATATCCTAGCAAGTAAGATTCGAGGAACTTTATATATTGGAATTACCAACGATTTACAACGAAGAGTATACGAGCATAAGGTTGGGATTAAAAAAGGTTTTACTGAAAAATATGGAGTTAGTCTACTCATGTATTTTGAAATTTTTCAAAATGTGAGTGAAGCCATTGATAGAGAAAAGAATTTAAAAAATGGAAACGTGATTGGAAAATCAAATTAATAGAAGAGGAAAATAAACCTTGGATTGATCTTGCAAAAGATTGGTATGATGATATTTTGATTGATTAGTATGGATACCTGTTTTCACAGGTATGACAGCAAAAGAAAAACGTTTGTCATTTCTGCACCCGCCTTCGCGAGCACAGGCTTCGGTAGGAATTTATACCAAGTTTGTTACAATTCACAATTTACAGCGTTTGGATACCTGTAGCCTAACATATAACTGCGAATGCAACCTAAAAATATAAATATGAAACCGATTTTAGGAAGTTCAGTGAAAACCAAAATAAATAAAAAATAGTTGAACTACACCAAAACCACCTTATTATGCAGTAATTTTCACTTCAATTAAAACTGAAGATGATAAAGGTTATACTATTATGTCAAATAAAATGATTGAATTAGCAAAAGAACAAGAAGGGGTTTTAGGTATTGAATCTGCCAGAAATGAAGTAGGAATTACAGTTAGTTATTGGAATAGTTTGGAAGCAATTAAAAAATGGAAATTCAATATAGAACATTCAGAAGCTAGAGAAAAGGGGGAGAAGTACTTGGTATCAAAAATTTAAAGTTAGAATTTGTAAAGTGGAACGAGATTATGGGTTTGACATCTTCATTTAACATAAGTATAAAAGAAAAAGACATTTAACTTAATAAATGACGTTTTAAATGTTTTCACAACGGAATAATCCTTATTGTGAATTGCTTTCAAATTTGTACTTCAAATATACTATTTTTTCTAGATAAACTTTATGATAAATATCAACTTTTAAAAGTTTTTATTTTTATAAATTTAGTTTCTACAAAAAAAACGTTATGAAAAAAATACTAGGCCTAGATTTAGGGACTAACAGTATCGGTTGGTCATTATTACAAACAGACTTTAATAAAAAGGAAGGAAATATAATTGGTGTTGGAAGTAGAATTATTCCAATGAGTCAAGATGTTTTAGGGAAATTTGACTCAGGGGTTTCTATTTCACAAACAGCAGAAAGGACAGGATACAGAGGTGTACGAAGGTTATTACAACGAAATTTATTACGTAGGGAACGTTTACATAGGGTTTTAAATGTGTTAGGTTTTTTACCAAACCATTATGCCAATTCAATAGATTTTGAAAAACATTTGGGGCAATTTAAAGATAACACAGAGGTAAAACTTAATTACCGAAAAAATACAAAAGGGAAACACGAGTTTATTTTTATGGATTCTTTTAATGAAATGGTAAAAGAATTTAAAGCCAATGGACAAGAAATAAAAATCCCTTATGATTGGACGTTGTATTATTTGCGAAAAAAAGCATTGACCAAAAAAATAACCAAAGAAGAATTGGCTTGGGTTATTCTTAATTTTAATCAAAAAAGAGGGTACTATCAGTTGAGAGGAGAAGAGGAAGAGATTGTTGATGGTAAAACAAAAGAATATATTGCTTTAAAAGTAAAAGAGCTAATTGATTCGGGAGAAGTAATAAAGAAAACAGGAGATAAATTATATGATGTTGTTTTTGAGAATGATTGGAAGTACGATAAGCAAATTGTTAAAACAGAAAGCTGGAGTGGGAAAACAAAAGAATTTATAGTTACAAGTACTGTTAAAAAAGATGGAGAAATAAAAAGAACATTTAAAGCAGTAGATTCTGAACAAGATTGGATAGCCATAAAAACTAAAACAGAGCAAGATATTGAGTGTGCTAACAAAAGTGTAGGTCAGTTTATTTACGATACTCTTTTACAAAATCCTACACAAAAAATTAGAGGAAAATTAGTAAAAACAATTGAACGTAAGTTTTACAAAAAAGAATTTAAACAACTACTTGAAACTCAAATAAAATATCATTCTGAATTACTAAATAAAGATTTGTATGCTAAATGTGTAAACGAATTATATCCAAGAAACGAAGCACATCAAAACAATATTAAAGACAAAGGTTTTGAGTACCTTTTTATGGATGATATTATTTTCTATCAAAGACCTTTAAAAAGTAAAAAATCTACTATTTCAGGTTGTACTTATGAAACAAGAAAGTATAAGAAAACCATCATTGATAAATTAACCAAAGAGGAGAAGCAAATTTGGGTTAATGAGCCAATAAAAGCAATACCGAAATCACACCCTTTGTTTCAGGAGTTTCGGTTATGGCAATTTTTAAGTAATTTAAAAATTTATAAAATACAAGTCAAAGAAGATGTAGATATAACAACTGAATTATTAAAAACAGAAGATGACTGGGTAGATTTATTTGATTTTTTGAATGGAAAAAAAGAAATTGAACAGCATCAAATACTTAAATATTTTAGTGATTTAAAATTAATCTCAAGGCAAAAAAAAGATGATAAAAACTATCGATGGAATTATGTAGTGGATAAAAAATATCCTTGTAACGAGACAAAAACACAATTTATCACACGGCTAAAAAAAGTGAAAAATCTTGATGTAGATGCTTTTTTAACTCCAGAAATGGAGTATAAGTTATGGCATATTGTATATTCTGTAACAGATAAAAACGAGTTTGAACAAGCAATAAAAAACTTTGCAAAGAAAATAGGCTTAGATCAAGAGTCTTTTGAGAAAAACTTTTTAAAATTTCCGCCTTATAAATCTGATTTTGGAGCATATTCGGTAAAAGCAATAAAAAAATTAATTCCTTTAATGCGTAGAGGTAAATATTGGGCTGAAAGTGCTATTAATCAAGAAGTAAAAGATAGAATTGAAAATATAAAAGAAAGATTAGAGAGTATAAATTACGATGAAGAGGTTTTTAAAGAGGATAAACAAAATAAACTTCAATCTATATCTGATGATGAAATTCCAAAACAATTTCTTAAAAGCTTTGTAGTTTTTAAAGATAAGAACCATTTAGCAGGTTTAAATACGTACCAAGCCTGTTATGTGGTTTATGAAAGACACTCCGAAGCAGGTGATTTAATGCAATGGAGAACTCCACAAAATATTACTAATTATTTAAACGACTTTAAACAACATAGTTTAAGAAATCCTATTGTAGAACAGGTAGTTACAGAAACCTTACGTACAGTACGTGATATTTGGTTGCATTATGGGAATAGCGAAGAAAATTTCTTTAATGAAATTCATATAGAGTTAGGTAGGGAAATGAAAAACCCAGCAGAGAAACGTAAAAGAATGTCTGCGAAAGTTTCTGAAAATGAAAATACCAACCAACGTATAAAGGCCATACTTCAAGAATTAAAAGACGGAGGTGTTTCTGAGGTGAAACCATATTCCCCAAGTCAGCAAGAAATTTTAAAAATATATGAAGAAGGTGTTTATCAAAGTATTGATGTAACCGATGATATTGAAAAAATAAGAAAAAGCACTTTACCAACAAAAGCTGAAATTTATAAATATAAATTATGGCTAGAGCAAGGGTATATTTCACCATATACTGGACAAATTATACCTTTAAGTAAATTATTTACGCATCAATATGAAATTGAGCATGTGATACCACAATCTCGCTATTTTGATAATTCCTTAAGTAATAAAGTAATTTGTGAAAGCGAAATTAATAGAGATAAAAGTAATATGACTGCTTACGAATACATCCTTAAAAAAGGAGGAAGTATTGTTGATGGGATAAAAGTATTAAGTAAAGAACATTATGAAAAACATTGCGAAAACTATTTTAAAAAGAATAGAACCAAGCTTAAAAACCTATTGAGTGAAGATGTTCCTGAAGGTTTTATCAATAGGCAACTAAACGATAGTAGATATATTAGCACATTGGTAAAGGGCTTGCTAAGTAATTTAGTAAGAGAAGACAATGAGAAAGAAGCCACTTCTAAACATATTGTACCTGTTACGGGTGCTATTACCTCAAAATTAAAACAAGATTGGGGCTTAAACGATAAATGGAACGAGCTTGTTTTACCACGGTTTATACGCTTAAATGAGTTAACAAATACCAATAACTTTACAGCTAAAAACACCAACGGGGTTATTATACCAACAGTACCCAACGAGCTTTCTAAAGGGTTTAATAAAAAAAGAATTGACCATAGGCATCACGCTTTAGATGCTTTAGTAATAGCTTGTTGTACCAAAAAGCACACTAATTATTTAGGAGCTTTAAATACCGAAAATAAAAATTTTGGATTAAGAGATGCGCTATTAATAAAAAACAAAGAAGGTAATTACACCAAACATTTTTTAATGCCTTGGAGCAACTTTACCTCTAATGTAAAAACTCATTTAGAAAAAACCGTTATTAGTTTTAAACAAAATACACGTGTTATTAATAAAACCAATAATAAAACAATGCAATGGGTAGAAAAAGAGGGGCAATGGAAAAAACAGCTAGTACCACAAAACAAAGGTGATAATTGGGCAATACGTAAACCAATGCACAAAGAAACGGTAGCAGGTAAAGTTACATTAAAACGCGAAAAAGGTTTAGTAAACTTGAATTTAGCTATTGTAAATTATAAAATGATTGTAGATAAAAGCATTAAAAATAAAATTAAAGTTGCTTTTGTTTTGTTTGATAACAATGTAAATAAAGTAAAAGCACACTTTAAAAAGAACCCAATTAAAGTAGCAGATAAAGAGTTGAAGAAAATAGCTATTTACGAGAATATTGAAGCTACGGCAACTCGTACAGCTTTAACCGATAAATTTACTCGTAAACATTTGGAAAGTATTACAGATACAGGAATTCAAAAGATATTAGAAAATCACATAAAAAATTATGTTGATGAAAATGGCAAAGAAAAATTTGATGTAGCTTTTTCTTCTGAAGGAGTAGAAGAATTGAATAAAAATATTGTTGAATTAAACGGAAATAAAAAACACCAACCTATTTATAAAGTAAGACTATATGAAGTAGGTAGTAAATTTAATATTGGATTAAAAGGAAATAGAAAAGATAAATATGTAGAAGCTGCTAAAGGAACAAATTTATTTTTTGCCATTTACCAAGACGAAGCGGGGAATAGAAAATACGAAACTATACCTTTAAATGAAGTGATAGAGCACCAAAAACAAGTAGCACACTTATCTAAAAACGAACGAACAGAAATACCTGTAAAAAATGTGTTAGGTTCAAAAGGGAAAGAAATACCAGTGCAATTTTTGTTCTCACTATCACCAAACGATTTGGTGTATGTTCCAACAAATGAAGAACTAGATAAACCTACAACCGTTAATTTTAATAACTTAAGTAAAGAACAAGTTGAAAGAGTATATAAAATGGTGAGTTCTAGCAGCAATCAATGTTTCTTTTTAAGAAATGATATTGCAACCTCAATTTGGAATAAGAAAGAATTTTCTGCTTTAAACAAAATGGAAAAAACGATTGATAATAAAATGATAAAAGGACTCTGTTGGAAACTAAAAGTGGATAGGTTGGGTAGTATAGCACTAGCAAAATAAAAAAAATGCATATAACACTTACTAGGTTTTTAAAACCTAGTAGGTGTTTACTCTAAGGGTA
>NZ_WTAR01000082.1 GCF_013139515.1 Lutibacter sp.
CATTGGCAGCAAATAAACTCGCTGTTCCAATTACTAAGGCTAGTGCCATTAATTTAAATTTTCTCATAATAAATAGGTTTTAGTTAAACATTGTTTGTTTTGATATTTCAAATGTATATCTAAATCTTCCTTTACCTATTTACTTATACCCGATTAACAAATGTTTAACCCAAACAAACAATTTTTTTATCAAAAAAAATAAAATTAATACTAAATTAAAATTATAATTTACTGATTTTCATTTAGTTATGTTGTATTATAAAAGAGGAATTAATCTTAAATAATAAATTCTATTAACTTAAATTATGTTAAAGTGTAATTTTATACACGCTTAAGTTCAAATTAAAACAATAAATTTGTGAATTGAGTTTAACTTAATAATTGGTTCACACAATTAGAAAATTACGAATGATACAAGATACTTATCAAAAAGCTATAAAATTTGCTGGTGAAAAGCATTGTAATCAAAAAGTTCCTGGAACAAATTCCAATTATCTGCTACATCTCTCAAATGTAGCAATGGAAATACTCATGGCTTATAATGCTGACAGTAATTTTGACTTAGATTTTACAATACAAGTTGCTTTACTTCACGATACAATTGAAGATACTGAAACAAGTTTTGATGAAATTAAAAATGAATTTGGAGAAAAAGTAGCTTTGGGTGTTGAAGCCTTAACAAAAAACAACCATTTAGCATCAAAAAATGAAAAAATGATTGATAGCCTTAATCGCATCAATAAATTAGATAAAGAAGTTGGAATGGCTAAGTTAGCTGATAGAATTACAAATTTACAAGAACCGCCTAGCTACTGGAGTAAAGACAAAACTATTAACTATCTCGAAGAAGCAAAAATGCTTCATAAAATGCTTCATAACAAAAATGAGTATTTGAACATGAGATTAAAAAATAAAATTAACGAATATAAAAAGTACATAACATAAGTGCTACTAAAAACTAGCTCATTAAAATTCTACATTTTCATATTTAAAATTCCTAAAAGCATGTATAAAACTATTTTAAACTTTACCTTTTTAATACTATCTATTGGGCTTACAGCTCAAGACGTTCTAACACCCGAAATGCTAGTTCAACTAAATAAAGTTTCAGGAAAAGGAATCACAAAAGATGGTAAAAATCTTATTTATAGTATCTCTAGCTATACTATTGAAACAAATAAAAAAACCTCAACAACCTATCAAATTCCTATAAAAGGAGGAGGTGCACAAGTAATTGCTGATTATGCAGATTTATTGACTGATAAAAATATATCTCCAAATGGCCGCTATAAAATTACAACTGCCGATGTTAAACTTGAAAAAGTTACAGGTCAAGATTATTACAATGATGTGCCAAAATCAAATGTAAAAATTTACGATGCACTTAATTATCGTCATTGGGATACTTGGGAAGATGGTGCTTTTAGCCACGTTTTCTATAAATCTACAAAAAACGAAACTTCTGAAGCAATTGATATTATGGCTGGAGAACCTTTTGATTGTCCACAAAAACCATTTGGTGGATCGGAAGATTTTCTTTGGAGTCCAGATAGTAACCATATTTTATATGTTACCAAAAAATTAAGTGGTGTTGATTATGCCGTTAGTACTAATAGTGATATTTACCAATACAATCTTCAATCAAAAACTACAACTAATTTAACTTCTGAAAACAAAGGATACGATACACAACCTGCATTTTCTTCAAAAGGGCAATTAGCATGGTTGCAAATGAAAAGAGATGGTTATGAGTCTGACAAAAATGATATTATTGTGATTATTGATGGTAAGCATAGTAACTTAACTGCAAATTGGGACGGAACCGTAAATAGTTTTGTTTGGCAAGATAAAGGTGATAAAATATACTTTGTAGCTCCAGTTCAGGGAACTGTTCATCTGTTTGAAATTAAAATTCCTTCTTCAGAAGAAAAAATTAGCGCGCCTAAACAAATTACCAACGGACAATTTGATGTAAACGGTATTGTAGGTCAAACAAAAAATACCATTGTTGCTAGTCGTAGAGATATGAACCACGCTGTTGAATTATATTCGGTTAATTTGAAAAATGGGGAAATGCAACAGTTAACTCATGCAAATGACGCTACTTATAATTCAATTTCACTTAGTAAAATTGAAAAAAGAATGGTTAAAACTACCGATGGAAAAGATATGGTAACTTGGGTTATTTACCCTCCAAATTTTGATCCTTCAAAAAAATACCCAACATTACTATATTGTCAAGGTGGTCCGCAAGGAGCGTTGAGTCAGTTTTATTCTTTCCGATGGAATTTTCAGTTAATGGCTGCTAACGGATATATTATTGTTGCTCCAAACAGAAGAGGAATGCCAGGTTATGGTGTAGAATGGAACGAGCAAATTAGTAAAGATTATGGTGGTCAAAATATGCAAGATTATCTTTCTGCAATTGATGAATTAGCTAAAGAACCATATGTTGATAATGACAGATTAGGTGCAATTGGTGCAAGTTATGGTGGTTATTCAGTATTTTATTTAGCTGCAATTCACGAAGGAAGATTTAAAAGTTTTATTTCTCACGATGGAATTTTTGATTGGAGAAGTATGTATGGAACTACAGAAGAATTATTCTTTGTTGATTTTGATTTAGGTGGTGCTTATTGGGATAAAAACAATAAAGCTGCGCAAAAATCTCATACCGAATTTAATCCTGCTGAAAAAGTGAGTATGTGGAATACTCCAATGCTAATTATTCAAGGAGGACTAGATTATAGAGTTCCTATTGGACAAGGTTTAGCCGCTTTTCAAGCTGCACAATTACAAGGAATTAAGAGTAAATTATTGTTTTTTCCTGAAGAAAATCATTGGGTGTTAGACAACCAAAATAGTTTGGTTTGGCAACGTGAATTTTATAAATGGCTGAAAGAAACTTTGTAACCATACTTTTAAAATAGAAACATAAAAAACAAGCTGTCTAATAATTAGACAGCTTGTTTTTATATTATTCAATAACTAAATTTTACAACTACTAATATTGCGTATAAGTATGAACACTAGTGTTAGCCACAGGTAAATAATTTACACCAAACCAACAAACAAGTAAAACAACAAAAGCAAGTGCTAAAATAGTAAGTGCTTGTTGTGTTTTATGTATATGGAAATGACGGTAATGAATGTAAATTAAGTAACCCATCCAAGTTAAAAATGCCCAAACTTCTTTTGGATCCCAAGTCCAATAATGACCCCAAGCTTCTTTTGCCCAAAGTGCTCCAAAAAGCAAACCTAGTGTTAAAAATGCAAATCCAATATATACTAAGTTATCGGCTAATTTTAAAGTTTCTATGTTAAATTTCCCCTTGTAACTATCGTACCAACCTTTTACGGCAACAATACTTGAAGCTGCTAAAACCGCGTATGAAAATAAATACACCAACACATGAGGAATAAACCAAGGGCTTTGCAATGCAGGCATTAAAGTTTTTGAATACGTTTCTGGATTCATATAGTTAATGGCTAAAAACATTCCTGCCATTGCAATACTATACGCCAAAAACCATTTGTATTTCCAACGAATATATGTTAGAAAACCTATTAATGGTAAAAAAGTTGCGTACCACAAACGTGTTTCACCTAAGGTTCTCATTGGTGGACGATCTAACTCTATCCACAATTTTATAACAAATAGTATTAGAACTACCCATCCTGCTATAAATAATAGGTTTGCAAATTTAAATACGGTTTCTTTTTTGTAAGAAATCAATAAAAAAAGTAGTCCAAGTATCCATAATGAAATACTAATTGAACTATATAAAGGAAAGTCTATCCAAGTCATTTTATTGATTTTTAGTTATTTTATTTCCCATCCAAAACATATAGAAAGCACCAGCAATCATCATAAAAATTCCGATGTATATAAACGGTAACCAAGGATCTTTCACGAGTTCTAAAACGCTTAAATTAGACCATTTTCCCATTTTATCATCGTAACTTAGTTGGTAAATTTTCCAACCTCTAAATTTAAAGGGTTTATTAACTTCTAAAACCGTACTTATACGTTCACCTTCCTTGGTTAAAATATCTATATCTGAACTAAATTTCTTCACTTCAGGAATCGTCATTACAATAGAATAGTCTTCACTAATTTTAAGTGATTCATATGGATATCTGAAACTTCCACTGCTTATCCAACTGTTTATAATAGAATCGTTTTCAATATTTTTAACTGTAATTGAAGCTGATGGCGGCGAGCCAATTTCGTTAACTTTTTCGTATCTGTCTCCTATTCTTCCTGAATTTGGGAAAAACTCATTTACAGTTACTTCGAAATTCTTAAAAAAGTACGTTTCTCCTTTTTCAACCAAATACAAGTTTTTACCATTGTTATGTGCAATACTTCCGGATTTATTATCAACTAACGCTAATTTTGGATTGTATTCGTTAATTAAAAAATCTTTTAAGTAAAAGGCAAAAGGCAATTCAATTTCATTTTTTTGTGCATCAGTAGCAATCCAACTTGGTTTTCCTTCATACACATTTATAGATAGCCGTTGTAAATCTCCCGTTCCTAAAATTCCTGCAATTAGTGCCAAAAACAGCCCTAAATGATTTAAAATAAATCCAAAATTAGACCATTTTAACTGTGAAATTCTCTTAATTGTAACTAATCCTAAACAGGTTAAAAACTGAAAAATAATGAGCAAAAAAGCCCAATTAGTTGTAATATGGTTTAAACCCAAATTAGTAATAATGTTATTTTCTGAAGGAATTTGTGGTATAATTCCCATAATCATTACCAGTAATGTAACTAATACAATACTTGAAATTGATGCTGGTACTTTTGTTAACCACCGTATAATTTGTGTGGTTGAAAACCATTTGTATAGCATAATTAATGCCACTACATATCCAACTAAAAAGAAGACGTTATATGGATATGAAATTGTAAATGTATTATTGGTTTTAACAAAAACTTCTAAAAAAAAGCCTGTTACTAGTA
This sequence comes from Lutibacter sp., assembly GCF_013139515.1. Taxonomy (GTDB): domain Bacteria; phylum Bacteroidota; class Bacteroidia; order Flavobacteriales; family Flavobacteriaceae; genus Lutibacter. The sequence continues at coordinate 4,973 of NZ_WTAR01000082.1, forward strand.
AACCAAATCCGATAAAAAAAGATTCAACGTAGCCCCAAGGATTTTCCCAAAGATTACGTTGAACCGTTTGTTGATTTTCACTCATAAGAGTTCAAATATAAAACTTTAAAAAATAGTAGTGTTCAGATAAAAATTTCTCAACCCTAAATACTACTACTTCATTTTATTTTTAATAATTAGCTTCTCTCTTTTTAGCAGCTTCGTCCCATTTAGGAGCTAATTCTTTTAAGAATCTAGCTTTGTCAGCTTCCATTTTTTCTATTGGTAATCCAATGAATTTTTGAGCAGCTTCTTTAGTTTCAATAGCTGGATAAGGTACATCACCATTAAATCCTAAAGTCATTAATAACTTCGCTAATTTAATTCTAGTTTCTTGTGTAATATCAATTCCCGTACCTATAACTCTTCCTGTTTCAACTGGTGCGTGGAAAGATCCACCGTGAGATGCCGCGGCATAATCCCAACGCCATTGTCCTAAACGTATTCCGTGTAGAATATCTTTCATTTGAGCTTCTGACGCTCCTAATTCCCAACATTTACCCGCTTCAACATGTGCACGAACTAATAAACGTTCTAATTGATCTCTGTTTCCAATAATACGATCCTGATTATCGAATACATTTTTAATTAATTCTTCTTTTTCTTCACGGTGACAAACCTGACAAGAATTGGCAACATTATTTAAAGGGGATTGAATGTGGTGATCTGTAAATTTTTGTCCACCTTCTGTTTTATAAGGCATATGGCAATCTGAACAAGAAACACCTCTTTGTCCGTGAATACCCATTTTAAATACTTCGTAACCTGGGTGTTGTGCTTTTAACATTGGAGCTCTACTAATTTTGTGAGTCCAATCTACGTGTCCAACATTATCATAATATTTTTCCATGTCTTCAACCGTTTGGCCTTCATCCCAAGGGAATACTAAATAAGGAACACCTTTGCTATTTGGAAGGTTTTTATTGAAATAATATTCAGAGTGGCATTGTGCACAAACTAATGAACGCATATCATTATGAGATGCTTTACTTATATCTTTCCCTTGACGTGCAAATGCTTCAATTAATGCAGGCTGCGTAATTGTAAGGTTCATAGATTTTTCATCGTGACAATTTGCACAACCAATTGGGTTTACAACTTCTTCACCTTTACTAGCCCATTTTCCACTGTAATATTCGTTTACACCAATTTCATTAATTAAACGAGGTACATCAGGAGATTTACAAGTCCAACAAGTTGAAGGCATTGGTCCGTCATCTGGTCCTGTTGGAGCACCTGTACGTAAAGTAGCTCTTAAATCTTCTATAGCATGCTCGTGCCCACGACCTTGATTGTAATCTTTTGCAAAACCATAACCAGCCCAAAGTACTACTAAACGAGGATCTTCTTCTAACATATCAATCTCTTCAGAACCATTGTATTTCGATCTAAAGTTACCCTCTTCCGTTTTGGAATACGATTGAAATTCGCGTGGAAAATTTTCTCCCCAAACTTCGTTTCTTGGTTCTAATTTATTTATTTCTGTAAGTGGTTTGTAAGCAAATTTTGCTTCCATTTTACGTTCTGTTATTGAAGAAACTAGTAGTCCTAATAAAAATACTACTACTAAAGATGCTAAAAATAACACCCAGTTTTTCCAAGGTTTTCTTTGTGTGCTCATTTTATTTATTTGTTTTATTTTCTGATTCTTTTAAATATTTACTTAACCATTCTGGTACTGTTTCTTGATGTTCTTCTGGAATTTTTCCATAGTATTTAACCGAAGATAAACTGTGAACACTTCCATGTGGAACTTCCTGATGACATGTCCAACATTTTCTATCGGTTCTATTTTCAAAATGATCTTCAACAGAAGCACTTAATCTTGCATCTGTTACTTGATCTTCATGACATCTAATACAATTGTTTTGAACAACTTCAACACCTGCTTCTTTCATTCTAATTACTTCAGGCTCACCACGCATTGTGAAAACCGAAGCGTGATACAATCCGTCTTTCGCTTTAAACAAGTACTTTTTAAACACATTGTCTTGCGGAACATGACAATCGTTACATGAAGCCCATTCTCTATGCGAACTTTTTTGCCAAGTAGTATATTGAGGTGTCATTAC
>NZ_WTAR01000144.1 GCF_013139515.1 Lutibacter sp.
ATTACAATGTAAATCCAGATATGGCAAATAATCCAGAAAATCGTTTAGCAGAATTTGAAGAACTAATTAAGCGCACACACGATATTGGAATGAAGGTTATTATTGATATTGTGCCAAACCACATTGCAAGAGGGTATGTTGGAATGACCAACCCTGAAGGTGTGAATGATTTTGGAGCAAACGACAATACAAATGTAGAATACGATAAAAATAACAACTTTTATTATATCCCTGGTCAAGATTTTAAAGTACCAAACTGGGAAAATAATTACTTACCATTAGGAGGTGAAGTAAATGAACTTTCAGATCGTAAATTTGAAGAAAAACCAGCAAAATGGACAGGTAATGGGTCTCGATTGGCACAACCAAATTTTCATGACTGGTATGAAACTGTAAAAATAAATTATGGAATAAAACCTGATGGAAGTAAAGATTTTGAAGAATTACCATCAGAATATGAGACTAAAGATTATAAAGAACATTTTGCATTTTGGGAAGGTAAAGAAGTACCAGATTCTTGGAGTAAATTTAGAGACATTGCTTTATATTGGACTGAAAAAGGAGTAGATGGCTTTAGATATGATATGGCAGAAATGGTTCCAGTAGAATTTTGGAGTTATATGAATGCTTCCATAAAAATGAAAAACCCAAAGGCTTTTTTATTAGCAGAAGTTTACAATCCAGCTTTATACCGTGATTATATTCATAAAGGTAAAATGGATTATTTATATGATAAAGTGGCATTATATGATACTATAAAACATATTATGCAAGGACATGGATGGACAGATAATTTACCTGCAATTCAGAATGATTTAAGTGATATAGAGCATAATATGTTACACTTTTTAGAAAATCATGATGAGCAGCGTATTGCAAGTCCAGATTTTGCAGGTTCGGCAGAAAAAGGGAAGCCGGCAATGGTGGTTTCAACTACAATTAGTACAGCGCCAACAATGGTTTATTTTGGTCAGGAAGTTGGTGAGCCCGGTGCTGAAAACGCCGGTTTTGGAGCGCCTACACGTACATCTATTTTTGATTATATTGGAGTGCCACATCACCAAAGATGGATGAATAATGGAGCGTTTGATGGAGCACAGTTGTCTGAGTCTGAAAGTGATTTAAGAGATTTTCACAAACGCTTGCTTAATTTTACAATTAATAGCAGTGCGTTAATGGGAGATTATAAAGAAATTCATCATTATAACAGAGAACATACTGAAAATTATAACCATCGTGTATTTTCATTTGTGAGATGGTCTTCAGAAGAAAAATTAATAATAATTTCAAATTTTGATGCAGAAACAAGTTATGAGTTTGATTTGAAAGTTCCAGAAGATATTATTGCCGCTTGGAGTTTAGCTGATGGAACTTATCAAGTTTCAGAACAATTATATGAAGAAATGACTTCAGAATTAATAGTAGAAAATGGTAAAGGAATTGTGAAATTAAAATTAGAACCTTTAGCCTCATTAATTTTAAAAGTAGCAAATTAATGTTCATTCTATAAAAGTGATGAAATAAGTAAAAATTTTCTTCAAGTTGATGAAAAAATAAATTTCATTATTTTAAAAAATATTCACTAAATTTGTTTTAATAAATTGACAATAAGTGATTTAATTCATAAAAAAGGAGTTCAAAATTGAGCTCCTTTTTTACGAGATTTTGCGAAATCGTTATAGTTATTATTGGTTGTTTTTGTAGGAAAAAAATCGATTAAAAAGTAATTTTGTACAATATTTTTACCCTATGAATGAACCGATTAAAAAGATAGCAGTTTTAACCTCAGGAGGTGATGCTCCGGGAATGAATGCAGCCATTAGAGCCGTTGTTAGAGCGTGTACTTATTATAGCGTTGAATGTGTGGGGGTTTATAGAGGTTATCAAGGGTTAATTGAAGGTGATTTTGAGACTATTACTGCACGTCACGTAAGTAATATTATAAATAAGGGCGGAACCATTTTAAAATCTGCTCGTTCTATGGAATTTAAAACTGAAGAAGGTAGAGCAAAAGCCTATGCAAATTTAAAAAAGCAAGGTATTGGAGCTTTAGTACTTATTGGAGGAGATGGTACTTTTACAGGTGGTTTAAAATTTATTGAAGAGTATAACTTTCCGCTTGTTGGTGTTCCAGGTACTATTGATAATGATATTTACGGTACAGATAATACCATTGGATACGATACAGCATTAAACACAGTAGTTGAAGTAATTGATAAAATTCGTGACACAGCAAGTTCACATAATAGGTTATTTTTTATTGAAGTAATGGGTCGTGATGCAGGGTTTATTGCCTTAAATGCAGGAATTGGAGCAGGAGCAGAAGAAATTTTAATTCCAGAAAAAAATATAGGATTAGATAAATTTGTAGAATCACTAAATAAAGGAAGAGACAATGGGAAAACATCTAGTATTGTTGTTGTGTCTGAAGGAGATAAAATTGGTAAAAGTGTTTTTGAATTAGCAGATCACATTACAGAAAATTTTCCTGATTATGATATTAGAGTATCAGTTTTAGGACATATGCAGCGTGGAGGTTCACCAAGTTGTTTTGATAGAGTATTAGCAAGTAGATTAGGTGTTGCTGCGGTTGAAGCATTGTTAGATAGATCTACAGGTGTTATGATTGGAATTACAAACAATGAAATTTCAAAAGTAGAGCTTGATAAGGCTATTAAAATGAACAACGATATAAATTTAGAATTATTGAAAGTAGCTGAAATTACTTCAGTATAAAATAGAATAATAATAGAAATAAATAAAAACAAAAAAGATGTCAACAGTTAAAATTGGAATTAACGGATTTGGTAGAATTGGAAGAATCGCTTTTAGAATTGCGGCTAACAGACCAAACGTTCAAATTGTAGGAATTAATGATTTATTAGATGTAGATCACTTAGCATACTTATTAAAATACGATTCAGTTCACGGTCAGTTTGACGGAACAATTGAAGTAAACAACGGAAACTTAGTTGTTAACGGAAATGAAATTAGAATTACTGCTGAACGTAACCCAGAAGATTTAAAATGGGATGCTGTAGGAGCTGAAGTTGTTTTAGACTGTACAGGTATTTTTACAAATTTAGAAGGCGCTCAAAAGCACATTACTGCAGGAGCTAAAAAAGTAGCTATTTCTGCACCATCTGCTGATGCGCCAATGTTTGTAATGGGTGTAAACCATAAAAACATTACTGCTGCTGATACAATTGTTTCAAATGCATCTTGTACAACTAACTGTTTAGCGCCAATTGCTAAAGTTATTAACGATAAGTTTGGTATTGTTGAAGGATTAATGACAACAGTTCACGCTGCAACAGCAACACAATTTACAGTTGATGGACCATCAAGAAAAGATTTTAGATTAGGTCGTGCATCTTTAAACAACATTGTACCTGCATCTACAGGAGCTGCAAAAGCAGTAGGGAAAGTAATTCCAGAATTAAACGGAAAATTAACAGGAATGGCTTTTAGAGTACCAACTGTTGATGTATCTGTAGTAGATTTAACTTGTCGTATTGAAAAAAGTGCTTCTTTTGAAGAAGTAAAAGCAGCTATTAAAGATGCTTCAGAAAATGAATTAAAAGGAATTTTAGGATATACTGAAGAAGGTGTAGTTTCTCAAGATTTCGTATCTGAGCCAAGAACATCAGTTTTTGATGCAAATGCAAGTATGGGATTAAATGATAATTTCATTAAAGTAGTATCTTGGTATTATAATGAGTTTGGTTATTCAACTAAATTAGTTGATTTAGCTGAATACATTCATTCAGTTTAATAATAAATTAGCTCACAAAAAATGATTTTAATTGCAGATGGGGGTTCAACAAAAGCTGATTGGATTCTATTAGATAAAGAAGGTAATCAAGTATTTAAGACAAGAACCGAAGGTTTGAACCCTGAAATATTGAGTACAGATTTATTGATAAGTAGAGTGCAAGAAAATCAAGATTTAGCAGGTTGCAAAGATAAAGTAACCAATGTTTATTTCTATGGTGCAGGTTGTGGAACAGAAAGGTTAACAATGCTTTTAGCATCAGCTTTCAAATCATTTTTTGTGAATGCTAAAGTGGTAGTTAAAGAAGATACGTTTGCAGCAGTGCATGCAGTTACTTCTAAACCAGGTATGGTTTGTATTTTAGGTACTGGATCTAATAGTTGCTACTTTGATGGTGAAAATGTTGAGAATAGAGTTCCTTCATTAGGATATATTTTAATGGATGAAGCTAGTGGAAACTATTTTGGTAAAAAATTGATACGTGATTATTACTATCATAAAATGCCAAATGATATCGCTAAAAAGTTTGAAGAGCAGTATAATTTAGATGCTGATACTATTAAAAAAAGTATCTATAAAGAAGAAAATCCGAATGCATATTTAGCTCATTTTGCTGAATTTATTTTCAAAAATGATCGTAATTGTTATTTTAACAAAGTATTGCATAAAGGAATGAAGGATTTCTTTAAAAATAGAATATTACCATATCCAGAATCTAGAAAAAATCCTGTCCACTTTGTGGGATCGATTGCATATTTTTCACAAGATATTATTAATGATGTAGCAAGATATCACATGATTAAAATAGGTAATGTTGTGAGAAGACCAATTGATGGTTTAATTGAGTATCACAGAGAACAATTAAAGTTAGAGCAAGTCTAAAATACGTTCTAAAGCCATTCCTCTAGATCCTTTAATTAGAATTGTGGAATTGTAAATTTTTAAATTTTTATTTGAAGTTTCAAAAGCTTCAAAACTATCATAGATAAAAGCATTTTTTACACGAGTTGTAGAAAATGCTTTTCCTATTAAATACACTTGTTGAAATTTATAGGAAGTGGCTAATTCAGCAATGTGTTGATGTTCTTTAGCGCTATCATTTCCAAGTTCAAACATATCACCAAGAAATATTATTTTATTAGAATTTTTTAGCTGATTAAAATTTTCAAGAGCAGCTTCCATACTACTTGGATTAGCATTGTAGGCGTCTAAAATAATTTTAGATGAGCCTTTTTTAATAATTTGAGAACGATTGTTTGTAGGTATATAATTTTCTATAGCTAATTTTATTGCATCTTCTGAAACTTTAAAATAGTTTCCAATAGCAATAGCTGCTGCAATATTGTTGAAATTGTATTTTCCTATAAGTTGACTTTCAATAGTGCTGCTTTTGAACTTAACTTTAACAAAAGGATTGGCTTCAATAAATTGTATAGAATTATTAAATAAAATGGTTTGAATATTCTTTGATTGTTTTACCTGTATTTCATCATCTTCATTAATAAAAGCAATTCCGTTGTTGTTTCTTAAAAAATGATATAATTCAGATTTTCCTTCTATAATACCTTCAACACTTCCAAAACCTTCTAAATGTGCTTTTCCAAAATTTGTGATATAACCAAAATTAGGTTCAACAATATTGCACAGAAACTCGATTTCTTTTAAATGGTTTGCACCCATTTCAACAATTCCAATTTCAGTTTCTGAAGTCATTGATAAAAGTGTAAGTGGTACACCAATATGGTTGTTTAAATTGCCTATTGTAGCGGTAGTTTTAAATTTTTTACTCAATACTGAATTAATCAGTTCTTTAGTTGTAGTTTTTCCATTACTACCCGTTAATGATATAATTGGAATATTAAGTTGTTTTCTATGAAAATTAGCTAACTGTTGTAATGTTTCTAAAACATTAGTAACTAAAATTGTATTTGGGAGAGTATTATATGCTTCTTCATCAATAACAGCATAGTTTGCTCCTTTTTCAAGCGCATCAATAGCAAATTTATTACCGTTAAAATTATCGCCTTTTAAAGCAAAGTAAATACTTCCTTTTCTAATTTTTCGAGTATCAGTATCTGCTAAATATATTTGACTGTAAAGCTGATATAGTTGATTAATGTCCATAGTTTAAATATATAAAAAAACCTCACTAAATTTAGTGAGGTTTCTATAAATTTAATATTTAATTTTATTACTTTTTTGATGAAAATGCTTTCTTTTTAGTTGAAGAAGACATAGCGCCTAATCTATCTGTAGCACAACGGAAACCAATAAAGTTGGTAGCCATATACTCAGGTAAATATCTTCTTTGCGAGGCATCTAACCAGTATTCTCTATCTTTCCATGAACCACCTTTATATACACGTGATTTATCACTTATTAGTGTAGTTCTCTTTTTAGTATCATATTGTTGCATTAACAGTCCACTTTCTCCAATCACTCTAGGTTTTACAGGTGAATTATACATACGTGGTTTTGTTTCAAGTTCTTCTTCATCTTTACGATATTGATTAGTTGATGCTAAATCACCATCTTCAGAATCTATATTGTAAGCTTTTTCATAATTATTTCTCATGTAAGCATCACGTTTGCTAATAGGTATATATTTTATACTTCCAGGTAGGGTTTTTGGAATTATTTTACCATTATCTAACGTGTCATATTCAACAGAAACATCATCAATCATAACAACTTTACCATCAGCATCAATCATTTTTTTAGTAAAAATATTACCTCTAAAATAGTTGAAGTCGTTTGCATCGTTATCAATAATTGGTCTATATACATCAGCAACCCATTCAGCAACATTTCCAGACATATCATACAATCCAAAAGCATTTGGCGCATAATATTTCACTTCTTGAGTTATATCTGCTCCATCATTACTCCAACCAGGTACACCACTATAATCCCCTTTCCCTTGTTTGAAATTAGCTAATTGATCCCCTTTAGCTCTTTTAGTTTTATTACGAGTATATTTTCCATCCCAAGCATATTTTTTTCTACCTCTAATATTGTTGTATTCTCTATTTTCAATAATCGCTTTAGCAGCATATTCCCATTCAGCTTCAGTTGGTAATCTAAATTTTGGTGATAAAATACCATCAGAAACTTTCACTTGTCTTCCTGTAAATGAGCCTTTTGAAGGTTTTGATTCGCCCTTTTTTCTTTTAGCATTAGATGGTAACCCTTTATTATAAATACTTGAATCTCCTTCAAAAAGTAATGTTGGGTTTTCTAAATAAGTATCTGTACTAAAGTTATTTTGTCCTTGAACACCTAATGAGTCTCTTTCAAATAAAGGGTTTAAAACACCTTTATCCATTAATATTTTTTCATTAACTCTATCGCTTCTCCATTTGCAGTATTGGTTGGCTTGTATCCAACTTACACCAACAACTGGGTAATTTGCATAAGATGGGTGTCTTAAGTAGTTTTCGGTTAATAATTCATTAAAACCTAAAACATTTCTCCATACCAATGTGTCTGGAACTGCAGAACTGTATATGTATTTATAATTCTCATCGTTTGGAGGAAATACTTTCTCCATCCATTCTAGATAAAATAAATACTCAGAATTTGTTACTTCAGACTCATCTAAGTAAAATGAACGTACTTGTTGCTTCACTGGGGTTGTATTCCAATCAAATAAAACATCATCTTGTACATGTCCCATTGTAAAAGAACCACCTTCAATAAGTACCATTCCTGGAGGAGATTGTTGCCCTTTATAATTTGCGTTTGAAGAAAAACCTCCAGCTGCTTTATCTTTTGAATTCCAACCAGTTAAGGTTGAACTGTTATTAGATTTTCTATTATGGCAACTAACAAAGAGAATAGTAGAAAATACTACTATTAGTAATCGAGTTACATTAAATAAATTTTTCATACTCATTTTCACTTATTAGGGTTTAATCTCTCGCAATTTACATTAAATAAATTTTTTCGCAAGAAATAATTTTAATAAAATATTTTATTATGTTTTTGTAACGATTGTTTTTGTTCTTTATTATGTGTAATGTTGTATAATACTAAAAATAACATTTAATAAAATACGTTATTTATACTATGAACATGTTAAAAAAAAAATTGCTAGTTCTTTTCTTAATTGTTGGAAATTCAATTTTTTCCCAGCAAAAAGAAGTTAAAAATATAAAATTAAAATGGATTGATGCTATAGATTTTGTAATTAGTAAAAACAATAAAATTAAAACAAGTATTATTGAAGGAAATTTTGTTGATGAAAATTTAAATCCTACGTTTTCTAATAGTTGGAAAGTTAAAAATGGAACAATTGTAGGTAATTATACAATTAAAAATATTGTTTTTGAAACCATTTTAAAGCGCAACTATAAATTATACAATACAAGTTATTTATCAGATAAACTTAACTTAGATTTTAATATTGTTAAATCTAGAAATAATTTTTCAGCAATTTTAAATATTACACCACTTATAAAAGAAGGAACTACTATAAAAAGAATTATTTCATTTGATTTAGAATATACTTTATTAGCTTCAAAAAAAAATAACGTTGCTAAAAGTTCAACGGTTAAAAATTCAGTTTTAGCTTCGGGAGAATGGTTCAAATTTGCAATAGATACAACTGGAGTGTATAAAATTGATCGTGATTTTTTACAAAACCTAGGTATTAATGTTAACTCCATCAATCCAAAAAATATTAAAATTTATGGAAACGGTGGTCAAATGCTTCCTTTTAAAAATAGTGATTTTAGAGATGATGGATTACAAGAAAACGCTATTTATATATATGGAGAAGAAGATAATAGTTTTGATAGCATTGATTATATTTTATTTTACGCAAAAGGACCTCACAATTGGAAAAATACAGAGAGTGCTAATTTAAACGAAATAGAACATCAGTTTAATATTTTTTCAGACCAAGCTTTTTATTTTATTACAATTGCAGATACACCTGGAAAAAGGATTTCAGATAAAACACCAATTACTACACAAGCAAATGAGCAAATAACTACGTTTCACGATTATACTTTTTTTGAAAAAGACGAGGTGAATATGTTTGCAATTGGGCAACAATGGTTTGGAGATAATTTTAGTGTAAATAATGTACATAATTACGCTATACCATTTAGTAATATTGATACTTCAGAAGATATTATTGTTAGAGTTAGAGGTGTTGCAGAATCTTCTTTAACATCTCAAATGGAAGTTAAAGTTAATAATCAATCATTGTTTAATGTAAGTTTATCTGCAAATGGCGGACTTACAAAAGCAGTGGCAAATAAAAATAGTGGAGAGTTACAACTGTCAGGTAATTCAGTAAATGTTGAGGTTACGTATAACAACAACGGAAACCCTTCATCCAAAGCATATTTAGATTATATTGAAGTTTTGGGAATGAAAAAATTAAAAGCTGATGGAAAACAATTTTCTTTTAGAAATTTAAATGTAAACACCACAGCTACTACTTTTGAATACTTAATTGAAAATATATCAAATATAAATAACGTTTGGGATGTTTCAGATTCTCAAAACCCAACAAATATTATTAGTGAGGGAAGTAGCAGTAATTTTACTTTTAAAGTTAACGGAGGCACACAACAAGAGTATATTGTATTAAATGAAAATGATTTTTATACACCTCAAATTATTGAAAATTCCCGGATAGAAAATCAAAATTTACACAGTTTAAATAATGTGGATTATGTGATTATTACACGAGATTTTTTAACAGAACAGGCACAGCGTTTGGCAAATTATCACCTTCAAAATTCAAATTTAGTAGTGCAGGTTATTTCATTACATCAAATTTATAATGAATTTTCTTCGGGCTCTCCAGATATAACTGCAATTAGAGATTTTGTAAAGCATTTGTATGACAATGCAACAACAAACCAAGTAAAATATGTCTGTTTATTTGGTGATGCATCTTATGATTATAAAGACAGGGTTGGAGGAAATAATAATATTGTGCCAGTTTTTGAAGCTTTTAATAGTTTTAATTTAGCAACATCATATGTAACAGATGATTTTTATGGGATGATGGATGAAAATGAAGGTTCGTTATTTTCATTCGAGCGTCAAGATGTGGTTACTGGAAGAATACCAGTTTCAGACGTTTTACAAGCTCAAATGGTAGTTGATAAAATATTAAATTATTACAGTTCAAAATCTTTTGGAGATTGGCGAACACAAATAACGTTAGTTGCTGATGATATTGATGATGCAGGAGAAGAAGTGTTACAAAATGAGATGGAAAAAATTGCAGACACCATTTCTAAAAACAAGCCTATTTTTAACTTAAAAAAAGTGTATATGGATGCATATGCTCAACAAACATCATCAGGTGGTAATAGGTATCCTACTGTAAAAGAAGAAATCAACAATCTAGTTGAAAAAGGAACAGTTTTAATAGATTATTTTGGGCATGGAGGTGAAGATGGTTGGGCATCTGAACGAATTTTAGAAGTTTCAGACATTCAAAATTGGAATAATAATTTTATGCTTCCTTTGTTTATTACGGTAACTTGTGAATTTTCTAGATTTGACAATCCGTTAAGAAAAACTGCTGGCGAATTTGTTCTTTGGAACGAAGAAGGAGGAACTGCTTTTTTAATTTCAACCACAAGAGAAGTTTTTATTAGTGTTGGGCAAATTTTAAATGAACGATTGATAAAACCATTACTAAATTTTGATAATGAAAATTACACTATTGCTGAAACTTTAATGCATGTTAAAAATCAGTTTTCTACATCTCAACGTTATTTTGTATATGCAATAGGTGACCCTGCAATGAGACTTAGTTTGCCAAGCCCTGCAATTCATATAACAAAAATGAACGATGTGGATGTTTCACAATCGTTAGATACAATTAAAGCGTTGTCATATGTGAAATTTGAAGGTGAAGTTATAACTTCTAGTGGCGAAATTTTAAACGATTTTAATGGAGAGTTTGATGTTACAGTTTTTGATAAAGCGATTAATAAAACAACTTTGGATAATGATAATAGCAACATAACCATGCAATTTGAGGCTATTGAGAGTAAAATTTTTAAAGGAAGATCTAAAGTAGAAAGCGGAAAGTTTAGTTTTGATTTTGTTGCGCCAAAAGATTTAAAAATAGCTTACGGAAAAGGAAAACTTAGTTTTTATGCTTCAAATACTTTAATTGATAAAGCAGGTTACAATCTTGATGTAACTATAGGAGGAATAAATACCAACGCACCAGAAGATATAACCGGACCATTAGTTCAATTGTATATGAACGATTTAAATTTTGTTGATGGAGGTAACACAAATCAATCTCCATTATTTATTGCCGTTTTAGAAGATGAAAATGGAATAAACACTTCAATTACCGCTGTTGATCACGATATTGTAGCAATTTTAGATGGTGACCAAGCAAACCCAATTATTTTAAATGATTTTTTTCAAACCGAACTAAATAATTATAAAAAAGGAAAGGTAAGTTATCCGTTTAGAAATCTATTACCGGGTTTGCATACAATAACTTTAAAAGTTTGGGATACTTACAATAATTTATCTGAAACAACGTTTTCTTTCTTTGTAGTTGATGATAGTGATTTGATATTAAGTAATGTGTTGAATTATCCAAACCCGTTTGTTAATTACACCGAGTTTTGGTTTAATCATAATAAACCCAATGAGTTATTAAATGTTCAAATACAAATATTTACTGTGTCAGGTAAATTGGTGAAGACTATTCAAAAAACAATTCAGTCTGAAGGAAATTTATCTAGAACAATAATTTGGAATGGTTTAGATGATTTTGGGTCTAAAATAGGAAAAGGTGTTTACATCTATAAATTAAAAGTGAAATCATTAAATTCTAATGCAAAAGCAGAAAAAATAGAAAAATTAGTGATACTTCAATAATAAATGAAGATATTTGTTAAGTTAAATTTATTCAATTAATGAGAAAAATAACAATACTAGCAATCATAGTTTTAGTTGCATTTTCAAAAGTAAATGCACAAGTAGAACAAAATACAATAACAACAGCAGCACCATTTTTATTAATAGCACCTGATGCGCGAGCTGGTGGTATGGGAGATATTGGTGTAGCAACTTCACCTGATGCTAATTCACAACATTGGAATGCTTCAAAACTAGCATTTTTAGATTCTCAATTTACAATAGGTGTAATTTACACACCTTGGTTAAGAGAATTAACAAATGATGTGTTTTTAGGAGGTTTTTCTTTTGCAAATAGAATTGATGATCGCAGTGCTTGGGCTACAAGCATCAAATATTTTAACTTAGGTGAAATTCAACTAACTGACGATTTAGGAGGCGATCAAGGAATAGAAAAATTAAATGAATTTTCATTAGATGGTTCTTATTCATTAAAGCTAAGTGAAAAATATGCAATGGGTGTAACTATGCGTTATATTCGTTCAGATTTAGGTATAAAATCAGGAAACACACCATTAAAACCAGTAAGTACATTTGCTGTAGATATTTCAGGTTATTTTCAATCTGAAGAAAGTAATTATGGTAATTTTAATGGAATTTGGAGAGGTGGATATAATATATCTAATATTGGTCCAAAAGTTTCTTATACAGATGATAATTCTAACGAAAACTACATACCAACTAATTTAAAAATTGGTGGTGGTTTCGATTTTATTCTAGATAATTATAATAAAGTTACTGTAAACGTAGAATTCAATAAATTACTAGTGCCAACACCAAGTATATCTAGAGACGGAGATGGTTCTGCGCCCTATGTTCAAGAAGACACTAGTTTTATTAGCGGTATTTTTAGCTCGTTTGGAGATGCTCCAGGAGGTTTTAGTGAAGAACTTAAAGAATTTACTTGGGCAATAGGAGGTGAATATGTATATGATAATTCATTTGCAATTAGAGCAGGGTATTTTAATGAAAGCGATTTAAAAGGAGCTCGTAAATATTTTACACTAGGTTCAGGATTTAAATTTAAAAGTACTAACCTAGATATTTCTTACCTTTTTAATGCTTCAGATATTAATAACCCTTTAGAAAACACACTCAGGTTTTCACTATCGTTTGATTTTGGAGAATTGTTTGAAATTAACTAAAAGAGAAACAACAATTTTTAATGAAAAAAGTTGAAATTAAAACCCAAATTACTGTTTTTGATACCTTTGAAGAACTTTCAAATCCAGTAAAAAACTTAATGAATAAAGCTATAGAAGCAAAAAAAGATGCTTATGCACCATATTCAAATTTTAAAGTTGGCGCAGCATTTCTTTTAGATGATGGAACTATAGTAACTGGAAATAATCAAGAAAACGCAGCATATCCTTCCGGAATGTGTGCTGAGCGTGTTGCAATTTGGAAAGTATCATCAGAATATCCTACACATAAAATATTAAAATTAGCAATCACAGCAAGTTCATCAACTCAGTTAACAAAAGAACCAGTTGCACCTTGTGGAGCTTGCAGACAAACTTTATCTGAATATGAATTAAAGCAAAAAGATAAAATTGAAGTCTATTTTATGGGTGAAGTAGGTAAAATTATTAAAACCAATTCATTACTAGATTTACTTCCAATAGCATTTGATAAATCTTTTCTGTAAAAAAAATCTTTATGAAAAAAGATATTGAAAACAGACAAGATATTTACTTATTGGTAAAGAAGTTTTATGTTAAATTAATGAATGATGATATAGTATCACATTTTTTTGTTGACTTTTCAAACCCAACCCTTTTAGAAGAGCATTTACAAGTTTTGGTTAATTTTTGGGATAACATACTGTTTTATTCAGGTGAGTATCGTAGAAACGCCATGCAACCTCACTTAAAATTACACAAAACAAAACCATTTGAAACAAAACACTTTAAGTGTTGGTTATCAAACTTTAACGCTACAGTTAATGAATTGTTTGAAGGTGAAATGGCACACGCAGCTAAGACAAGGGCTTTATCAATAGCCACCGTAATGGAAATTAAAATTAATGAGCTAAATAACAAAGAGTAATTAACTTTGAATACTAATTTATTAGAATGAAAACACAATCAATAATTACAGGTACAGGAAGTTATATTCCAACATTAGTTAAAAAAAATTCAGACTTTTTAAATAGTCAATTTTTGAATGAAGATGGCTCATTAATGGATTATGAAAATGAAGTAGTTATTGAGAAGTTTAAAGCCATTACAGGTATTGAAGAAAGAAGATATGCAGAATCAAATTTAAGTTCATCTGACTTAGGTTTTTTTGCTGCTGAAAAAGCAATTGAAGATGCAGGAATAAATAAAGAAGAATTAGACTATATTATTTTAGCGCATAATTTTGGAGATGTAAAAAAGGATACAATTCAAAGTGATATTTTACCAAGTTTAGCATCAAGAGTAAAACATAAATTAGGAATTAAAAACCCTAGTTGTGTAGCTTATGATATTCTTTTTGGTTGTCCAGGGTGGATACAAGGTGTTATTCAAGCTGAAGCTTTTATAAAATCAGGTATTGCAAAAAAATGTTTAGTTATTGGTACAGAAACTCTATCAAGAGTTTTAGATCCTTACGACAGAGATTCTATGATATATTCTGATGGAGCTGGAGCTTGTATTATTGAAGCTGTTTCAAGTAATAAAGAAGTTGGTATAATTAGCCATGCAGCACAAACAAATACTTTAGATGAATGTTATTATCTGTTTTTTGGTAAATCTTTTGATAAAAATGAAGATTCAGATGTTCGTTATATAAAAATGCACGGACGTAAAATTTATGAATATGCTTTAAACAATGTTCCTTTGGCAATGAAATCTGCACTTGATAAAAGCGGTATTGATATTTCTGAAGT
>NZ_WTAR01000059.1 GCF_013139515.1 Lutibacter sp.
CTTTATGTATTGATGCATAAAGGGATATTCTAGATTATAATTTTTTACTTCTACATAAGGAGGATTACCAACTATGTAATCAAAACCACCTTTGCTATTGAAGATTTCAGAAAACCCGTTTAAGCTATTGTAGTCAAAAGCATTTGTTCTAAAAAGCTGTTCTTGGTCTGAAGTTATTTGCGGGTATTTTATAGTTATATCTGTTGAAACGAGCGTATTTCCACATTTAATGTTGTTACCAATATTATTTAAAATTTGATTGCCAAAAATTCCAATTTCTTGATAGTTTTCATAAAACTCAGAACTATCTACAACTTTAAGAGACAAAGACATTCTAGCAACTTCAACAGCTTCTGGGTCAATGTCAACTCCAAAAATGCAATTTGTAATTAGGTGTCTTTTCCCAGCAATAGTTAATGTTGTTAAATCAGTATTTTGGAAAAAGAAATGACTAAATTCTTGAGATGGATTTTCTTTGTAGTAATTAATAAATACATCTTGTAAATAATCAAAAGTTTCAATCAAAAATATTCCACTTCCACAAGCAAAGTCTAAAATTTTTGTATCTGAAACACTTTCAAGACCTCTTTCAATTAAATCTTCTTTTATGATTGTTCTTTTAAGTAAATCTTGAACTAAATATTGAGGTGTACTAATTGCACCATTTGTTTTGATGTATTCTAGTTTTAGTTTTTCGGAAACCTCTCCATTTTCAATTACTAGTTTTTTAGACAAGAAAATTTCATAAATATCACTCAACAACTTTGTTGGAATAACCTCAAATCTATATGGAGATGGGTAATAGAGTAAATCTATTAATTCCATAATGACTTCGTTGTCAATTTCTAATTCTTGGATAGTATTAATTCTATCAAAAAGAGGTCCGTCATAATGGTCATAAAAATCATTGTAGGATGAGTTTTTGAACTCAGACCAAAACCCATTTTCTTTAAATGAAAGTAATAAGCCTTCTCGTTCAATTCTGCGTGCTTCACATATTCGAATAAAAATTATTCGATTTATTATTACCTGAGTTAAATACGATAGTAACTCTGTGTTATTGTTAATTAGTTCGTTATTGTTTTCTACAATATTTTTAGCAAGAGATAACCTAAAATTAGAAAGTTGCTCAGCAAAAACTAAATCAGGAGATAATTTTTGAACACTTCCTACATTTTTAAGTGTATCTGAATATAGCTTTTCTAGTGTACCATTTAAAATGTTAGACTTTAGAAGATGTTTTTCTAAAACATCAAAATTTTCAATGTAATCATCTATTTTTAAATAGGTTCTGCCAAGATTGGCTGATTGTAATTGACTTGGAATATAGGTGCAATCATAGATTGCAAATTCCTCAAAGTTTGTTAAAAATGAACAAGGTGCTAAAATTGACCAACCATATGATTTAATTTGAAAAGCAGAAGATTTACTCGTTTCGATATTAACAGAAACTGCTTTAGCATCAAGAAAAGTAAGTTTTTGATTACCTATTTTAAAAGTGTAATCTGGTCGAGTAGAAGTTGAATCAATTTTTTCTAATCTTTCTTTTTCTTCTCGTGATAATACTTTTTCTTGCAGTATTTGGGACGTGTCCATAACATTCCAATCAAAAATTGCAAGAAGTTCATTTATCCAGGTTCTAATCGTTTCCTCAGAACTTAAATCTAAACGTCCTTCTCTTTTGAAGACTTGGTATCTTTCTACCAATTCGGTTAATTGTTGTTTCCTTTGAGACATTTATAATTTAAGTTTTCCTTGTTGTACATTTTGCTCTCTGTAATATTTTACTTTTTCTTCTGCAACATTGAGAACTTCTGTAGAGCAATTAGTTTGATATATTTTTTTAGCAAATACTTCACTAAAGAATTCAGTTTTTAAGTTTTCAATATCAAGTCCAAAAACTGAGGCTAATAATTCCAATCTTTTTTCATCAAATTCTCTTTTCCCATTTTCTATTTTACTAAGATTTGCAGAATCTAAATCAAGCTTTGCTCCCAATTGAGTTAATGTAAAACCTTTTTCCGTTCTTAAATTTCTTATGTACTCTCCAAAATATTGTTTCATTTGACTTGAATGTTTAGACTTGTCGTTGATTGACAAATATAAGAAACATTTTGAGATTTAATGATACTAAATTTGATTTTCATTTCGGTCGGGTGGCGGTGGGGAAGGGAAAGCTCTTTTATTTTTTTTGCGTTGGCTTTAAGCGTTGGCAAAAAATAAATGTGCTTGACCGTGTGGTGGCTTTTTTTCAGCTTGCAGGTAACGAATTTTTATAAGATTTGTGCGACTGGAAAATCGGAGATTTTTCGGTTGTAGCAAATCGGTTTGTTAGAATTTTTGTCGTTAATTTTTAGTTTAAATGTAAGCATAAATTTTATGAGGTGTTGTAGGTAGTTTATATTTTGTCAATTAAATCTGGTAGATTATCAAATCCATCTGATAATGTTTCATAAATTTCTTTAACAAGTTTTTCATCTAAAGCTTTACTTACTGTTAGGTCAAATAATTTACCTTTTAATAACTGAAACCAATTCTTTTTTCCAAGATTAAAATGTTCTTTAAGTTCATCAATCTCATTGAAAATAATCTCTTGTCCATAATCTAATTTTATTAATCGTTCAATTATATCGTTTAGCTTAGTATGTAATTCAACTTGTTCTTGAATTTCAAATTTATCTGATTGTTTAGGCTCAAATTCATAAAATTTTGATATTTCCTCAATTTCCTGGTCAATTACAAACAACCCAGTTTCTTTTTCTTCAGACTCAGCACAATTCGGTGTTTTACATTTTAACTCGTGCTTAATTTTTTCATTCTCAACTTCTTTTCTCAAGACGTTTAGAAAGAATAATTTATCCTTTTCTCGTTTAAAATTATAAAGTTTTGATTCAAGTTTGTCTTTTAGGTTATCAATGTTACAGATTGAAGTTCCTCGAAAAAACTCATACACAAATTGTTTAGATTCTTTTTCTACAATATTCATCTTTTTCTTTTTTTGCAATTACCTACAACGTGTTTGTATATGGAAAGTTGCGTGTTTGAATTCAAGGTTTTTCCGAAGAAAATTGAACATTGCAAACACGCAACTACCTTTGTTTAAGCCAAAACCAGCAATTTTTTATATACGGTGTTGGCATTTCGTATTTTATAGTTCTAATTCTTTATTTAGCAATTCTTGGGTTTTATTTATTTCGTTATTTATAGTTTCCTTTATGCAATATATTTTTTCATATCGATTCACTATATTTTCTATTTCAACATTTAATTTTATTAAAGGTAATTCCATTTCTTCAAATATTTTTGTTAATGGAAAAACAGAAACATCAGAATTAGAAGATAGATTAATAAAAATTGGTTCAAGATATATTTTTAAGAATTTCAAATATTTAGTTTCGTCTTGTTCGCTTTTAATATTTAATTCTTTTTTAATAGCATCATTTAAATAAAAAATAAATGCATTAGTGTTTGTAGCATATGTGCCCTTTTTTAAATATCGAAGTCTTCCAGCCTTACCACGTGATGTAACGACTAAACCTTGATTATTAGATAAATAATGAACCTTATCTGTATTTAAAGCTATCTCACCATAAATTTCTTTTGATAGAGAACCGCTTAATACTGAAATAACTTCATCATCCTTATGTCTAACATTGTTATAAATACCTTCTTCACTTAGGGCATCATTTCTACTCACATAGGATAATATTTCATTTATTTTTAATGTTTTATTATATTTTGACAAATCCAATGAAATATTTTTATTCAATAATATTTCTACTTCTCTATCAATATCAATAAGTTTACTTTTGAGAGAATTAATGCTATTATATCTAGTTGAATAAATAGTTTGCGTTTTTTTATTGTCAATATCAATTTCACAATACTTTAAAAAAGCAGTTTTATTCCAAGTTCCATTGTCTGAGTTTGAAGCATATTCATACAAATTGTGTTGATGTTTATAAATAAACCATTTTAAAAATACTTCTTCATCGTTTTCATTAGTTATACCATTTGCTATTTTGAAATCATCTTTTAAAAATAAGATATAAGCATCATCGTTAATTGTATATAACCCTTTTTTAAGAAAGGATAAAAGACCAGCTTTACCTTTTCTAACGACAAGTATTCCTAAGGTATTTTCAAATATTGAAATTTTTTCGCCTTTTAAATTATTACATTTTGGAATATAGCCTAGTTTAGTTTTGTCAGAAGTTGAGCTTGATAAGACTTCATATTTAGTATCTGTAGATAATGTATATGAATATATAAGACTCTCAGTAATACCAGAATTTCCACTCAACACATTAAAAATTGTTTTTACATTAACCATTTAAAAAATTGTTGTTAAAGAGTTTTTAATGTCATCTATTTCTTTATCTAAATCTTTTAATGTTATAAATAATGGTTCTTTTTTTCTCAAATGATATTCAGGTAAAAGGTTGAAATAATTTTTTTTATTTATGTTTTTTATTGCAATAAAACCACCTTTTCTTATAGTGTTAGTAATTCCTTTTTCATCAATCCATTCTGTTCCATTAGTTTTTGAGTCATCAAATTTCAGCCATCTTTCTTCTAGAATACCTAATTGTTCATCACCATTTTCATCAATCCAAGATGCAATTTCATCGTGAAGCCATTTATGATTTTCATCTTTAAGTTTTGTTGGAAAACGTTTATCCGAATTTGCATATCCATCATTATCGATTATATACATCCAAATTTTTTCACGCTGAATTATAGTGTTGTTTTCATTCTTTTTTGAAAGGAAAATTGCATAAGTTTTTTCTTTAGTATAAGGTGCAAAAGCAAACTTAGGAAGTGAAATAATTGCTTGAATATTACATTTTTCAAGTATTTCAACTCTATATTTTCCGAAACTTGGATTTTCGAAAAATCCATCTGGAATTATTATGCAGGCTTTACCATTTACTTTTAAGAGTTTAAGTATTTTACTAATAAAAGCAATTTCATATCTTTTTGTAGATATAGCTGATGTTTCAGCTTCAATGTTACCATTTCCATATGGTGGATTTGTAACTATATAATCGAATGATTCTTGTTTAAGTTTGTTCCGTAAAGTATCTTTTTTACTAATATGTGTATGCCCATCACCAACCAAAAACATATTTAATCTTGAACGAGAAACATTTTCTTCTTTAACATCATAACCGTAGAAACAGTTTTCTTTTAAAAACTCAATCGAATCTTCATTTAATGTATTTGTCTCGTAATAATTGTTTTTTAGTATTTTAAAAGCTTCTGTCAAGAAACCTCCAGTTCCACAGGCTGGGTCCAAAATTGTAAATTCTTCATTATTAAAAGATTTCTCATTAATTAAAAGTAATTTAGTAAATGCGTGAGTATAATGTCTACGTGTAAAGAATTCTCCAAAATCTGATTTTTCTTTATTTGAGGCAAACATTTCATAAACTGCACCAAATAAATCAAAACCGCTATTGTGTAGTCTTCCCATACTTTCAACGACTTCAAAAATTTCTATAGTATCATCAACATTAAATATCAATTTATTATTGCTGTCTTTTGAACTAATTTTCAAATTAACAACATCCATTAATTCTTTGAATTCTTTGAATTCGGTTTCACTTTCAAGACGAGAAATGTAACCTGTCAAATTGTTTAAAAACCTGTCTTTCTTTTTATCATTAATATCTTGAATAAGGTCAGTCCAATAATCCTTAGTTTTATCTTTGGTGTTATCTTGTTCTTCTTTTTCTTCAAAGACCTTTAAAGCAACGAAGCCAATAGTAAAATCAATTTTTTCAGATATATTTTTAAAGTCTAAACCACGATAAATATTTGCTAGTTCCCATAGTTTTTTGTTAAATATGGCTTCTGAAATTGCAGATTGCGTATCTGCATTAGTAGAAATGTTATCTAATCTTTTATTTTTTAAAAGCCTTTTATTAATTAACCTTAAAACATCCGTATTTTGAAAATCACGAATAGGATTATTGTTTAATTGGAGTTCTTTTCCTGTAGTAGAATTATAAAATCTGGATTGCTTTAAATTAGTAACAATAAAAAAAGGAACATTTAACTTATCTGGCTTAGATTTTTCCTTGGCTTGTTTATATGCGTCCTTCCAATCTCTGTCATCAAAATTACAATCATCTTTGGCTTCTGCATATGCTAAAAGATGTTTAATATACTCATCATCATTTTGTTCTTCAGGATTGTAAGCTATTTCAGAGATTAATAAGTCTGGTCTTTTATTTCCTGTATATTCAGAAAAAGTCGTGTCGTTGACTATATTTTTGAATGGTATTCTTAATTGTTCAACTAAAATTTCATTAATAAATCTTGATACTGTTAAAGCTTCTTTTTTAGTTTTTTTCTTTTTTGCCATTAATTTATCAGTTTGTACTGTCGTTTGTCAATATGAATGCCAACGGTTTAGGCTAAGGAAAGTTGCGGTCGGTAGACCGTAATTTTCCGATGTTTGTTATTTCGTTTTATTGTTTGTCGGATTTCTCTAATCATTAAATTTAGCAATTTTTTTTAGCCATTGTTGGCTACAGTATTATCTTTTATTATTTCAATCAATCTTTCTTTATCAGAATCAAGAACATTACTTAAATCTAAATCAACCGTTTTGTTTGATTGAAAAATTCGTAAATAATCATTTATAAGTTCATAGGAATAAACCTCGTTAAACGTAACTCTTTTTTCTTGTAAATAGCTGTTAATTCTTACTGTCATTCCGACCTTATTCCATTGAACGTAATTTTTCCTAATTATTTTATTTATAAAATAAAATGCAAAAAATAAATAACCAATTTGTTTTATTCTTTTAATCCAAACCGTTTCAATTTCATTGATTGGGTTATAAAAGAATCCAACTAGAATACAAATAATTCCAATCAGGAAAATACTTTTAAGAATCCAAGTTTTTCTGAAATTAGTAATATCATCAAAGTAAATCTTTTTCATTTTTTTAGAAATTTTTGAATAATTTTCCAAGAATATAGAATAGCAATCATAAAATTTACTCCAGTAATCAAATATTCTTGTTTTGAGTAATAATTCATTCCGATTAATAATCCGAACAATATCCAAAAAAAGTTTAGTAAGTTTTCTCCATTAAACAATTTTTTCATTCTAGTTCAATTTTTTTATTGTTGCCAACGGTTTTTGGTATGGAAAGTTGTGTTTTTGAAAACGTAATTTTCCGATGTTTAAATTTAAGTTATTTATGTTTTAGAAACATTCTATTTTATTGAATTAAGCAATTTTTTATACCAGTTGTTATGCCCAGTTTTTATATCATTAAATCTAGAACTAATTTTTTAGCAGAAAAGGAATAAGGTTTATTTTCTGCAATTTCTAAATCAATTTCCTTTTTTAAAGCATTTTTTAAAATTCCGTTTGGTGTGTTATTGTATGTATCAACAAGACCTCTAATCGTTTTCATCCTTTCTCCCCTTATTTCTAGTAACTCTGCTCTATTTAAGTCAATTTCTAATTCACTTAATTTTGCTCTATTGTCTCCAGATTTTGCCCAAATAAAAGCACCATATGAAACGAAATGAGTGATGGGATTATCAATGTACGGGTTTATAAAAGTGTTATTTATATCGTAAGTGTCACTTTTGTTCATATTACATTTTGGGCAGGATAACCCCAGGTTATCATATTCATATGCTAGCTGTGGAAATTTTGTTTTTGCTTTAGGTTTTATATGCTCAATATGTTCATAAGTTATATGTCCGACCTTGCTTTCACAATACATACATTTACTATGACTTTCAAGTCTCAAACTATCTTTAACTTCTGTTGTATTATATGCATTTGATAGAACAGAAGGAACTTTTTCTCCTCTAGAAATATGACCTAATAGTAGAGTAGTCCAGTTAGATTTATTTGTTGAAAGAACTTGTGGCTCTGGTTTTTTTATTAGTTTAATCATATTAATTTTTCAATACATTTTTTATTGCTAAAGGCATCAATTCTTCTAAACCTAAAGTTTTTAATTCTTGTCTCATTTCATCAAATATAGTCTCATTCATTTTTTTATTGGCATATTGGTCTACAATCTCATTTAAAGAATTTTCAACCCATATTGGCATTGTAAATGAAACCCCAAGTACCTCATTTAAAATTTCAGTTGCATTTTTTGCTTTATTTTCCAAATCAAGTATTTCACTTTCTATTTTTCTTTCTTGATTATACCTTAAAGCATAAACATTAGAATCTTTGACAGAACCTATAATTAATGGACTATGAGTGGAAACAACAAATTGTACATTAGGAAATGCAGAAATTAAATCTGGCAGGATGGCTCTTTGCATAGTTGCGTGTAAGTGATTTTCTATTTCATCGATTAATATTGTGAAATTTCTTTTTTCTTGCGTACTAAACATAAAAATCTGCCAACTTAAATCAACTAGGGAGCTTATACCTCCTGAACAGCCATCTAGCATATATTCACCACTTTCTGTTACCATAACTATTTCAGATTTTCGAGCAGAAAAGTTTTGAAAACCTAAACTTTTTGGAAGTATTTTTTTTAGCACCTCTTGAAAATCTTGATAATATCCCATATATTCTGGATCGGGTTCCATTTCAGGATTTCCATATCCAAAAATATTCCAAGTTAAAAGAGTCTCTTTAATATAAAAATTACTTGGTTTATCTCCACCTCCAAAATTTCTATTTTTAGAACTATTTGACACAAGTTGAAATGCTTGTTGTTTATTTCGTTTAGCTAATGATAATTGTTGAACTGCTTGATAATGAAAAGTTGGTCTATGTGAAGGAATATTAAAACCTAATACTGGTTTTTGAGGAGAAATACCAATATTATATTGAGCTGAATCATTAACTGGAATCTGAAGCATAGCTTTAACATTATCATCATATGTTAATGTTCCAATAGTATTATTGGGTGATTCAATTGGACTTTTAAAGAATCTTGTAAAAAACTTTATAAAACCTGATTTTTTGTCTTTGGCAGGCGTAGAAAGTTCAATTGAATTCCAACCAAAATGTTTTGCTAATAAATTAAGTATTGTTGTTTTTCCAGCACCATTCGCGCCTGTTAGAATAGTTAATTGATTATGGAAATCAATATCCAATTTTTCAAATTGTTTCCATTCATTAATTGTTAAGTTTTTAAATTTCATAGTTTAATTTTTGTTCTAATTGGGCATAACGTGTTATATCATTTCATTTATTAACATTTATCACTTTTAATATCGGGATAAACGCATGTTTTTGTTTTCTTTATCCGTTAATAAATTGCCACTATTATGGTTACTAAATAAACTTCTCTCTTCTATAAATTAGGTTTGTGATTTTTGCAATTTTATTCCCATAAGCATTTTACTTACCAAATATAAGATTAATTAAATTATAAATAAATATGTATATGTAATTTATTAAAATTCTAAATAATAACTTTCCAAATGTTTACTATTATGAATAAGTTTAAATGGTTTGTCTGCAGTTCAATTCTGCATCACGCTACAAATTAACAATGTGGAAACAAGCGATTTACCACTTCTAAATCGCTTGTTTCATGTTTAATTTAAAATTAATTTATGGAACTCTAATTCTCGCAACTTTATATCCAGCCTAATATACTATCTCTAGTTTTATTATTTTACGAAAATCATAAAGCTCTAAAAAAAGGAAGTAAATAGGTAAGCAATAAAAAAAGCCAAAACAATTAATTGTTTTGGCTTTTTTTATACGAAATTATGCTTTTTAATTATTCCCTAAAATTAATGGTAAACCATCTTTAGAACTACCTACAATAACAACTTTACTGTTAGGTGATTTTGAAAGCTCTAATGTAGCCTCAATACCTTTATCTTGTAAAATTTTATCAGTTAAAGACGCACTTAAAATACGGTTAGCATCAGCTTTACCCTTTGCTTCAATAATTTGTTTTTCAGCCTCTTTAGCTGCTGTAACCAATCTAAACTCATATTCTAAAGATTCTTGCTCTTGTTTTAATTTACGTTCAATCGCATCTTTAATTGTAGCTGGCAATGTTACATCTCTAACTAAAAGTTCATTTAATTGAATGTATTGCTTATCTAGAATCTTTTTTGTTTCATCATAAATTTCACTTTGAATTACATCTCTTTTACTTGCGTATAATTGTTCAGGTGTATATCTACCAACAACACTACGAGCTGCAGAACGCAACGCAGGCTTAATTACACGATCTAAATAATTCTCACCAATATCTTGATGCAGACTACCTAATTCATTAGATTTTGGCAAATACCAAGCTGATGTTTCTAAAATAATATCTAAACCGTTTGAAGAAAGCACTTTCATTTTTTCAAATAATTCTTGCTGACGTACTTCATAAACGATTACTGTATTCCAAGGTGCTACCACATGAAATCCTTCACCTAATGGTGGTTGATCTACTACTACACCTCCATCAAAACGTTTCCACAAGACACCCGCTTCACCGGCATCTATAGTTACTGTTGATTTTGATAAAAATATAATTGCTATAATACCTATTAATATCATAGGCATTAAACTTTTCGGTAATTGTAATTGTCCGTTATTACTCATTTTTTTATTTTTAAATTTTCTCAAAAATACGAAACAGAATTCATTAAATAAGCATAATTATCATTTTAACTAATATTTAGCTATTAATTATTCTATTGGAAGAAAGGCACCTTTAATGAGTATTTCCTTTTCACTTAAGTTTGAATCTAATACTTCAATCCAATCTTCATTTTTAGCGCCAATTGTAATTTTTATTTTTTCAAATTGATAAGAATTTTCATTTCTGTCTTTTAAAACTAAAATATAAAAAGTTCCATCTTCTTCAAGTACAGAACTTACTGGCAAAGCTATTTTTTGAATTGAATTTGTTATAATTTTAGCTTCTACAAACATTCCCACTAAAAAAGGTTCATTTTCATTTTCTAAATGACCGTGAACTTTTACTGTTCTATTTTCATTAATAGATTTACCAACTAAATGAACTGTTGCATTGTGTTTATTTAAAGAGGATTCTGGAATACTAAATAAAATAGGTTGCTCTTCTTTAACATTTAAAATATCTTTTTCAAATACAACCAATTCTAAATGTTTATGTTCATCATTTATTATTTCTAATAAAACTTCTGAAGAATTCTTAAACTCACCAACATTTGTAAAAACAGCTGTAATACTACCGCTTATTGGTGCATAAATAGCAATTGTTGACGTAATTTTACCAGCTCTCACATTTACAGGATTAATATTCATTAATTTCAACTTTTGGGCTAATCCATTGGATAAAGCCAACGCACTTTTATAGTCGCTTTTAGCTTTTAAATAGTTTTTTTGAGAAGTAATTTTTTCATTGAAAAGTGTTTTCTGACGCTCATTTTCCGATTTTAAATAAATTAATTGCTCCGTTATTTCAGCATAATTTTGTTGAATTTCAATAAAGTCAGGGTTTTCAATAGTTAGTAATAATTGTCCTTTATTTACTTTATCTCCTATTAACAAAGGTGCGTTTTTAATAAAACCTCCCATAATTGCGCTAACTTTTGCTCTGTAAGCTGGAGGAACATCAATATAACCGTTTGTTTTTATACCTTCAGTAAAAGTTTGTGTAGAAACTTGTCCCAATTCCATTTTAGAACTTTCAAATTGAGCAGTTGTAATTTCAATACTACTTTCAATAGTTTCTGAAGTTTCAGTTTCTTTTTCAGTAGATTTTGAAGAGTCACAAGATGTTACGCCCATTACTAAAAATAGAAATATACTTTTTATTATATATGTTTTCATTTGTATCAATTTATAAGTTTAAATAATTTAATTCTAAAGCAATTTGGTTGTAGTTGTTTAAGTTATTAAGATGATTGATTTTCAACTGACTAGAGGTTTCAATACTTTGTATATATTGAAAAAAATCAATTCCACCATTTTTATAACTTAACGTGGCTGTTTTTAAAATTTCTGTTGCTAAATTCTCACCGCTTTCAGTGTAATAATTTAGCTGTGCCACATTCTTTTTGAGTTCTTCTAGCAAACTCTTGTATTTCGACTTCAATTTCAAATTTGAATCAATTATCAATTCTTTAGAAATATCTTCTTGTATTTTGGCTGCACTAATTTTAGCAGATTTTCCAAAAAAGAAAATAGGAATTGAAATACCTACCTGAAAACTATTTACAGAAGCATTAGCAGCTAAATCTTTACTGTTATAATAATTGAATTGTAAGTCTGGCAATAACTGTTGTTTTTCAACTTCTTTTTTTGCTTTGAACAACTTACTATTCTCAGTGTAATATCTATTAATCAAATGATTCTCCAATTCTAAATTTTTAATTTCAATTTTCGATAAATTAGTTCCTGAAATTTTAAATCTCTCATCTGTTTGTAACAATAAATTTAAGGCTTCATACGCTATATTTATATCATTTTGAAGCTGCTCCAACTGTATTGAGAATTGCTTGTGTTTAGATTGTGAAGTTATCATTTCTAAATAGTTAGACTCTCCCAATTCAAATTTACGTTTAGCAGATTTAGAAAAGTTTTTATATAAACTATCTATAACAACTAAATGTTCCTTTTTCTGATTTAAATAAACAATAGTATGATATGCTTTTGAAACATTTTTAATCAAGTTATCTTTTGCTAATTGGTAATTTATCTCAACTAAATTCGTGTTAATTTTATTTACCTTCTTTTTAGCAAAATACACTGTTGGAAATTCAATGGTTTGATCTATTCCGTATGTTTCAAGAGGTTTGCCGTCAATTCCTAAATTAGTTTTATCATAGTTATAATAGACCTTGGTTTTATCAATTTCAAAAGCACTTTTTATCAATTTATCGCTTCTATCTACTTCTAATTGTTTCATAGTTAACTGCGCATTGTTATCAATTGCAATTGAAATTGCTTCCTCAATAGAAATTGCTTTTTCTTGAGAAAACCCAATTACTGGAGCTAAAAGAAATAATAAAATAATTGTCGAATTCAATTTCTTTTTTCTTTTTATTTTAAATTCCTTCGTATCAAAAATTGCATATAATACGGGCAAAACAACTAACGTTAAAATAGTTGCTGTTATTAAACCTCCAATTACAACAGTAGCTAGCGGCCGTTGAACTTCTGCTCCAGCATTGGTTGAAACTGCCATTGGCAAAAAACCTAAAGCTGCTGCTGCTGCAGTTAAAATAACCGGACGTAAACGCTCTTTTGTTCCTAATATTATTCTTTCATATACATTGACCATACCTTGCTCTTTTAATTCTTTTAAATGTTCAATAAGTACAATACCGTTTAGTACTGCAATACCAAACAACGCTATAAATCCTACACCTGCTGAAATACTAAAAGGTAAATCTCGCATCCATAAGAAAAGAACACCACCAACGGCAGATAATGGAATTGCTGAAAACACCATTAATGCTTCTTTTATAGATTTAAATGCAAAATGCAGCAATATAAATATAAGTAATAAAGCAATTGGAACTGCTACTTTTAAACGTGCTTTTGCACTGTTTAAATTTTCAAATTGTCCTCCATAAGAAACTGTGTACCCAACTGGTAATTTAACTTGATTTTCTATAATTTTCTGAACATCTTTTACCACAGATTCCATATCTCTATTTCTAACATTTACACCAATAACTATACGTCTTTTGGTATCATCTCTAGATATTTTTGCAGGTCCTTTTGTGTATTCAATAGTTGCTAATTCATGTAATGGAATTTTGTTTCCTGAAGGAGCATCAACATATAGATTTTTAAGATTTTCTATGTTTTTTCTGTATGCTGGTTGCATACGTATCACCAAATCAAATCTACGTTCTCCTTCAAAAACATTTCCTAACGTTTGACCAGCAAAAGCCATAGAAACTACTTGATTTAAATCCTGAATATTTAATCCATAACGTGCTACTTTTTTTCTATTATAAGTAACCGTCATTTGTGGTAAACCATCTATTTTCTCAACTATAATGTCTGCTGCACCTTCAACATTTGCAATTTTAGTTTTAATTTCATCAGCTTTTTCAGCTAAAATTGTTAAATCTTCACCAAATATTTTTATAGCAACATCTGCTCTAACACCTGTAATTAACTCATTAAAACGCATTTCAATAGGTTGTGTAAATTCAAAATCTACTCCAGGAATAATGGATAGTTTTTCTTTAAACTTATCGGCTAATTCATCTTTTGAATCTGCAGAAACCCAATCTCCTTTCGGTTTCAATTTAATAATAACATCACTTTCTTCCATAGACATTGGATCTGTTGGTACTTCAGCAGCACCAATACGTGAAACAACTTGATCTACTTCAGGAAAATTATCTAATAAAATTTGTTCAATTTGTGTTGTAATTTCAACAGTTCTTGATAATGACGTTCCGGTTTTTAAAACAGGCTGAATTACAAAATCACCTTCATCTAATGTTGGTATAAACTCACCTCCCATTCTTGAAAAAAGAACACCTGTTGCTATTAATAACGCTACTGAAGAGATAATAACAGTGTTTTTATGGTTTAATGCCCATTTAATAGTTGGTTCATACAAACTTAAAAAGAAGTTCATTAAACGTTGTGAAATATTGTTTTTAGAAACTTTTTCAGGCTTTAAAAAGATGGATGCAATTACTGGAACATATGTAAAACATAAAAACATGGCGCCAATTAAAGCAAAACTAAATGCCATGGCCATTGGTTTAAACATTTTTCCTTCAACACCACTTAATGACAGAATTGGAATAAATACAATTAAAATTATAAGCTGACCAAAAATAGCCGAAGTCATCATTTTAGAACTACTCTTATACGTAATTTTATCAATGTTATCTTGCCTATCACTTTTTGACAGCTTCATTAATTCATCTCTATTACTTGTAATTTTAAAGGCAATAAATTCAACAATAATTACAGCTCCATCTATAATAATACCAAAATCTATGGCGCCCAAACTCATTAAATTAGCATCAACACCAAAAATATACATCATAGATAATGTAAACAGCAATGACAATGGTATTACCGAAGCAACAACCAATCCGGATCGGAAACTTCCTAATAATAGTATTACTACAAAAATTACGATAAGAACTCCTAAAATTAAATTTTCAGCAACTGTAAAAGTTGTTTTTCCTATTAATTCACTTCGTTCTAAAAATCCGTTAATAAAAACACCCTCAGGCAAAGTCTTCTGAATTTCAGCAACACGTTCTTTAACTGCTTCAATAACTTTGTTAGAATCGCCATCTTTAAGCATCATTACTTGCCCTAAAACCTTCTCTCCTTCTCCATTTCCAGTAATAGCTCCAAATCTATTTGCAAAACCAAAATTAACTTCTGCTATATCTTTGATTAAAATTGGAATACCGTCCACATTTTTTATAACAATATTTTCAATGTCTTCAATAGATTTTATCATTCCTTCACCACGCACAAAGAAACTCTCATTACTTTTTTCAATATAACCACCACCAGCAACACTATTATTCATTTCTAAAGCATCAATAATTTGAGAGGCTTTAATATTCATTGATTTTAATTTCTCTGGATTTATTGCAACTTCATATTGCTTTAAAAAACCTCCCCAAGTATTTACTTCAACTACACCTGGAATCCCAGATAGTTGACGTTTTACAACCCAATCTTGCAGGGTTCGTAGTTCCATTGGAGAATATTTATCTTTAAATCCAGGCTTTGTATCTAAAATATATTGATATATTTCACCTAAACCCGTAGTTATTGGTCCCATTTCTGGAGTTCCAAAACCTTCTGGAATTTTATCTGCTGCTGTTTTAATTTTTTCAGCTATTAATTGTCTTGGTAAATAGGTTCCAATCGCATCGTCAAAAACAATAGTAACCACCGATAATCCAAATTTTGAAATTGAACGAATTTCTTGAACTCCTGGCAAATTTGCCATCTCTAACTCAACAGGATATGTAATAAACTGCTCTACATCTTGTGTAGATAAATTTCTTGAAGTTGTAATTACCTGAACTTGGTTATTGGTAATGTCTGGAACTGCTCCAATTGGTATTTGTGTTAATGAAAATAAACCAAATGCAAAAATTGCAGCGGTAATTAATAAAATAATTAATTTATTTTCAATACTAACCTTAATAATTTTTTGTAACATAATTTAATTAGTTAATAATGTATATTATTGAATAACAAGTTATTGCTATTCAAATTTAACGATAAAAAATAGTGTACTATGTTACTTTTGTGGTGGTTGTAAAAAGCTGTTTACAAATAAATTTGAAGTAGATTCATTATAAGCAAACTTACTTTCTTTAAATGCTATTTCTTTAAAAGGAATAAAAATAGACTCAGAGAAAAGTGCATAAACATCTTGATAATGAATTTCAAAATGTGAATGCTTAAAAGGTAATTCTTTATGTTCATTATGTTCATTCTTATGCGTATTTATTTCGCTGCCATAATGCATTGAAATAAAATCAGAAAAGCTATCACCTGTTTCAAAATGGCAAACTACATGATTTACAAGTGTAGGAATTTTACCAAAATCGGAAAAATCAAGGTTAAAACTTTGAAATAAAATTGTAAAAGATAATATGATTACAAGAATCTTATTCATTAATAAAAAATGGGTTTAAACATACCATTACAAATATTACGTATTCTTAAAAATTAAAATAACTTCTACAATCATATTTTTCAATTTGAGTATAGGTTTTTCTTATGAAGTATATTTATGAATGCTTTTTAAATTTTTCCAAAATATTTACGAACAAACCATTCTATACTCAAAGAAAGTAAAATTAATCCTAAAATCCATTTCCAATGAATCAAAGGTGTTTTTTGAATAGTCTCCTTCTGAACACTTTTAAAACGCTGATCTTCAAATAAATTGGTTAACAACTGCGCTTGTTGATTCTCATAATAAATTTCACCTTGTGTATGCGAACTCAGCAATTTCAAAGCTGCATCATTGGTATTGTTAAATTGTTGTTCTACTTCAAAAGGTAAAATTTTAAAACTGCCAGATAAAGTTAAATCTTGGTTTTCAACTGAAACCGCATAATTATATTCTCCTGAAACTAGATTTGATAATTCAGCTATAAATCTTGTTTCTAAAGCTGCAAAAGGTATTTTTTTTATGAAATTTTCGTCTTTATTAGATATTGTTAACCAAAGTTTGGCTCTAGAATCAAAATTAAAGTTTTTGTCTAAATAATTTGCCGAAACTTTAACGGTTTCATTGGCATAAAAAATGGGTTCTAAAGAAACGGTTAAACGCTTATTCTTTTGATTTGAAGTTAAATATTGAATTAAATCAGCTATAAAACCGTCAAAATATTCAAATGTTTGTACAGTTTTAAAACTTTCCATTCGCCAACGCCAAGAATTTTCACCAAACAACACCGCAACTCTTTGGTTGCTATTTTCAAATGTTGCTAATAATGGTTTTTTTGTTTCAATTACACCTATTTGTTGAAATAATAATGCATTAGAAGGTACAGAAAAAGTAACATCTCCAAAATAATCTTCTAAAGGTGCATAATTTGAAAAACCTATATCATCACTTAAAAAACTAGCATAATTTGAATTAAAAATAGGCTGATAACTTTCTAATTGTGTAATTATATTTTTCGAAAAATTAGTTTGAATAGTATTTAAAAAATCCCAATCTGTACTTAACCCAGAAATTACAAAGTAATTCAACTTCAGTTTTTCAATACTTTTAAAAATATTTTCGAATTCTTCAGATGGCTGATATAAAATAACTAGTTGATAATCAGATATATTTTCTTTGAAATTTTGAATAGTTGAAATAGTAACTGTACGTTGTTTATTACTTTCAATAGTTTTTTTTAACATTCCTAAATCTGGATGAAGTATTGAACTTAACACTACTATTTTAGATTTCTCTTCAATAACATGAATACTAAAATTTTTAGTATTATTTATAACATTTTGCTCATTTTCAAGCGATTCAATTTTTGCTGTATAATACTGAATTCCTTTTTCTGTCGCAGTTAAAAAGAATGTTGCTGTTTTTACATTTGAAGATTTTGAAAATTGAAATTGCTCACTGTAAATAATCTTTCCCTTATAAAAAATATTTAGTTTTTTTGAAACAGCTTTATTTCCTGTATAATTTATAAATAATTCAACAGGAAACTTATTATGTATAGTTGTTGATTTATTACTGTTTAGTTGTTTTATATAAATATCTTCAGAAGTTGCAGTATCACCAACAATAAGTGAAAAAACTGGACTTTTATAATTAGAATATTCAATACTATTACCAACAGTTTGATTACCATCAGAAATTATTATAACTGGTGAAGAATTTTCTTTATATAGTTTTGAAAACTCTTGAAATGGCAGTGCTATATTTGATTGATTTTTATTAAAATTTAAAGAATCTAATACATTTAAATTAGTTCCAAAACTATAATATTTAAGAGCGTATTTATTCGCTAATTTTTCATCATTTTGTATTAAACTCACTAATTTACGAACATTTTTATCTTGTGAATTATATTTTATTGAAGATGAATTATCAACTGCAACCAAAAGATTTGGTTTTATTACTTCTATGTTTTTTTTATCAATTGAAGGATTTATAATCATTAATAAAACTAAAAAATACGTTATAAATCGTACTAAACATAACACAAAATGAAGTGTCGTTTTTTTAGTATTATACACATATTGAAAAAGCGCTAAAAATAGCGCTATTACAAATGATAATAATATGTAAAACAGTGTGTTAGTTAACAATTTTATTTTGTTTTAATAAGCTCAAATGAGTTCAAAAATTGTTTAATATCTCTATTATTATCATTTTCATTTAAACATATAACTTGCTGCATATACATAGTATTATACACTAAGTAAATATTCAAATAAACAAACGAACCACTCATTTCAATTTTTGAACTTCTTCCTGGATAACCATTAAATTCTATTTCATTATTATATAACAGTTTCCCTTTTACACTATTTAATGATCCATAAACTGCATTATCTAAAACACTTGATTCTCCTTCTGCAGTCATATTTTTAAATGATTCTTCTGGGTAAATATTGTGACTAACTAAAAATAGTAAATTTTTGCTAGATGTATCAGAAGATTTATCTAAAATAAACATATCAATTTTTATTTCACCAACATCAGTTGGTACATTTTGAACTGTTGTATAAGGCTTTCCAGGAAAATCAGACTTAAACTCAAATTCCAAACTTTTAAAAGTTTCCCATTCTTGACTGTTAGAAATTGTTATACTTGCTAAAAAAAGTATAGATAATAATATTTTTTTCATGAGTTAAATTTTATGTTAACATTCCACCATCTACGCTAAGCGTTTGACCGGTAATATATGAGCTCATATCTGAAGCTAAAAACACACAAGCATTTGCAATATCTTCAGGAGTTCCACCACGTTTTAAAGGAATTGCATTTCGCCACTCTTTTACTTTATCTTCAGGTAAACTTTCAGTCATTTCAGTTTCTATAAAACCTGGAGCAATCACGTTACTTCTTATATTTCTTGAACCTAATTCTAATGCTACAGATTTAGAAAAACCAATAATACCTGCCTTTGAAGCCGCATAATTTGCTTGCCCTGCATTTCCCTTTAAACCAACAACAGAACTCATATTTATAATAGAACCTGCACGTTGTTTCATCATTGGTCTAATAACCGCTTTTGTTAAGTTAAAAACTGATTTCAAATTCACCTCAATTACAGTATCAAAATCTGTTTCAGAAATACGCATTAATAAATTATCTTTTGTAATTCCTGCATTATTTATTAAAACATCAATAGTTCCAAATTCTTTTAAAACATTAGCGGCCAATTCTTGAGCTGCATCAAAGTTTGCAGCATTTGATTGATATCCTTTAGCTTTTATTCCGAAGGATTCCAATTCTTTTTCTAAAGATTGAGCTGCTTCAACAGATGAATTGTATGTAAAAGCAACATTTGCTCCTTGTTTAGCGAAAGTTACTGCAATTCCCTTTCCTATTCCTCTAGTTGCACCAGTTATTAACGCTGTTTTATTTTCTAAAAGTTTCATATTATATTATTTACTTACTATTTTATTTTTTTGATAAATCAAATATACACATTTGAATAAAAAAAGCCTCCATAAAGGAAGCTTTTCTATATTGTTTAGTTAAATTTTAACCTAAAATTTCAGCCACTTTTTCTCCAATTTTAGCAGGAGATTCAACAACATAAATTCCATTCTCTTTTAAAATTGCCATTTTTGCTTGTGCAGTATCATCAGCTCCACCAACAATTGCGCCAGCGTGTCCCATTGTTCTTCCTTTTGGTGCAGTTTGTCCAGCTATAAAACCAACTACAGGTTTTTTATTACCTATAGATTTTACCCAACGAGCAGCTTCAGCTTCTAATTGCCCACCTATTTCACCTATCATTACAATTAAATCAGTTTCATCATCATTCATTAATAATTCAACAGCTTCCTTTGTTGTTGTACCAATAATTGGATCTCCACCAATACCAATCGCTGTAGTAATACCATAACCTCTTTTCACAACTTGATCAGCTGCTTCATAGGTTAAAGTCCCTGATTTAGAAACAATTCCTACATTTCCTTTTTTGAAAATAAAACCTGGCATAATACCAACTTTTGCTTCTCCAGCAGTAATAACTCCTGGGCAGTTTGGACCAACTAATCTACATTCTTTATTTTCTATATAAGCTTTCACTTTTACCATATCTGCAACTGGAATTCCTTCAGTAATACAAATAATTACTTTTATTCCTGCTGCTGCAGCTTCCATAATTGCA
This sequence comes from Lutibacter sp., assembly GCF_013139515.1. GTDB lineage: Bacteria > Bacteroidota > Bacteroidia > Flavobacteriales > Flavobacteriaceae > Lutibacter. Next base: position 20,769 of record NZ_WTAR01000059.1, read on the forward strand.
TCAGCTGCAAATGCTGGTGGAACAAAAATTATTGAAGTGTCTGCTCCAACTTTATCAACAGCATCTTGTACAGTGTTAAAAACTGGTTTATCTAAGTGTGTTTGACCTCCTTTACCTGGTGTAACACCTCCTACAACATTAGTACCGTAGTCAATCATTTGAGTTGCATGAAAAGTACCTTCTCCTCCTGTGAAACCTTGTACAATTATTTTTGAATTTTTATTAACTAAAACGCTCATTGAAGTATGTTTTTATAATGATTATATTTTATGATTACAAAAGTAATTTTTTTATAAGTTTAGAATGAAATAAATGTTACTTTTTTTGATTTTTTAAGAATTGTTTTATTTCTGCCATTTGCTTTAATTTTTTTCTAGCCTCATCAATTGGAGTTCCAAAATAAGTTTTATCTCCAACTATGGATTTTGTTACGCCTGTTTGACCTAAAACTATTGCTCCTTTTCCTATTGTTATTCCACTATTCGTTCCAACTTGTCCCCATAAAGTCACTTCATCTTCAATTACAACACAACCAGCAATACCTGTTTGAGAAGCTATTAAACATTTTTCTCCAATTATAGTATCATGACCAACTTGTACTTGATTGTCTATTTTGGTTCCTTTTTTTATAGTTGTATCTCCCGAAACACCTCTATCAATAGTGCAAAGCGCTCCAATATCTACATTATCTTCAATAATAACATTACCACCTGATACTAGTTTATCAAAACCTTCTGCCCTATTTTTATAATAAAAAGCATCAGCTCCCAATATACTTCCTGCATGAATGGTTACATTATTACCAATTTTACAATTATCGTAAATAGTTACATTTGGGTGAATTAAACAATTTTCACCTATAGTAACATTATTTCCAATAAAAACATTTGGTTGAATTAAAGTGCTTTCAGCAATTTTAGCTGATTTTGAAATTAAACCCGTTGCCATTTCAAAAGGTTTAAAGTGCTTCGTTAATTTGTTAAAATCCCTAAAAGGGTCTTTAGAAATTAATAATGCTTTTCCTTGCGGACATTTAACTTTTTTATTTATTAATATTACAGAAGCCTTAGATTCTAATGCTTTATCGTAATATTTAGGATGATCAACAAAAACAATATCTCCTTCTTCAACCACATGAATTTCATTACAACCATAAACAGGATAACTTGTAGGACCAACAGGTGTAGCATCAATTAATTTAGCTATTTCATCTAAACTATAAACTCTAGGAAATTTCATGAGTTTTACTATTTAACTCGTTCTAAATATGAACTTTTTGAAGTATCAATTTTAACCTTATCACCTTCATTAATAAATAAGGGTACATTTATTACTGCACCCGTTTCAACAGTTGCTGGTTTTGTTGCGTTTGTAGCTGTATTTCCTTTCACACCAGGTTCTGTATGAGAAATTTCTAAAATAACACTTGCAGGCATATCAACTGAAAGTGGCATATCATCTTCAGTATTAAAGATTACAGTTACTACTTCACCTTCTTTTAAAAGCTCAGGTGTATCAAGAGTTTCTTTCTCTAATGTTATTTGGTTATAGTCATCTGTGTTCATAAAGTGAAATGTATCACCTTCAGGGTATAAAAATTGATATTTACGAGTTTCAACTCTTATATCCTCAATTTTTCTTCCAGCAGGGAATGTATTATCTAATACTTTTCCTGACGATAAACTTTTTAACTTGGTTCTAACAAAAGCAGGACCTTTACCTGGCTTTACATGTAAAAACTCTATTACTTTAAAAATATCATTATTATGTTTAATACATAATCCATTTCTAATATCTGATGTTGTTGCCATTTAGTCGTTTATTCGTTAAATTATTACTTATTGTTTTAGTTTAGATGGTTGCTTTTAAAATTCTAACTTTCAATTAGTTAAATGTTTTTTTTAATTAACTACCTGTATATCCTTTCATAATTCCTCTTTGAGAATTTTTAATGAACAGAATAACTTGATCTCTTTCTTTTGTTGCTTCCATATCGGCTTCAATTTTTTCTAAAGCCTGAGTAGTATTGTAATTCTTCTGATATAAAATTCTAAAAATATTTTGAATTTCTCTAATTTTCTCAGTTTCAAAACCTCTTCTTCTTAACCCAATTGAATTAATGCCTATAAATGATAATGGTTCTTTTCCTGCTTTTGCAAATGGTGGAACATCTTTTCTAACTAATGAACCTCCTGAAACTAAAGCGTGATCGCCAATATGAATAAATTGATGCACTGCTACCAAACCACTTAAAATTGCAAAATTTCCAATAGTTACATGACCTGCAATAATTGACCCATTTGCCAAAATACAGTTATTCCCTATAATACAATCATGTGCTACGTGTGAAGTAGCCATAATTAAACAATTATCACCAATTTGAGTTTTACCCAAAGCTTTTGTACCTCTATTTACAGTTACACATTCTCTAATTGTAGTATTATCACCAATAATAGCTAGAGAATCTTCACCATCAAACTTTAAATCTTGAGGAATTGCTGAAATTACCGCACCTGGAAAAATTCTACAATTTTTTCCAATTCTTGCGCCTTCCATTATAGTTACATTAGAACCAATCCAAGTTCCTGAACCTATTATTACATCGTTATGGATTGTTGTAAAAGGTTCTACTACTACATTGGTTGCTATTTTAGCTCCTGGATGTATATATGCTAAAGGTTGATTCATTCTACTGTTGTTTTTTTTGCTATTTGAGCCATTAATTCTGCTTCTACTACTAATTTTCCATTTGCATATCCACAAGCTTGCATATGGCAAATACCTCTTCTAATTGGCGTAATTAATTCTGCTCTAAAAATTAGAGTATCACCTGGTAATACTTTTTGTTTGAATTTTACTTTATCCATTTTCATAAAATAGGTTAAGTAATTTTCAGGATCTGGAACTGAACTTAATACTAAAACTCCTCCACATTGTGCCATAGCTTCAACTTGTAACACACCTGGCATTACTGGAGCACCTGGAAAATGGCCATTAAAAAAAGGCTCATTCATTGTCACATTTTTCATTCCAACCACATGATTTTCAGATAATTCTAAAATTCTATCAATTAATAAAAATGGTGGTCTATGTGGAAGAATATTCATGATTTGATGAATATCCATTAAAGGCGTTTTGTTTAAATCGTACACAGGTACATTATTCCTTTTTTCTTGCTTAATTATTTTTTGTAATTTTTTAGCAAAAACTGTGTTTACTAAATGTCCTGGTTTATTTGCAATTACTTTTCCTCTAATTCTAGTACCAACTAAAGCTAAATCACCAATTACATCTAATAATTTATGACGTGCAGCTTCATTAGCCCAACGCAACGTTAAATTATCAAGAATACCATTCGCTTTTACAGTTAATGATTCTTTATTAAATGCTTTCTTAAGTTTATCCATAGTCTCTGTAGAAATTTCTTTATCTACATAAACTATCGCATTATTTAAATCGCCTCCTTGAATTAAATTATTATCAAGTAACATTTCTAATTCGTGCAAAAAACTAAATGTTCTTGCATCAGCAATTTCAGCTTTAAAATCTGAAAGTGAGTCTAATGTAGCATTTTGTGTACCTAATACTTTAGTCCCAAAATCTACCATTGAAGTTATTTGATATTCATCAGATGGCATTAAAATAATTTCACTTCCTGTTTTTTCATCTTTATATGAAATAATATCTTTAACAATATATTCTTCACGTTCAGCATCTTGTTCAACAATTCCTGCTTTTTCTAATGCTTCAATAAAATGCTTAGATGAACCATCCATAATTGGAGGTTCAGCTGCATTAATTTCAATACAAATGTTATCAATTCCTAATGCTACTACAGCTGCTAAAACATGTTCTGATGTATTCACAAAAACGCCTCTTTTTTCTAAGTTTGTTCCTCTTTGGGTGTTAACAACATATTCTGCACTTGCCTCAATTACAGGCTCTCCTTCTAAATCAATTCTTACAAAAGCATAACCATAATTTACAGGCGCAGGCTTAAAAGTCATAGTCACTTTGTTTCCTGTGTGTAAACCAACACCCGATAGTGTTACTTCATTTTTAATTGTTTTTTGTGTATTACTCATTATTTGTCTTTTAAAGCTTTTATTTCTTTTTGTAATGAATTTATAGTAGCCACTAATTCTGGCAATTTTTTAAAATATACGTAAGATTTATTATAATCTGAGTAACCAATTGCTGGTGTACCTTGAATTATATCGTTATCTTTTATATTTCTTGAAATACCCGATTGTGCTTGTATACGAACATTACTACCAATAGTAATATGTCCAACGATACCAACTTGTCCTCCAATCATACAATTTTCACCAATTTTTGTTGAACCTGCAATACCTGTTTGTGCCGCTATTACGGTATTTTTACCTATTTCAACATTGTGAGCTACTTGAATTTGATTATCAAGTTTCACTCCTTTTCTAATTATTGTAGAACCTAATGTAGCTCTATCAATTGTTGTTGCTGCTCCTACATCTACATTATCGTCAATAATAACATTGCCTATTTGAGGTATTTTGCTGAAATCTCCTTCTTTATTTGGTGCAAATCCAAACCCATCTGCTCCAATTATAGCTCCTGAATGAATGGCACAATTCTCACCAATTTCAGTTTCAGAATAAATTTTTGCTCCAGAAAATATAGTAGTATTAGCTTTAATCTTCACATTATCGCCAATATAAACATTCGGATAAATTTTCACATTATCACCTATTATCACATTATTTCCTATATAAGCGAATGCTCCTAAGTAGATGTTTTTTCCAAGTTTTGCAGTTTCACTAATGTGTGATGGTGTCTCAATTCCTGATTTGTTAGATTTAACTTCATCGTAAAATGCCAATAATTTAGAAAATGCTTTATAAGCATCATCTACTTTTATTAAGGTTGTTTCTATTTTACTTTCAGGAATAAAATTTTTATTTACAATGGCAATAGAAGCCTTTGTAGAGTATATATATGGTGTATATTTTGGATTTGAAAGGAACGTTAACGATCCATTTTCACCTTCTTCAATTTTTGAAAGTTTGTAAACTTCTGCATTTTCATTACCATCAATCTCCCCTTCTAAAATTTCCGCTATTTGGTTTGCTGTAAATTTCATGAATTGCAAAAATAAATAAAAAATTGAACACTACCTATTTCTTTGGATAGCATATATAATACTTGTAAACTGTATTTGACAATGCTTGTAAATTTAAATGGTCTGAAGCCTCTGTTACATCTTTAATTATACCATTTTTATATAAAATTCGAATGTTATTTTTAGTGGCATCATAAGCCTGATTTTGTATTTTACCGTGATATACAAAATAATCTAATTCTGAATTACTTAGTTCAAATGTGCTTTTAACTTCTTGCTTTATTTCATTTATTTGAAGTTCCGTAAATGGTTCTTTTTGAAGAATTACTTTTGGCAACATTCTGTTAACTAAATTTTCAGATAATTTTGAAAGAACTTTATCGTCATGTGAAATCCATTCTTTTATAGCTGAAAACACATCATAATCATCTAATTTAGCAAATGTTTTAAGCGTTTCTAATGTGAAATTATCTTCACTTATTTGATGATTTAAAAAATATGTAAAGGCTTTACTTGCAGGTAATTCTACACCTAACAAAGATAACTCTTTAGCTCGTTTTAAAATTTTACCTAATAACTTTTCAGCAACTAAACCTGTTTTATGTAAATAAACTTGCCAATACATTAATCGCCTTGCAACAATAAATTTTTCGACAGAATAAATACCTTTTTCTTCAATAACTAAATTATCTTCTTTTACATTTAACATGGCTATTAAACGTTCAGAACTAATATTTCCTTCAGCAACACCTGTATAAAAACTATCTCTATTTAAATAATCCAATCTATCCATATCTAACTGACTTGAAATCAATTGATATAAAAACTTACGATGATATTTTTCTGTAAAAATGGTAATTGCTAATGTAAGTTGTCCGCTAAACTCATCATTTAAAGCTTCCATAAATTTTAATGAAATTGCTTCGTGATGAATTCCGGTGACAATACTTTGCTCTAATGCATGTGAAAATGCTCCGTGACCAATATCATGCAATAAAATAGCAATACAAAGTGCATTCGCTTCTTCATCTGAAATTTCAACTCCTTTTAGTTTTAGGT
>NZ_WTAR01000103.1 GCF_013139515.1 Lutibacter sp.
GAGTGAATTTAACGAATGTTAATGAGTAAAATTAGTATCGAGAATCAAATTTTCGTTTTCAAAATAGTTCTCGATACAATTTTCTATCGAAAATTACTCGAACTGACATTCAAATGCATAAAATAAAACACTCTGCACAACGGGTTATTATTATTATTATTATTATTATTATTATTATTATTATTCTCGGACTTGATCCAAGACTTGTTACTTTTGTTCTTAATTACGTCATTGCGAACTTGATTCGGGGTCTGTTTGTTTGGAACACTTATCATAAGATCCCCAGTCAAGCTGAGGATGACGTTTGATTACCCTTCTCTCTTCATTTTAACCGTCATTGCGAAGTTTTGAAAAAACTGTGGTAATCTGTTTCTTTTCATGAGATTGCTTCGTTGTGAAAACGCCTCGCAATGACGGTTGATTACTCTACTCTCTCATCTACTTCAACAGCATTCTTCATTTTAACCCTCTTCCTCAATACATATAACACCCCTAAAAATAGTACAAAAACAACCGTCAAAATTCCTGACATTTGAAAACTATCAAAAATAGAAGCTAAATAGATAAATCCTATCACCAATACATAATTTACAAACCCCGTTAAAAATGTGACTTTAAAATGCGAAAAACCAAGATCTAACAATAAATGATGCACATGGTTTCTATCTGGGTAAAAAGGACTTTTGTTGGCTAATAATCGTATACCAATTACCCGAATCATATCAAACAATGGTATAAACAAGATAGCTGCTATAATTATTAATTTATTTTCAGGATTAAAAGTGAATTTTTCAAATAATGAAGCATCCATTGCTAAAAACTTTAAGGTAAAAAAACCAATACAATAGCCTATGAGTAATGAACCGGTATCTCCCATAAATATTTTTTTTGTGGAAGATAAATTATACCGTAAATAGGCTAATAAGATACCTATTAAACTGATACAGAGTAAAAAGTAATAATACAACCCTGTACCATAAAATATTAATGAATAGATACTAAAAATTACAATCCCAACCACTGCTGCAAGTCCATCAACACCATCAATTAAATTGTATGCATTTATAATTGTTACTATGATTAAAATTGATAAGCCAATGGATACAATCATGGGTAGTTGGTGCACTCCTAAAAAACCATTTAGGGAAATTACTTGCATACAATTACAAAATAACAAAAAGAAAATGGCCATTATTTCACCAATTAACTTAGCCTTTGGAGATGACACTACTAAATCATCTTTTAAACCTACAGCAACAATCAAAGTAATTCCTGCAATAAAGTTAAGTCCAATTAAATCTATGTCCCAATCTTTCAAAAGAAACACCATAAAAATGAGTGTTAAAAAAAAAGCAAATCCAGCCATCGTTGGTGTTGCATTTTTATGAGCACTCCGCATATCAGGGTGGTCTATTAAATTTTTTGAATGAACTATCCAGGCTATTTTAGGAATAATTATATACACCAATGCAAACGCTACAATTAATGCTAAAAAGCCAGCAATGTGTATATTTGAAAATACGTATTTGAGCATTAATTATATTTTTTTTAAAATTAAGAGCATCACAAATTTACATAAATGAATTTGTCTTCCAATTCTTAATGGTTGTTTTACTAATCTATAAGCCCATTCTAAATTATTTTTCACCCACCATTTTGGAGCCCTTTTAACATTTCCTGTAAACACATCAAAACTACCACCAAGGCCTTGATATAAAGCTGGATGGACTTCTAACATGTGTTCCATTAAAATTTCTTGTTTTGGTGAGCCCATAGCCACAAAAATAATAGTTGGTTGTTTATTTTTAATATCTTCAAGAAGTATGTTCTGTTCTTTTATCGAGTTTATATACCCATTTCTATAATTTAAAATTTGAATAGTTGGATAGTTACTTTTCAATTTAGCAACTGTTTTTTTTATAATTTCAGGCTTACTACCTACTAAATAAAATGAGTTGCTTTTATAAAACGCCTTAACAATCTCTAACCATAACTCACAACCTGGAATTTTTACAGCATCTTTTATTCCTTTCGTTTTTAATGCCAAAACTGCGCCTATTCCATCAGCATAACCAATATTGCTATTTATTATATTTCTTGTCTCATTGGTTGCATGTATAATCTTTTCGGCATTTACAGCAACTAATATTTTCTTTTCTTTTATAGCAAACAATAGCAATTCTTTTGCACTTTTAAATGGGTAAATATGTACTCCATTTACTGAGATAGGCTTCAACTTATTCATTACTACTTTTGTTGTTTTTTTCTAATAAATAACTACTCAACGCATGAAACATAAATGCGTTACTCCAGCGCATGTAAGATATTTTTGAACTTATTCCCTTTTTTAACTGATAGTAAAAATAGCCTCGTGGACTTTGCATATTATGAATAGTCCAATGTAAAACTTTATCAGCTAATAATTTATTTCTTTTGAATTTATTTAATTTTGAAAGTGTTACAAACAACTGTCCCGGACAATGAATATCTATGGGATATGTTTTGTTGTGATAATATTTTGGGGTTCCGTCCTCCATAAAAAAATTATGGATATAAAATTCAAATCCCTTATCTATATTTTTCTGAAACGAACTATCACCTGTATTTACCTGATAGTTCTGAATAGCATCCAGATTGTAACCGGTATGGAAACTGTCTTTCCATGATTGCACCGGCAGCAAGCCATACACCCACGAGCCGTCCTTCTTCTGACCTTTACAAGCTGCCAAAACAGCTTTTTGGGCTGCGCTTTTATATGTTTCGTTTTTGGTATAACGGTATGCAATACTTAATAATTTAGCTCCCAATAAAGAAGCATTATAAACCGTATTATTCCCTTCCTTTGGACTGTAAGAAAACAAAAAGCCATTGTTGTGTGGCGTTCGCGATAAATCATTCATTACAAACTTTGCAGAAGATAAAGCTATATTCAAGTATTCTTTATTTTCGGTTATTTCGTATGCCTCAAAAAGTGCAGCAGCACAAAAAGTAGTAGCCACTACTGTAGGTGTCTTTTTGGGAAACAAAAACAAACGGCGTGCCTGCCAGTCAAAATTATAACCCCAACAAGCGCCAGAATACCCTTTTGTTTGTAAAGAAATAAGCAATACTGCTAACTCATTAATTTGGGTTAGTAACTCTTCTTTTGTTCCAAAAGTTGTATTTCCAGACTCAGCCAATCTGTATAAATTACAATAGCCTGTTAAAAATAACCCGATACCTTTGGCATTGTATTCTTTGGATACTCCTAACAGTTTTCTAAAATTAATAGGAGATCTTTTAAACCCTTGTATCCAAGCCAAACGTGCCAAATCACAATGTTTAAAAGGTAAAGCATTAAACACTTTTGAATTTAATCCATCATAAGGATCCCAGCCTTTGAAGTTTTCTTCTTCGCAATATGCTTTGAGTTTTAAAAAACTAGCCGCTATGTTATATTTCAACTTGCTCACCTCCACGCTTTACAGATTCTAAAACTTTAAACGATGCTTTGGTAACTGCTACAATTTCATCAAAAGGAATTATTACCTGACCTTCATTAAGTAAACCATTTACAAATGCACTTACCATTTCTTTTTGCCCTTTATTTTGATTGAAAAGTTTCTCTTTTTTAGGATTTCCTTTTCCATAAATTTTCAACTCTTTAAAGTCGTTAAGTGTTGCAGACATGCCTGCCGAAAACACCTCAACATACTCTTTAGTCATCGATTTTGAACCATTTGCATAGTAAGCAACTACTCCAGATGAGCCATTTTCAAACTGAATCAAAATATTTAGCGTATCGTTTAACTGATTAGCATCTGGTAATGCTGTTGCCGAAACTTTTGTTGGAAGACTTCCATTAAGGAACGTTAGATAATCAATAAAATGACAAACTTCACCTAAAACACGTCCGCCTCCAATTTCTAGATCTTGAATCCAATTATCACCAGGAATAGCCCCAGCATTGATTCTATAAAGCATGGACATTGGATTATTTCCAATTGCTTTTTTTAATTTTGAAGATAATGGTGAAAACCGACGGTTAAACCCAACCATCACTGCTTTATTAGCTTTTGATTGTGCTTCTATAATTGATTCTAATTCAGATTCTAAAAGACATAATGGTTTTTCAACAAATACATTCTTATTGGCTTCTAAACTTTTTAAAACGTATGACCCATGTGAATCATGACGCGTAGCTACAAAAACAGTATTTGTTTTATCATCTAAAACATCAGCTTCTTGTGTGGCGCAAAACTGAAACTTAAATTTCTCAGCCACACGTTTTGACGTTGTTCCTGTATTGGTTAGTACACCTACCTTACTAACATCACTATTTTCAGGGATATTTGGCAATAGATTTCCTTGCGCATAACTACCTGCACCTATAAATGAGATATTTATTTTTCCCAGTTTATCAATTGCTGAAGTAGAAATTTTAGTTTTTGAAGCTATTTTTTCTGGATCATATTTTAAAGCAATACCTGTAAATGGTTCTGTTTTAGAAACGACTAAATCAAATGCAGCTTTTGCATTTTCAAACTCAAACTCGTGTGTGGTTAAATACTCTATATTGATTTTGTTGGTTGCAATTAAATTCTGAAACGCTTCCATATTACGCTTTTCTGTCCAGCGTACATAAGGCAACGGATAATCAATTCCTTTCTCTTCATAGTTTAGATCATAACGACCAGGTCCATAAGAACACGCCATTTTTAATTCTAATTCTTTACGATACCAAAACGGATCCCGATCGAAACCCGTAGGAACAGCACCTAAAACGACTACTTTCCCTTTTTTACGTGCAATAGCACCTGCAAAATTTATGGGGTCAAGGCTAGACGTAGCTGCTGCAATAATAACAGCATCTGCGCCATAACCATTTGTTGCATTTTGTATTTGCTCTTCTATTCCAGCTGTATTTCTGGTCATTCCTAAATCAACAACCGAATTATCAACCGCTTGTTTAACTGCTACTTCAGAAACATCAATTCCTATTACTGTAACTCCAGATGCTTTTAAAATGAGTGCTATTAATTGACCTAATAAACCAAGACCAATAACAACGCAAGATTCTCCCAATCGTACATCTGCTTGGCGAACCCCTTGCATGGATATTGCTCCCAAAGTATTGTATGCCGCATCTTTTAAATTAGCAACTTTAGCTAATTTAACACACAAATTTATTGGCACTGCAACTACCTCAGCATGATTGGCATAGCCAGCCCCTGCACAAGCCACTTTATCACCTACTTCAAATCCTGTCACACCTTCTCCTACTTCTAACACTTCTCCAGAACAGCTATAGCCTAAAGGAGAGTATGCATCTAGCTTTTTCATCACAGCTCTGTAGGTTTGTATAGGTCCTTGTTTTTTTAAGGTGTCAATCACTTGTTTTACTTGTTGTGGGCGCTCCTTCGCCTTGCCAATCAAACTTTTCCGAGCGGCAACTACGGTAGAACCTTCAGTTCCTGCACTGATGATAGAATAATGGTTTTTAACGATCACCATGCCTTTACCAACTTGTGGATAAGGAACCTCTTGAATGAGCATATCACCTGAACCTAATTTTTGTGTGAGTTGTTGCAT
>NZ_WTAR01000045.1 GCF_013139515.1 Lutibacter sp.
CTTATTTTTTATTTACCTTAACTATATATTTCTCCAAAGCCATTGTCATTGAAGGAGTTTCAGGAGTAGGTACTTGAATAGTGCATTTTAAACCCGCATTAGTTGCAGCTTTTACTGTTGAGTTTCCATAAACAGCTATACACGTATTATTTTGTTTAAAATCAGGAAAGTTTTTGAATAAAGAATCTATACCTGAAGGACTAAAGAACACTAATATATCATAAAAAACACCTTCTAAATCAGATAGGTCACTTACAACTGTTTTAAATAAAATTGCTCTCTCCCAATTTACTTCTATTTCATTTAAAGATGTAGGTATTATTTCTTTTAATTTATCAGAAGATGGTAATAAAAACTTTTCGTCTTTATGTTTTTTTATAACTTTAATTAACTCTGGAACTGTACGTTGGCCAACATAAATTTTACGTTTACGGTACACAACATATTTTTGTAAGTAAAAAGCGACAGCTTCAGATTGGCAAAAATATTTCATACTATCAGGAACTGTAAAGCGCATTTCTTCTGCAACTCTAAAAAAATGATCAACAGCATTTCTGCTTGTTAATACAATTGCAGTATAGTTATTTAAGTCAATTTTTTGAGTTCTTACCTCTTTAGCTGAAACTGCTTCAACATGTATAAAAGGTCTAAAGTCAATTTTAACTTTTTGTTTTTCTGATAAATCTATGTAAGGTGAGTTTTCAGTTTTTGGAGGTGGCTGAGAAACTAATATTGTTTTCACTTTCATATTCTTCAATTTTATCTTTAAATAGTTAATTTTAAAATAATTATTAAAGGTGCTATTTCAAGGGCGCAAATGTACAAAATAAAATAGAACAAGTTGCTTAATATGAGCTTTTTATTATTTACCAATATTAAAATAGTTATTAAATTTATTAATAAGACCAACAAAACAAGTGTTATTTTAAGTAATAAATAATTAAAAGAAGCGGCGTAAAAACTAAGAATTAGAAACGGAAACAACCATAACACTAAATTGTTAAAATAGTTTAATTTAAAAAATATTATTTTGCTATATTCTTTTTTAAAATCAAATAAAAATGCGATTAATAACCCAACTAAATAGTGTGAAATTAGATACCCTCCAATTCCGCAAAAAATCAATAAGAAATAGTTAAAATTTAATTCGGTTTTTTGAAATTGAAAGTAAACATTGCCTAAATAAAATAATAAAGACAAAATTAATAGTTGAATTATAAAAAACAACATGTGAAAACCATCTAAAAGTCTATTTTTTTCTTTATTAAAATAAATTGTGATATTCCTATTTGATATAAATAACGTGTTTATATGAATCAATCTGTTTTTATAAAGTATTTTAAGAAGTGTTAGAATACTAAATACCGCTAATAAAACCAGTGTTATCCAGTCATTATTACCTTGTATTATTTTTGTTGCTTCAAACATTAAGTTAGCTATAGTTTTAACGCAAAATTAGGAATTATTTGTTTTATCTTTGCGCAATAATTTTGTTATATGTCAAATACGCTAGTAATTATACCAACTTACAACGAAAAAGAAAATATTGAAGCTATTATAAAAGCGGTATTTTCTTTAGAGATGCAATTTGATATTTTGGTTGTTGATGATAGCTCACCAGATGGAACTTCAAAAATTGTATCAACATTACAACAACAATTTTCTAATTTATTTTTAGAAATAAGAAAAGAAAAAAATGGTCTTGGAGCCGCATATATACACGGTTTTAAATGGGCGTTAAAAAAAAATTACGATTATATTATAGAAATGGACGCTGATTTTTCGCATAATCCAAAAGATTTAATACATTTATACAATGCTTGTGCTATTGACGGAGCAGATTTCTCCATCGGTTCAAGATACTTAAACAACAAAATTAACGTAGTTGACTGGGATATTAAAAGATTACTTTTATCCTACTTCGCCTCCAAATACGTTAAAATTATAACCCAAATCCCAATTTTTGATACTACAGCAGGTTTTGTTTGTTACAAAAGTAATGTGCTAAGAAGTATTGAACTAGACAAAATTAAGTTTGTTGGCTATGCGTTTCAAATTGAAATGAAATTTAAAGCATGGAAAAGAAAATTTAAACATAAAGAAGTTTCAGTTATTTTTACTGATCGTAAAGAGGGAACTTCAAAAATGAGTGGCTCTATAATTTCTGAAGCCGTTTTTGGAGTTATTAAAATGAGATTGCAAGGATTACCTAAATAAAGAAAAAGAAGAACATGAGTTTAACACTTATTAAAAATGCTCAAATTGTAAACGAAGGAAGAATAGTTGAGGGTGATGTTTTAATTGATGGTGAATATATTGTAGATATTGACACTTCAATTAGTTCAAAATCTGCCAATACAACTATAATTGATGCTGAAGGGAAATACTTAATTCCGGGAGCTATTGATGATCAGGTTCATTTTCGTGAGCCAGGATTAACACATAAAGCAACTATTAAAACTGAAAGCAAAGCCGCTATTGCAGGGGGTATTACTTCGTTTATAGAAATGCCAAATACAGTTCCGCAGGCAACCACACAAAAATTATTAGCCAAAAAGTTTGAAATCGCTGCCAATAATTCTTATGCTAACTACTCATTTATGTTTGGTGGAACAAATGATAATTTAGATGAATTATTAAAAACCGACCCAACAAATGTTGCTGGTATAAAATTGTTTTTAGGATCATCAACGGGTGATATGTTGGTAGATGATGAAAAAGTTTTGGAAAAGATATTTTCTTCAACTAAAATGTTAATTGCTGTGCATTGTGAAGATGAAGCTACTGTTAAAAAGAATTTAGAAACCTATTTAAAAGAATATGGAGATGATATTCCTATAGCATTGCATCCAAAAATTAGAAGTGAAGAAGCGTGTTATTTATCATCATCAAAAGCTATAGAATTAGCTAAAAAAACTGGAGCTCGTTTGCACGTATTTCATTTGTCAACAGTTAAAGAAACAGCACTTTTTGCAAATAAAATTCCTGTTGAAGAAAAGCAAATTACTGCTGAAGTTTGTGTACACCATTTATGGTTTGATGAACGTGATTACGAAACCAAAGGAACATATATAAAATGGAATCCGGCTATAAAAACCGAAACAGATAAAGAAGGTCTTTGGAAAGCATTACTTGATGATAAAATTGATGTAATTGCAACTGATCACGCACCACATACAAAAGAAGAAAAGCAACAGGTTTATACAAAAGCGCCAAGCGGTGGCCCTTTAGTTCAACATGCGTTACCTGCGTTGTTACAAGCGCACAGTCAAGGAAAAATTTCTATTGAAAAGATAGTAGAGAAAATGTGTCATAACCCTGCTAAAATATTTAAAATTGATAAAAGAGGATTTATTAAAAAAGGATATTATGCTGATTTGGTATTGGTTGATATTTCATCTCCATGGACCGTTACTAAAGATAATATTTTATACAAATGTGGCTGGTCACCATTTGAAGGCACTACATTTTATTCAAAAATTACGCATACTTTTGTAAATGGCCATTTAGCATATCAAAATGGCATATTTCATAATACAATAAAAGGAAAACGATTACTGTTTAATAGAACAAATGAATAAATTTAGCTACATACTTATTTTAAGTATTTTTTTTGCAGCGTGTACTAGTAACACAATTTTTGAGAAGCCAAAAAATTTAATTCCAAAAGAGCAAATGGTTGATTTATTAACCGATATTTTTCTTGCTGATGGAGGTGATAATATAAAAAACATACACCTTCAGCGTAGTGTAAATTATTTCCCTTTGGTTTTTGAAAAATATCAAATTGATACTACCAGATTTAAAGAAAGTAACTTTTATTATACATCAAGAATAGATGATTATGATGAAATATTAACTAGAGTTGACGAACGCCTAAAAGCGCTAAAAAAACAATTTGATGCTGAAGTTAAGTTGAATGATTCTTTAGATCGTATAAAACGTGATTCTTTAAGACTTTCTCGAATAAAGTCACCAAGAAAAGATGCTTTAAAACCGAACCTAAGAGGTGATTCAAAAAAGGAATTCCCGAAATAATAATATTAAATATTATATTTCAGATAGCTATCTTTTGTATAATTCACAAACGTTTTTAATAGTTTCTGAAACAGGTTCAAATTTAAAATCAAGCGCCTTTTCAATTTTTTCTGAAGAATAAAAATATTTTTGATGAATTGACTTTGAAGATTGTTTGGTTAAAACAGGCTGTTTACCGGTTAAACTAGATTTAATTTTTTCCAATCTCCAACCAATTGAACTCATCAATTTTGTAACTTTAATTGAAGGTCGTTTTTTACCAAAATCATCAGCTATTTTAAAAAACACCTCTTTAAAGCTTACATTTTCTGAAACTAAAATATAGCGTTCATTTTTCAGATTGCTGTTCATCAACTGTATCATTGTTTTAACAACATCGGTTACTGAAACAAATGCTGTAACACCTTCAGTGTAAAATTTTAAACCGTTATAAATTTTGGTGAATAATTCTCCCGGACCACCATTATTCCAAAAACCGGCTCCTAAAATTACACCAGGATTTACAATTACAACTTCAACACCTTCTTGCGACGCGCGCCAAACTTCCATTTCTGCACCATATTTTGTAATGGCGTACCCATAATTATTAGACTCGGTATTCCATTCGCAATCTTCATCAATAATTTTATTGTTTACCGCCTTTTCAATGGTTGCAATAGAACTCACAAAACACAATTTTTTAACTTTTTTATCTATACATAGATTCACAATGTTTGAAGTGCCTTCAATATTCACTTTTCGCATTACTTTATAATCTTTCGGATTGAAAGAAATTAATGCTGCAGAATGATAGACTTCAGTAACGTTTTCAAAAGCTTTTTCTAACAAAAATATATCTGTTATATCTGCTTCAATCCATTCAATTTTTTTAAACAACGCTTCAAAATCTTCAGAATAATAGCTAAAAACGTTTTTTACAGCCTGTAAATCACTGTTTTTTCTATGAATAGCCTTCACGCTATCATTTTCTAAAGAAAGATGGTACAATAAATGCGCTCCCACTAAACCCGTTCCGCCAGTTACTAAAATCATAAAACGAAAGTATAAAAAATGTTTGGGTATTTTACAATCAACTTCATTTAAAAAACTAATCACTAAACGTCGCAACTAACAACTAAAATTTTATCTTTGCTGAAATTAAAAATTTTGATAATGAATTTTGTTGAAGAACTACGTTGGAGAGGCATGTTACACGATATGATGCCTGAAACTGAAGAATACTTATTAAAAAATAAAACTACTGGTTATATTGGATTTGACCCAACTGCCGATTCGTTACATATTGGAAGTTTGGTACCAATAATTATTTTAATGCATTTTCAAAAAGCAGGTCATAATCCAATTGCATTGGTTGGTGGAGCAACGGGAATGGTTGGTGATCCTTCAGGAAAATCTGACGAGCGTAATTTATTAGATGAAGCTACTTTAAACAAAAATATTGCTGGTGTAAAAGGTCAGTTAGCTCGTTTTTTAGATTTTGATAGCACTTCACAAAATGCTGCTGAATTGGTAAATAATTACGATTGGATGAAAGGTATTTCATTAATTGAATTTGTACGCGATGTTGGTAAACACATCACCGTAAATTACATGATGGCAAAAGATTCTGTTAAAAAACGTATAGATTCTGATTCTAAAACCGGAATGAGTTTTACAGAATTTACGTATCAATTGTTTCAAGGATATGATTTTTACCATTTATACAAAGAAAATAATTGTAAACTTCAAATGGGAGGTTCAGATCAATGGGGAAATATAACTACCGGAACTGAATTAATTAGAAGAAAAGCACAAGGAAAAGCATACGCGCTTACTTGTAAACTAATTACAAAAGCCGATGGTACTAAATTTGGTAAAACAGCTGGTGGAAATGTTTGGTTAGATGCTGCAAGAACTTCACCTTATAAATTTTATCAATATTGGTTGAATTCTTCTGATGAAGATGCTGAAAAGTATATTAAAATATTTACATTTTTAGATAAAGAAACTATTGAGCAACTAATTGCTGAACATAAAGAAGCGCCTCATATGAGAATTCTTCAAAAAAGAATTGGAGAAGAAGTAACTGTTATGACTCACGGTAGAGAAGCTTATGATAACGCTATAAAAGCTTCAAATATTTTATTTGGAAAATCTACAGCTAATGATTTAAAATCGTTAGATGAACAAACCTTCTTAGATGTTTTTGATGGTGTTCCACAAGCTAAAATAGAACGTAGTGTTATTGAAAATGGTTTAGAAATTGTACCAGCTTTTGCAGATAACGATTTTTTAAAATCGAATGGTGAAGTACGAAGAGCATTAAAAGAGAATTCAATTTCTGTAAATAAAGAAAAAGTGAAAGATGATTGTATTATAACAATTTCAGATTTAATTGCTGATAA
>NZ_WTAR01000044.1 GCF_013139515.1 Lutibacter sp.
AAAAAAGGAGAAGAGACTTTAGAAGCTGATATTCTATTATCGGCAGTAGGTATTAAATCGAATATCGAAAATATAGGATTAGAAGATGTGGGTATAGTAGTTGACAGAGATAAGATTTTAGTGAATGATTTTTACCAAACAAACATACCTGGTTATTATGCAATTGGTGATGTTGTTCCTGGTCAAGCATTAGCACATGTTGCTTCTGCTGAAGGAATTACATGCGTTGAGAAATTAGCAGGATTACATACAGAGGCAATTGATTATGGCAATGTACCAGGTTGTACATATGCTACTCCAGAAATTGCAAGTGTTGGTATGACAGAAGCAAAAGCAAAAGAGGCTGGTTACGATTTAAAAATTGGAAAATTTCCTTTTAGTGCATCTGGAAAAGCAACTGCTGCGGGAACTACAGATGGATTTGTAAAAGTAATTTTTGATGCTAAATATGGAGAATGGTTAGGTTGTCATATGATTGGTGCAGGTGTAACTGATATGATTGCTGAAGCTGTTTTAGGTAGAAAATTAGAAACTACAGGTCACGAAGTGTTAAAAACAATTCATCCTCACCCAACTATGAGTGAAGCAGTTATGGAAGCTGTTGCAGATGCTTATGACGAAGTGATTCACTTATAAAATAAGTTAAAAATTTATTAAAAGTCCTAACAAAATTGTTAGGACTTTTTTATTTACAATATATTTGAGTAAAACCACTAACAAACACATATGAAATCTTGTTTACTGTTCCTTTTACTTATTTCAATTAGCATAAATGCTCAAGAGAATAAGAACACCTTAATTAGTCCATTTTTACCAGAAATAATTTCTGAATTCCCAAACGTTAGAGATATAAGTATTTCCTACGATGAAAATGAAGTTTATTTCTCAGTTCAAAGTTATTTCAGTGAGTTATCGGCAATTGTAATTATTAAAAAAGAAAATAACAGATGGTCAAAACCTAAAATTGTTTCATTTTCAGGTCAATTTCATGATATTGAACCATTTTTATCTCCAAATAGTTTAAAACTGTATTTTGCTTCAAACAGACCTTTAAATACTTCCGAAGTAAAAACAAAAGATTTTGATATTTGGTATGTTGAAAGAAAAACTTTAGAAAGTGAATGGTCTGAGCCAGTTAATTTGGGAGCACCAATAAATACAAGTGGTAATGAGTTTTACCCTTCAATTTCCTCATCAAACAATTTATACTTTACAAGTGATGGCACAGTTTCAAAAGGAAAAGATGATATTTATTTTAGCAAATTTGAGAACGGAAAATATAGCTCTCCAATATCTTTAGATTCAACAATAAATACAGAAGGATACGAATTTAATGCTTTTGTTTCACCTGACGAGTCATTTATAATTTTTACAGGCTATAGCAGAAAAGATGGTTTTGGAAGCGGTGATTTATACATTAGTTACAAAGATGAAGATGAAAATTGGCAAATGGCTAAAAATATGGGAGCAACTATAAATTCAGACAAAATGGATTATTGTCCTTTTGTAAATTTAAATTCAAACACTTTATATTTTACAAGTAAGAGAAATACAACAAAGGCAAGTTTTCAAACAAAAATGCCTTTAGATAAAATATTAAACGAAATGTACAAATCTGAAAATGGTTTAAGTAAATTATATAAAACTACATTTAAAAAAACAATTAATAATTCACAAAAGTAGTTTAAACCAACTTCCAGAATTTATTAATTTATACTATATTTGAAAACTAACAATCAGTCGTAATTATTATGAAAGTATTTCAATTATTTCTAGCACTTATTTTAGCAATAACTGTTTCGTGCAAAGAAGACAAACCAGAAACTACACAAAAAACAAAAAAAGTAACCACTAAAGCAATACATTATATTTGTGATAACAAATGTGAAAATAGCGGTAGTGATGTTGCTGGAAATTGCCCAACATGCAATACGCCTTACACACATAATTTAGCATTTCATAATGATGAGTTTCTAAAAAACGGACCTTTAAACGTTCCTAAAACTGATTTAAACAGTAATCCAACAACAAATAAATCGGCTTCACCTGCGCAAAATGCCAAAGGTGTTTATCATTACACATGCAGTAATGGCTGTTATGGTGGCGCTGGTACTGCTGCAAAGTGTACTTCTTGCGGATCAGATTTAGCTCACAATCAGGCATATCATAATTAAAACCAAAAAAACAACATGGCTTTTTCTTTTTCAAACCTTTTAAAATCTAAAAAAGTAGAAACGCCTTCAGCAAAAATTCCTAAAATTGAATTTGAAGGAGGAACCAAATATGCTGAAGATGAAGCTAATAATGTATATTTAGATTTTGAAGAATTAGGAGGTTTTCCATTTATAAAAACAATTATTATTGGAAGCGTTTCAACAAAAATTAAGAGAACTGGTTGTACACTAACTTTTATTTTTGAAAACGATTCATTAACATTGAATTCAGATAATACTGATATTGAATCTAACAAAATAAAAAATACAGCTTCTTATTATACAGAAATTGACTTTGAGTTAAATGATGACGAAGCTGACAAAATTAAACGTGAAAAAGTAACAAAAATTGAATATAGCTTTAAAGGCAAAGCATATACTTATAAAACGGTATAACAAACTCATAAATCTATCATAAAAAAAGGAACTGCTATTAACAGTTCCTTTTTTTATGTATATATGTTATTGTAAGCTTATACTAGTTTCCTTTTTTATAATCAGCTAAAAACTGTGCTAAACCACTATCAGTTAAAGGATGTTTTAATAATCCTTTAATAGCACTTAAAGGCCCAGTCATAACATCTGCTCCAATTTTTGCGCAATCCATAATATGCATTGTATGACGTACTGAAGCTGCTAAAATTTGAGTTTCAAAACCATAGTTATCATAAATATGTTTTATATCAGAAATCAATCCTAAACCATCTGTTGAAATATCATCTAAACGACCAATAAAAGGCGACATATACGTTGCTCCTGCTTTTGCAGCTAATAAAGCTTGCCCAGCTGAAAATACTAAAGTAACATTCGTTTTAATTCCTTTATCAGAAAAATACTTACACGCTTTAATTCCATCAGCAATCATTGGTAATTTTACCACAATTTGAGGATGCAAAGCTGCTAAAGCTTCTCCTTCCTTAACCATTCCTTCAAAATCTATTGCGATAACTTCGGCAGAAACATCACCATCAACTATATTACAAATATCAACATAGTGTTGCAAAATATTTTTAGCACCAGTAATTCCTTCTTTAGCCATTAATGATGGATTGGTAGTTACACCATCTAAAATTCCTAAAGCTTGTGCTTCTTTAATTTGCTCTAAGTTTGCAGTGTCAATAAAAAATTTCATTCTTTATATGTTGTTTAATTTATATATTTATTTATCCTTCGCAAAAGTACTTAATTGATTACAATTTATAATGATTCATTAATAACTTTTCATAAATAGTATCCGGTAATATTTTTTTCAATACAATTGAAAATTTTTGCATAAAATCGCCCACTTTATAATGCACTTTTGGTTTTTTAGTATTGATGATTTTATAAATAGCTTTTGCCATTTCAATTGGGTCACTTCCACTATCCACATGGGAATCCATTAAATCTAAATTACTTTGGTACACATCTTTATAAGGTGAATTCTCAAAAACTGGTGTATGAAATCTTCCTGAAGCAATATTTGTAGCAAAATCTCCAGGGGCAACATTGGTAACTTCAATACCAAAGCTTTTAACTTCCATACGAATTGCTTCTGTAACGATTTCCAAAGCTCCTTTTGTTGCTGAATAAATGCCTCTAAAAGGTAATCCCATATAACCTGCAATTGAAGTTACATTTATTATCAAACCACTATTTTGAGTACGCATTTGAGGTAACACAGCTTTCATAACGTCAATTGCACCAAAAAAATTTGTATCAAATACATTACGCATTTCATTGGTTGGAGTTTCTTCAATAGGGCCTGTAATTCCCATACCAGCATTGTTAATTAAAATATCTAGTCTTCCTTCATTTCCAATAACTTCACTTACTGCCTCAGCAATTGTTTCTGTATGATTTACATCTAAAGAAACTAATTTAAAAGGGGGATTTTTAATTTTATCTGAATTTCTGCTAGTTCCGTAAACTATAAATCCTTTTTGAGTTAAAAATTCACCAACCGATTTTCCAATTCCTGATGAACCTCCTGTAATTAAAACAACTTTTTTCATTAAATATTGAAAGATTAAAATTATTAATTGCTTTCAAAAGTAAGGTATTTGAAATAAATTATAATTTAGAATTGATTTTTTTTGAAGTAAAATACACTTCTAAAAACTTAACAAAAGTGCATAAAAAAAGGCAAGCTACCTACATCACACTGCTACAACCTAATACCTTTGCTGCGTTCCCGCCCTGGAGGATTCAAAGGGAGCTAGTTGTGTAGGACTTGCCAGCTGCAAATTTACAATCAATTTTTGTTTTACCAATGATTTTTTTTATAATTTTATGTAACATTTTTAAATAACTGTTAACTAATAAATTAATTAAAACAATTTATTAATATTAATAATAACAAGCTATACTAAAGTGGTATTTAGTATATTTGTTAAACTAAAATCTATTCAATTATTATGGAAAACCAAACAACAACACCAAAACAAATCATGTTAAACTATGGTTTAATATTAGGATTTACTGGTATTTTATTAAATGTTGCTTTATTTGCAATGGGAAAAACCTATGATCCGCACTGGTCTATGGCAATTATTGGGATTGCTATTACCGTAGCTATTATAGTATTAGGTATTAAAAAAATTAAAGAATTAAACGGTGGGTTTCTATCTTTAGGTGAAGCTTTAAAAACAGGTCTAGGGATTGCTCTAATTTCTGGATTAGTTGGTGTTGCTTACACTTTAATTTTTACTAATTTTATTGAGCCTGAATACTTTACCAGAATGGCTGATGTACAAGAACAAGCAATGATAGAACAGTATCCTAACATGTCTGATGAACAATTAGAAACATCTTTAGCGATGGCTAGTAAAATGTCAGGACCTGTAATGGCTTCAGCAATGAACATCATTGGAAGCTTATTTGTTGGGTTTATAATTTCACTAATTGGAGGTTTAATTATGAAAAAAACTGACGAAGAAATTACAAGTATTTAATAAAATAAAACTTAAATGGATATATCAGTAGTTATTCCACTATTGAACGAAGATGAATCTTTAAAAGAATTACACGATTGGATTGCAAAAGTTATGCAATCCAATCGTTATTCTTATGAAATACTTTTTATTGATGATGGTAGTACAGATAACTCTTGGAAAGTTATTGAAACCTTATCAAAAGAAAATTCAAGTGTAAAAGGACTTCGATTTCAAAAAAATTACGGAAAATCTCAAGCATTAAATGCGGGGTTTAAAGAGGTGCAAGGTGATGTAGTTATTACAATGGATGCCGACTTACAAGATAGTCCAGATGAAATACCAGAGCTGTACAACTTAATTAAAAATGAAGGATTTGACTTAATTTCGGGTTGGAAAAAAAAGCGTTACGATTCTAAAATCAGGAAAAATATTCCTTCAAAATTATTTAATGCGGCAGCCCGTAAAACTTCAGGGTTAAAATTACACGATTTTAATTGTGGATTGAAATCATATAAAAATGAAGTTGTTAAGAATATTGATGTAAGTGGAGAAATGCATCGCTACATTCCTGTACTTGCTAAAAATGCAGGGTATCATAAAATCGATGAAAAAGTAGTTGCACATCAAGCAAGAAAATATGGCGTTACAAAGTTTGGAATTGACCGCTTTATAAATGGTTTTTTAGACCTTATTACAATCTGGTTTTTATCTAAATTTGGTAAAAGTCCTATGCATTTATTCGGCTTATTAGGAACTATTATGTTTATTATTGGCTGTACTTTTGCATTTTATTTAGGTGTAGACAAATTATTTTTTCACCCAATGGGCAGATTAATTACACAACGCCCACAATTTTATATTTCATTGGTAACAATGATAATTGGTACGCAATTCTTTTTAGCTGGCTTTTTAGGCGAAATAATTTTAAGGTCAAAAAATGACACGGAACGTTATTCAATTTCAAAAAAAATAAATTTATAACGTTTTAGTTAAAAGTCTAAAAATTCCAAAGCAAATAACCGTTAATAATAGTATTTTTGTAGTTAAATTAATTTTAAGAACATGAGTAATATTTTAGAAAAAGCACAACTTTGGCTTTCTGATACATTTGATACTGAAACACAACAAGAAGTTCAACAATTAATAACATCTAATACGGAACAATTAACCGAAAGTTTTTATAAAAATTTAGAATTTGGAACTGGTG
>NZ_WTAR01000105.1 GCF_013139515.1 Lutibacter sp.
AACTGATCTTTAAATATTTCTGTATTTGGTTTGTGTCCAATAGCAATAAAAACCCCAGTTACATCAATTACTTCCTTCTCACCAGTTATATTATTCACTGCTTTTACACCTACTACTACATTATCACCTAAAACCTCATCAATTTCAGTATTGTATTTTACTTCAATATTTGCAGTTTTATCAACTCTATGCTGCATTGCTTTTGAAGCTCTCATATAATCTTTCCTCACCAACAAAGTAACTTTGCTACAGATATTTGATAAATAAGTTGCTTCTTCTGCTGCAGTATCTCCAGCTCCAACAACTACAACATCTTGTTTTCTATAAAAGAACCCATCACAAGTTGCACAAGCAGAAACTCCACCACCAATTAAACGCTGTTCACTCTCTAAACCTAAATATTTTGCAGTTGCACCTGTTGAAATAATTACGGTTTCAGCTTCAATTTCAGTTGTTTCATCAACAATTACTTTATGAATTCCACCAACTTCTTTATTAAACTCTATTTTTGTTACCAATCCAAAACGTACTTCTGTCCCAAAACGCT
Source organism: Lutibacter sp. (assembly GCF_013139515.1). Taxonomy (GTDB): domain Bacteria; phylum Bacteroidota; class Bacteroidia; order Flavobacteriales; family Flavobacteriaceae; genus Lutibacter. The sequence goes on from NZ_WTAR01000105.1 coordinate 548, forward strand.
CTGCCTGATTTTTTAAATCTTCCATCATTGCAGTTCCATCAGTTCCGTTTGGATATCCAGGAAAATTATCAACTTCAGTTGTAGTAGTTAATTGACCTCCCATTTGCATTCCTGTGTACATAATAGGTTTCAAATCTGCTCTTGCTGCATAAATTGCAGCAGTATAACCTGCAGGACCCGAACCAATTATTAAACATTTTATTCTTTCTATAGTATCAGACATAATTCTTCTTTTTATTTTGATGAACAAATTTATAGCATTTTATTATAAATTAACCTCATTGTTTATAATTTTTAATAATGCAGTTATAAACATTAATAATGTTACCTTCATAACTGATTTATTAATATAAATTTGCTTGAAATTATATCGAAAAATGAACGAAACAACGTCAATAAAATCAGTTGAAGTACTTGAAAAAATACTAATATCTGAAATTGCTACACTACTTTATTTTAATACGCAATCATGTAATGTTGGTGAATCTTTAGAACCAAAAGTTAGAAACTTATTAAAAACTAGGTTTCCTAAAATTAACTTCTACACGGTAGATATAAATTTTCACCCTGAAATAGCAGCAAAATATACTGCCTTTGTTGAGCCTACAATTATTGTGTTCTTTGAAGGGAAAGTAACCATTAAAAAAAGTAGAAATATTGGTATTCTGGAACTACAAGAAGCTATAGAAAGACCTTATAAACTAATTTTTGAATAATTGCTTGTGAAATCTATTTTTAGTTTTATATTTGCAGTCCGAAATATTCGGGGTGTAGCGTAGCCCGGTTATCGCGCCACGTTTGGGACGTGGAGGCCGCAGGTTCGAATCCTGCCACCCCGACAAAAAACTTTTCATTTATTTGAAAAGTTTTTTTCTTTTAGATTTACTTCAAAATAAACATTCATCTAACTTTTTAACTATAGTTTACAATCTCGTTTCAATTAAATTTTCTCGTTCTAAATGTTTAATTATCTTAGTAACATATCCTTTTACAGTTGTTGAAATTGTTTGGGGGTTTACAAGATTTAACGATCCTACCCAAACCAATGCTTTACCATTGTCTTCATTTAAATTGTAAATTGAAGTTTCTACATTATACACTTTATAAGACCCATAATAACCAGGATTGTAATAAACATCTTGAAATCTAAAGTAATAATGGCCAAAATACGGCCAACGATATCCTACCGAATAATAATTTGAAGGATAGCTTCTTTGTTCACTAACTCCTTTTACAGCTGAAATTATAACCGCATCAAAACCTTCATCAGCTATACTTTGTATCATTTCATCAATTTCTTCTTCACTTTTTTTAGATTTAGTAAAAGTTTTATCAAAAACAATAGTACTTTCTTCTGCATAAATATTTCGGTTAGAAAAAGCATTTTTTAATTCTTCTTCAAAAACTTTACGTGCTGTAAGATTATCAGTCATTCCAACAACCAATAATTTTTGTGGCTTAAAAAAAGTGATGTCTTCATTTCTCCAGCTGTCAATAAACTTTATTGAAGAACAAGCTGTTAAAACTAACAAACCTATTATTAAAACTATTTTTTTCATACTACTAACTTTTAGAAACTAAAATTAGAAATACTTCGTGGTATTTGTAATGATTTACATCAATTATAAGCAATGATATATATCAATTCCAAGTAGATTTTCAGCATATTTACAAACAGACTAAATTTGATTGTACTTAAAAATTAGTACAAAAAATGTAAAACGAGAGTAAAACCCTTCACTTTTAAACATATTTTAACCACTGTGCATCAAATTTTTAACTACCTTTAAGCTACTTGAGATTTTTGTTAAATCAAAAAGGTGGTTTTATGTTTTTTAGCAATCAAAATATTTTTAATATACTTTTTGAAGCTATTCCTGAGGGCGTAATTATAGCAAATGAGAATCAAAATATAATTGCTACAAATTTGGCTTCTGAACAAATGTTTGGGTATAAAAAAGATGAATTAATTAACCAAAATCTTCATGTTATAATTCCAAAAAAACACCAAACTAACCATAAAACTCACTTTCAAAACTTCTTAAAAAGCAATACAATACGGAAAATAAATCATAACCTTAACCTATTTGGAATTAAAAAAAATAAGAATGAATTTCCTGTAGAAATTGGCTTAAACCCTTTTAAAATTGATAACAAATCTTATATTATCGCTTTAATAATAGACATTACAAACCGTAAAAAAACTGCCAAAAAAATTGAGAACCTTAATTTTAAATTAGAAAAAATTATAAAAGAGAAAACTGCTGAACTAAAAAACACTATTAAACAACTAAAAAATGTAAATTTTGATTTAAAAAATCAAATAAAAAAAAGAGCTGAAGCCGAAATTCAAATTAAAGATGCATTAAAAAATGAACAAGAACTTAACGAATTAAAAACCAAATTTTTATCATTAGTATCACATGAATTTAAAACGCCTTTAAGCGGTATTTTAACTTCAACAATTTTATTGAAAAAATATCATTTAAGTGAACAACAAGATAAAAGAGATAAACACATAGAAACCATTACAAAAAAAGTACACTATCTAAATAATATTTTAAATGATTTTTTATCAATTGAACGCATAGAGTCAAGTAATGTTATCTATAAGTACACCACTTTTAATTTAAGTAAAGCTATAAACGAAGTAGTTTACAATGCTAATATGCTGTTAAAAAGTGGACAAAAAATTAATATTTCTTCAAATATTGATAATTATGTGTTGTATCAAGACGAGAAAATTCTAGAACTTATTTTGTCTAATTTATTATACAATGCTATTAAATATTCATTAGAAAATACGACTATTGATTTAATTGCACATCAAACTTCAAAAAATACTATTTTTAAACTTATTGACAGAGGAATTGGTATTCCAGAAAAAGATCAAAAATTTATATTTAACCGTTATTTTAGAGCTGAGAATGTATTAAATATTCAAGGAACAGGTATTGGTTTAAATATTGTGAAAAGTCATTTAGAAAATTTAGGTGGCACTATTTCATTCACAAGTAAAGAGCATAAAGGGTCAACGTTTATTATTAAACTTCCTCTAATTAAACCGCTATGAAAAAAATATTATTTATTGAAGACGACACCGTTGTAAGAGAAAACACAGCTGAATTATTACAGCTTGCAAACTATGAAGTTATTACTGCTGCAAATGGAAAAATTGGTATTTCAAAGGCTAAAAAACATGTGCCAAATATTATAATTTGTGACATAATGATGCCTGAATTAAGCGGTTATGGAGTATTACAAATTTTAGCTAAAGAAGATGCTACAAAACATATTCCTTTTATTTTTTTATCTGCAAAAACTGAACGTCAAGATATTAGAAAAGGAATGAATTTAGGAGCTGATGATTATATTACAAAACCTTTTGATGAATCTGAGTTATTTAGCGCTATTGAAAGCCGATTGGCTAAAGCTGCAATTATTGAAGAACGTACTGAAAAAGGGATTAATAGCTCTTTAAAAGAGCCAGAAGAACAACTAAAAACATTAGATCAGCTTAAAGGCTATTTTACTGATTCTTTAGAGAAACATACTTATAAACCAGGTGAAATTATATATAACGAAGGAGGAAATTCTAACTATGTTTTTTTAGTGAATAAAGGCGTTATAAAAACTTATAAAATTGACAAACAAGGGAAAGAATTAATAACTGCATTGCACAAAACAGATGATTTTTTTGGTATTACTTCATTTTCACAAAACAACCCTTATCAAGAAACAGCAACTGCTATTGAAAATACTAAAATATTAAGGCTTTCAAAAACCGATTTAAAACATATTTTACATCATAATTACGAAGTAACTCTTCAATTAATTGACCATCTTTCAGATAATGTTTCTGAAATTAAAGAAAATTTAATTGAAATGGCTTACAGCTCAGTGAGAAAAAAAACGGCTAATACCATTTTACAATTTACTGAAAAAATAAATTATAATTCTAATGAAAATATTCATATTTCAAGAAGTGATCTTGCGAGTATTGCTGGTATAGCAACTGAAACTTTTATAAGAACAATTTACGATTTTAAAAAAGAAGGTATTATTGATTTAGAAGGTAGAAATATTAAAATATTAAATATTGAAAAATTAAAAAAGGTTAATTAACCAATTGATATATATCATTTTATACCTAAATTATACTGTTTAATTTTAAGTGTAACAGTAATTTAATTGATAAGATGAAAAACATTTTACTTCCAACAGACTTTTCAGAAAATTCGTGGAATGCAATAAAATACGCCTTAGATTTATACAAAGAAACTCCTTGTAATTTTTATATATTACATGTCACTATGATTTCTAATTATACTGGCAGTGAGTTTCCAATGTTAACCGCTACAGATGTTGTTGAAAAAACACACTTAAAATATGCAAAAACCGAACTTAAAAATCTATTAAAAAGAATAAAAAAGTTGCCAGATAATGCAAAACATCACTTTTACACAATTTCGGTATATAATTATTTTATTGATGCTATTAAAACTCAAATTGAAGAGAAAAAAATAGACCTTATTATCATGGGAACCAAAGGTGCTTCAGGTTTAACTGAAGTAATTATCGGTAGCAATACTGGCGATTTAATTACAAAAATAAAACACCCAGTATTAATTGTTCCAGAAAAAGCAATATTTAAAATTCCTGAAGAAATAGCATTTCCAACAGATTATAATATTTTTTATCAACCAAAAATTTTAAATAACATTACTGAAATAGCCCAATTGTATGATTCATCAATAAGAGTTTTACATATTGTAAATAAAAATGAAACACTAACTAATGATCAACTTGAAAATAAAGAGTATTTAAATAACTTTTTTATGGATGAGAAATCTAGTTTTCATAAAATTACAAATAAAAAAATTGAAGCTGGTGTACAATGTTTTATAGAAAGTAGGGGCATTGATTTAATTATAATGGTAGCTAAAAATTTAAATTTATTTCAACGTATTTTATTTAAACCAACTGTTGAAGAAATTAGTTACCATACAGAAATACCTTTTTTAGTTTTGCATGAATAACAATTAAACAACATAATTATGGAAAATATATCTATTTTTTTAGCAAAATTTTGGGGCTGGTATTTAATAATTTTCTTTCTAATTCTTAGTTTAAACCCAAAAAGGATTCTTCAAATTATTAAAAATTTAAAAGATGAGAAGTTTATTATAATGGCATCATTTTTAGCAATTATAATTGGGCTACTTAATATATCATTTCATAATATTTGGGAAGGAGACTGGCGATGTATTATAACTCTTATTGGATGGACAGCTTTATTTGAAGGTTTAATATTATTTATATTCCCAAAAAGAGCTGTTAAATGGTTTGAGTATGTTAACATTAAATTTGTTCAAGTAATTTATATGCTGCTATTTTTAGTTGGAATATATTTATTAAATATTGGCTATGGAATTGTTCCTTTTTAAAAGAAAAAATATCATGACAACAATCATTAGAAATATTGATACCAATCATTTTTAAATTAATATTTAGTACTTAATTTTACTATCTAAATAAAAAAGTTCTTTGATTTACTAACTATAAAACAATAATCTATATTGTTATGGAACATTATAGATTATAATGGAGAGGTTTAGATACCTTCTGGTGGTTTAATTTATACTAATTTTTAGTTATAAAAATTCTTGAAAAATTATTTCAATATCACAAGGTTACAAAAATCCCTTCAAAAAGAAGCAAGGAGTTTAGGCTCCTTGTTTCTAAAAAATAGATTTACATTATGGTGCAAAGTAGTGTAAATTGAAATGAAGAACTTAAAGCTGTTTTTTAATTGAAAATAATTTTAGTTTTATTTTAGAAATAAAGTAACGTAAGAAATTAGGTTACAGTTAAAAGATAAATTTAGTTACTTCAGAAAACAGGGAGCCTAAACTCCCTGTTTTTATTTATTAATTTATGTTTTGATAACAACATACAATTTTGTTTACCCTAAATAATATAACTGAATAATTCGCCGTAACTTCTTTAATAAATTTATTGAAATTCATAAATATCCCATTTATTATCTTTCTTTAACACAGCTACTAAATGAGGTCCAATAAATTTAGAATGGAAAGAAGGTGGCTTTTTAAGAGTTACATTTGAAGGAATACAGTTTCTAGGATTTTCTAAGTATTTAACTTTATTTCCATAGGTATCAATCACAAATTCTTCTAGCGTAGATTTTGTTATACACTTCTCTAAAACCTCATTATAGCCAACAGTATCTTTTAAAAGTGTAATAACAATAGCATATCCATTATTAAAATTAGAGGCATTTAAGTATTGAGGCTTCATAACTTCTTTCCCACTAGTATCTATATATCCATATAAATATTGATTACCATTACTTTTTTTAATTAAACATCTATCACTGTTAAAAAAAGGTGGTGTATTATTTTTTCCTTTTTCTAAAACAAAATCGTCTCTAAAATCAATTACTAATGCACCTTCTTTATTTATAAAACCCCATTTATTATCCTTTTTTATAGCTAAAAGGTTATCTTTTAAAATAGAAACTTCTTCTAAATCAGTTAAAATTTGTGAAAATCCAATTGACGGTATACTTAAACAAATAATAAAAATTAGTAATTTTTTCATGACGTAATTATTTATATAATTACATAAATCTATTACTTCTTTTTAATCTGAAAAATGATATTGATCAACATTTACAGAGAGAACGTTATTTATTGAAAAACTACTATTATCATTGTTTTTCTCTTAAAATGAGTAAAAACGAAGAAAAAACCATCAATAACACGTTAAAAATTCAAATTTAGGAGTTTTTGTATATTTGATATCTATCATTTTTTTTGAACTTAATAATACCGTATTTAGATACATAATGAAATATAAAAATCATGAGAACTGAAGTGAAATTTATGGCTTTTAAGAATGAAACAAGTATAAAAAATTTAAAGCTAAAATGTATTAATTTATAGAAGGATTCATAAAATCACCTAACACTACTTATAATGAAAACTACAACTGATAAAAGTGACGATAATAGAAAAAAAAACTTAGAAAAACTACATCAAGAAGCAATTTCATGGAAATCTGAAATTGATTTTATACATGATGAAATGCAGTTTCTAGAACACTTACTTAGCTCAAAATATATAGATTGTCTATCATCAGGTTTATTTAAAAAAATTGAAATTTCAACAAAGAAAATTTCTGAAGAAAAAAAAGATGGAAATACACTTTTAAAATCTATTTTAAAACACAATACTATTATATCTAAATTTATTAAAAACAACAACAGTAATAGTTATAATTCATTTTTAGAAACGCATAAAAAATTTACTGTAGAAATTGACAATTTTATAAAAAAGTACAAAAGGCTTAAAAAACAAATTTTTAATTCAATAGAAAAAATGATGAAGAAAAAGGAACAAAAAAAATTAATATAAACGTACTAATATTTATATACAATTGCATTTATATTCATTCCTGCACCTACTGAAGCTAAAATTACAACATCTCCTTTATTAATTTCTTGGTTTTCAATTTCACCTCTTTTTACTAAATCAAGAAGTGTAGGAACTGTAGCTACTGAACTATTTCCTAATTTATGAATACTCATAGGCATAACACCTTCGGGTAATTTTGTTTTGTATAAACGATAAAAACGTTTTATAATGGCTTCATCCATTTTTTCATTTGCCTGATGAATAAATACTTTCTTAACTTCAGAAATATCAATACCGCTTTTATCAAGTGCAGATTTCATTGCCAAAGGAACATTGTTTAAAGCATATTCATAAATTTTACGTCCGTGCATTTTTATATAACGAACATCTGAATCTTCATTTT
>NZ_WTAR01000102.1 GCF_013139515.1 Lutibacter sp.
TATATTAGAAATTACGATGCAATTTTTGAATATGGTGGCTGGGGAGTGAAATTTAGTTTCAGAAAGAAAAAAGGAAAGTCCTTTACAACAAAAGGAGATATTGGTTTACAATTAGAATTAAATAGTGGAAGAAAAATTTTAATTGGCACACAACAGAAAGAAGAACTTCAAAGAGTTCTTAATAACTATCAACATAAAATCAACTAAGACTTATTTTAGTTTAAATTTGATTTTTTTTGAAATGAAATTGATGAACAATGGCAAAGAAAAAAGCATTTGCACTACGTATAAATGAAGATATGCTCAAAGCAGTTGAAAAATGGGCAGCTGATGAGTTTAGATCTACTAACGGACAGTTAGAATGGATGTTAAATAAATGCCTAAAAGATGCAAAACGACAACCTAAAAAACCAGCCTCTGAAGATTAGGCTGCTTCAATTAATAGCATAAAAAAACTCCAAATGAAAATTTGGAGTTTTTTTATTTTAACTTTAAAAGTTATTTTTTTGGATGTACTAAAGTCATCTCATCAATTAAATTTTGCGCTCCAGCAAACTTGTCAATGATAAATAACACATAACGAATATCAACCGAAATACTTCTTACAATATCAGCATCAAAGTACAAATCACTCATAGTTCCTTCCCAAGTTGTATCAAAAGCTAAACCAATCATATTTCCGTGTGCATCAATAATTGGACTTCCTGAATTTCCACCTGTCATATGATTTGTTGACAAATAATTAACAGGTAATTTTCCATTTTCAGCATATTGACCATAGTCTTTAGCTTCGTACAAATCTTGTAATTTTTGAGGCACATCAAACTCATAATCACCAGGTACATATTTTTCCATAACACCTTTTAAATAGGTTTTATTTGTATAGTAAATTCCATCTTTTGGTTCGTAACCTTGCACCATACCATAGTTTACCCTTAATGTACTATTTGCATCTGGTGGAAAACGTTTGTTAGGAAACACTTTCATAAGTGCAGTCATATATTCTTTTTGAACTGCTCCAATTTGCATGTTTAACTGCTGGTATTTAGGCTCAATCTTCGTATAAAAAATAGCATGAATATCTTTTCCAAAAACATACGCATCATCAGCATTCATTTTTTTAATTACCTCTTCTGCAGTTCCACTTAATAACTCTTCAGCACCTTCTAAACTTAAAAATTTAGATGACGCATAAATTACTGTTGAAAGTGCTTTAATGTCTAATTCATTAAATGATTCAGGTAAAAAATCTTTTGGCATTTTTTCAGCATATAAGCCAACTAATTTTTCAAATACAGGTTGATCTACTGTTGCACTATAATTTTTATATGTTCCTTTCAATCTATTTAAATTAGCTGTTCTAGCTCTTTCAAATGCAGGTTCTCCACCTCTTAAAAAAGCTTGTTCTAATTGATAAGCTCTAAATGTAATTCCTAATATTTCAACATTTCTGTAAGCAACTTCCATCCAATAATTACGTGCTAAAGAAACACTTTCTATTTCTTTATATAATTTTTCAAAATCTGCTAATAATGTAGTGTACCCAACTAAATCTTTTTCTGATACTATTTTAGAAAATTCAGCTTCTAATTCTTTCTTTTTTGCAATGGCATTTGTTTGGTGAATTCCTTGATTTTCTCCAATCCATTTTTTCCAGTAATTGGCAGTTGAAGCAAACTTTGATGCATATTTAATTTTAGTTGCATCATCTTTTCTCATATAAGAATCCATAATTTTTAATGCATTATCACGTACTTCAATTTTAGCTGGGTTTAATACATTCACAATTTGATCAACTGCAACAGCTGGTAAATATTCATTTGTTCTTCCTGGAAAACCAAATACCAACGTAAAATCGCTTTCTTCAACACCATCTAAAGATATTGGTAAATAATGTTCTGCCTTATAAGGCACATTGTCTTTTGAAAAATCTGCTGGTCTATTATTTGCATCAGCATATACTCTAAACATAGAAAAATCACCTGTGTGTCTTGGCCACATCCAGTTATCTGTATCAGCTCCAAATTTCCCAATTGATGTTGGTGGCGCACCAACTAAACGCACATCTGTGAATTTTTCAGTAACAAATAATAAATATTGATTTCCTTTAAAAAAAGATTTCACATTAGCATCTTGCCAATCTTCTTTTTGAACAGATTTTGTAGCTTTTTGGATGTTTTGATTAATTAACTTCATTTTAGAAGCTGCATCCATTTCATCAGTAATCCCTTCAAAAACTTGACTAGTAACATCATCTATTCTTTTAATAAATGTTGCACTTAAACTTTCATTTGGCAATTCCTCCTCATAACTCATAGCCCAAAAACCATCTTTTAAATAATCGTGTTCTACTGAAGAGTGAGATTGAATTACACCAAAACCACAATGGTGATTTGTAAGTAATAACCCGTTTGGTGAAATAATTTCAGAAGTACAACCGCCACCAAAATGTGCTATGGCATCTTTTAAACTTGAATTGTTTACTGAGTAAATATCTTCGGCAGTCATTTTACTACCTAACTGCTGCATTTCTTGTTCATTCATTCCTTCTAATAAAGAAGGAATCCACATTCCACCTTGAATGTCTCTTGTATCTTGTGCAGTTATACTTAACGATATAAAAGCAATTGCTATTAATAAATACTGTTTTATATTTCTCATTTTTCTATTGTTTGGTTGCTGTTTTTGGGTGAACTAAAGTCATTTCATCAATTAAATTTTTTGCTCCAGCATATTTATCAACTATAAATAGTACGTAACGAATATCAACCATAATATTTCTACAAATATCTGGGTCGTAATTCATATCACTCATGGTTCCTTCCCACACTCTGTCAAAATTTAATCCAATTAAATTTCCGTGAGCATCAATTGCCGGACTTCCAGAGTTTCCACCAGTTGTATGATTTGTACCAATAAAGTTTACTGGCATTTTACCATTATCTGCATATTGCCCGTAATCTTTTGAATCGTATAGTGTTTTTAATTTTTGAGGAATATCAAACTCATAATCTCCAGGTACAAATTTCTCAATAACACCTTTTAAATAGGTTGTGTTTCCATAGCGCATTCCATCTTTTGGAGCATACCCTTTAACCTGACCATACGTTACACGCAGCGTGCTATTTGCATCAGGAAAAAATCGTTTGTTTGGAAAAACCTCCATCAACGCTTTCATATATTCTTTCTGAACAGCAGCTATTTGTATATTTAATTGTTGAAATTTTGGTTCAATTTTCGTGTAAAAAATAGTATGCAATTCTTTTCCAAAGATATAGGCTTTATCTTCATTTAATTTCTTAATTACTTCTTCGGCTGAACCAGATAATAATTCGGTTGTGCCTTCTAAACTTGTTAATTTAGAGTTTGAATAAATATCACTTGCTAAAGCTGTAAAGTCAACATCATTCATATTTGTTGGCACATATTCTTTAGGTGCTTCACTAGCATAAAGCGCTACAAGTTTTGCAAATACAGGCTCATCTACTTTTGCACTGTAATTTTTATACGTTCCTTTTAAACGGTTTAAACCTGAAGCTCTTAGCTTTTCAAAAGCTGCTTCACCACCTCTTAAATATGCTTGTTCTAATTGAAATGCTCTAAACGTAACTCCTAATAATTCAACATTTCTATAAACTACTTCCATCCAATAATCACGAGCCAAAGACACACTTTCAATTTCTTTATAAAGTCTTTCAAAATCAGATAACAACGTTTTGTAACCAACTAAATATTTAGCTGCTACAATTTTAGAAAACTCACTTTCTAAATCACGTTTATTTTGAATTGCATTGGATTTTTCAATTCCTTGATTTTCTCCAATCCACTTTTTCCAGTAATTTGCAATTCTAGCATATTTTGAAGCGTATTTTATTTTGATATTGTTATCACTACGCATATAACCATCCACTATTTTTAGTGCATTTTCTCTTATTTCAATTTTAGCTGGATTCAACACATTTACAATTTG
>NZ_WTAR01000075.1 GCF_013139515.1 Lutibacter sp.
GTTGTTGAAGCTGGTATGAAAAGAATTCGTCCTTGTTTAATGACAACTGCCACAACTATGTTAGCTTTATTACCCGTTTTAACATCAACAGGTAGAGGTTCAGATATTATGATTCCAATGGCAATACTAAGTTTTGAAGGTATGTTAGTCGCCTTAATAACATTATTTGTAGTGCCCGTTTTGTTCAGTTTGAAAAAAGAAATTTCATTAAAAAAAATAAACAATGAAAATTAAAATAGGATATATAATCGTACTTTTTATAAGCATCTCTAGTTATGGTCAATCCATACAAGAATACTTAAATATTGCAGAAAAAAACAATCCAAAATTACAAGCTATGCACTATACATATGAAAGTGCTTTAGAGAAAGTAAACGAAGAAGGAAGTTTGCCTAATACAACTATTGGTGCTGGATATTTTGTTCAAGAAGCTGAAACAAGAGTTGGTGCTCAAAAGGCGAAACTTACAGTATCGCAAATGTTGCCTTGGTTTGGTACGTTGGAAGCAAAAAAAGAAAGTGCTTCTTTTAAGGCTGATGCGCAATTAAACGTAATTGATTTAACTAAAAGAAAATTATTTCTAAACGTTAAAACTACGTATTTTAAATTGTTTGAATTAAATGCAAAAGAACGCATTATAAAAGAGAATATAGAAATTCTTAAAACTTTTGAAGACTTAGCATTGATTGAATTGGAGAACAACAGGTCAACAATGGTTGATGTGCTTAAAATTAGAATGGAAAAAAATGAACTTTCTAATAAATTGAGTACCGTTGTAGAACATTTTAAAGCTAAACAAATTGCCTTTAATTTAATTTTGAATCAGGAAGAACATCTTTCAGTAAACATTCCTAAGAATATTGAAATTTTAGAAGGTGCTAATTTATTTCAAAAAGAAATGATTTCAGAAAATCCACAACTATTGAAATTGGATAATTTGTACAGTGCTTTAGAAAAATCTGAACTAGCAACTAAAAAAGCTAGTTTACCAACTTTTGGTATTGGATTAGATTACGTGTTTGTAGAAAATAGGGATATTGAGAATTTATTAGAAAATGGAAAAGATATTATAATGCCTATGGCAACAATATCAGTCCCATTATTTTCAAAAAAATACAGTTCTAAACAAAAACAATTAAAGCTAGAACAAAAAGCAATTGAATCAACTAAAATAGAAACAAGTAATCAATTATTGACTTTGTTTGAAAACACAATGGCTAATTTAAAAAGTGCCAAAGTTTCTATAAAAACACAAAAAAATAATATTAAACAAGCAAATCAGGCGAAAAAAGTGTTATTAGCGGCTTATGAAACTTCAACAATGGATTTTAAACAACTGTTGGAAGTACAACAATTAAAGTTAAAGTTTCAATTGAGAATGGTGACTTCTGAAAAGGATTATGCAATTCAAAAATCTACACTAGAATTTTTAACAACAAATAATTAAAAATGTCATGAAAAAATATATAATATACATCGGAATACTAATAAGTGGGCTCTTATTAGGTTATGTATTATTTGGAAGCAATTCAACTCCAGATGATTTACACAATCACGAATTGTCAGAAGTTGAAAATCAACAATGGACTTGCTCCATGCACCCACAAATTTTGAAGTCAGAAACTGGTAACTGCCCAATTTGTGGTATGGGTTTAATTCCTACTGAAACTTCAATAGATGGATTAGAAGCTAATCAATTTAAAATGTCAGAAAATGCATTGGCATTAGCAAACATTAAAACCACTGTAATAAGCAGCATTTCAAATGAAATAAGTAGTTTAATGCTTTCAGGTAAAATTAAAGAAAACGAAAAAACAAATTCAATTCAAACAGCTCATTTTGGAGGTAGAATAGAAAAATTATTTGTGAATTCAACTGGTGAAAAAGTATATCAAGGTCAACTATTGGCTCTTATTTATTCACCTCAGTTAGTTACTGCTCAAAAAGAATTACTGACTGCTTTAGAATCTAGAACTGATGATTCATCTTTATACAATGCCGTAAGAAATAAATTAAAACTATGGAAGCTATCCAATACACAAATTAATAAAATTGAAAACTCAAAAAGCGTTATCACAAACTTTCCAATTTATGCAAATGTTAATGGAATTGTTACTCTTAAAATGGTGGAAGAAGGGAGTCATATTAAAGAAGGCCAAGGGTTATTTACGATAGCAAACCTAAGTACTGTTTGGGCTGATTTTGACGCTTACGAAAAACAGCTTTCTTTAATAAAAGAAGGAGATGAAATAAGTATTACAACCAATGCAAACCCAAATAAACAAATTAAAGCTAAAATTTCATTTATTGATCCCGTATTAAATACTTCAACCAGAACTGTAATTGTAAGAGCTGAATTAAGGAACAATAAAGGAGCATTAAAACCTGGAATGTTTGTAAAAGGAACTTTGTCATCAAAAGTTAGTTCAAGTGTTCATAAAGCAATTATCTTAATTCCTAAAACTGCTGTTTTATGGACTGGAAAACGTTCTGTAATTTATGTAAAAAAACTTGGTGATGCCTCTATTTTTGAAATGAGAGAAGTTATTTTAGGAAACGAAATTGGTGAAAATTATGTAATAATAGCTGGCTTAGAAAATGGCGAAGAAATAGTAACCAACGGAACTTTTACGGTGGATGCTGCGGCGCAATTACAAGGTAAAAAAAGTATGATGAATAAAACTGGCGGTAAAGTATTAACGGGCCATGAAAATCATATTGGAATGCGAAAAATTGAAAACACAGAAGAAAATATAGCACCTAATAGAATAAAAGTTGCTACAAAATTTCAAGCGCAATTAAATGAAGTTTTTAAAAATTATATGTTGGTGAAAGATGCATTGGCTAATGACAATCATTCAACTGCCAAAAAATCAGCTAATGAATTATTAAAAGCACTTCAAAAAGTAGATATGAAATTATTAACAGATACGAAATCTCATAATTTATGGATGGCTTTTTTAAATGAAATGAACACTTCAACTAAAAACATTTCAGCAACTAATAGCATTAAAAATCAGAGAGCGCAATTTATTTTGTTATCAACAAGTATAGAAAAAAGTATTGCAATGTTTGGTATCAATCAAAAAGTTTATCATCAATTTTGTCCAATGGCAAATAATGATAAAGGTGCTTTTTGGTTAAGTACAGAGGAAGAAATTTTGAATCCTTATTTTGGAGCATCTATGTTAAAATGCGGAACTATTGAAGCCGTTTTGGAATAAAAAAATAAAAACAACAAAGCTCATTTTCTGTGGAAAATGAGCTTTGTAAGTTTCTTAAATGAAATTATCTATAAATTAGCGACTAACCAATCTCCTACTTCACTCGTTTTATATGCTTTTTTATCACCCGATAAATCTTCGGTTACAATACCTTCTGCTAATGATTTATTTACAACATTTTTAATTGCTTCTGCTTCTTCTTTTAAACTAAAAGCATCTTCAAACATCATTGCTGCAGATAAAATTGTAGCTAACGGATTCGCAATATCTTTCCCTGTTGCTTGTGGATATGAACCGTGAATTGGCTCATATAATGATGTTTTTTCTCCAACAGAAGCACTAGGCATTAATCCCATTGATCCTGATATTACTGAAGCTTCATCTGTTAAAATATCTCCAAATAAATTCTCAGTAATTAATACATCGTAAGAATTTGGCCATTGTACTAAACGCATAGCAACAGCGTCAACAAACTCATACGAAACCTCAACTTCAGGATACTCTTTTTCCATTGCTTGTACAGTTTCTCTCCACAGTCTTGAAGTTTCTAGTACATTTGCTTTATCAACACAACACAATTTTTTAGAGCGTGTCATTGCTAATTCAAACCCTTTTTTTGCCAAACGTTGTACTTCTACCCTTGTGTAAACACAGTTATCAAAAGCTGTTTCTCCATCATCTCTTCTGCCTTTTTCACCAAAGTAAATTCCGCCAGTTAATTCTCTTAAAAATACCAAATCTGTACCTTCAATACGTTCTCTTTTTAAAGGTGAATTATCAATCAATGAAGGAAAGGTAAATGTTGGTCTTACGTTTGCAAATAAGCCTAATTTTTTACGCATTTTTAATAACCCTTGCTCCGGACGAACTTTTGCAGAAGGATCATTATCATATTTTGGATGTCCAATTGCTCCAAACAATACAGCATCAGCATTTAAACAAATTTCATGTGTTTCATCTGGGTAAGGTTCTCCAACAGCATCAATAGCTGCAGCTCCTGTTAATGCAGGCGTCCAATTAATTTTATGGTTAAATTTAGTTGCAACAGCATTGCATACTTTTACTGCCTGATCAATCACTTCTGGACCTATTCCATCTCCAGCTAAAAGTGCTATATTCAATTTCATTCTTTTATATATTTTAAATATTTAACATTTTTTTAGTGGCTTTAATTGCAGATACCGTTTGGTCTGAATCTAAACCTCTTGTCACAAATTTATTATCTTCTGTTTGCCAAGTTATAATTGTTTCACACAATGCATCCGAAGTACTTCCTGGCGGAATTCTAACGGCATAATCTACCAATTTAGGCAGTACCATTTTCTTTCTTGTATATAATTTGTTAAGTGCATTCATAAAAGCATCAAACTGACCATCACCTTGTGCGTGTTCTTCAAACAGTTCACCATCAATTTTTACAGCAACAGTTGTTGAAGGTTTTAATCCTTTTGAATGTGTTAATACATACGATTCTATAGTTATTTTTTCTTCGTATAAATTACCATGCAACACATCAGAAATTATGTATGGTAAATCCTCTTTAGTTACCAATTCCTTTTTATCACCTAGTTCAATAATACGCTGTGTAACTTTCTTTAAATCTTCATTATTTAGCTCTAATCCTAATTCTTGTAGGTTTTTTTCAATATTTGCTTTTCCTGACGTTTTCCCTAAAGCATATTGACGTTTTCTACCAAAACGTTTTGGCATTAAATCGTTGAAATACAAATTGTTTTTATTGTCACCATCTGCGTGAATACCTGCTGTTTGTGTAAATACATTTTCACCAACAATGGGTTTATTCACTGGCACTCCAAAACCAGAAAAAGCTTCAATTAATTTACTAACTGAATACAATGCTGTTTCTTTTACTGAAATTTCAACCTCATCTTTAAAAAAGTCATTTATTACTGCAACTACACTTGCCAAAGGTGCATTTCCTGCACGTTCACCCATTCCGTTTACGGTTAAGTGCAAACCTTTAGCTCCTGCTTTTATTCCTTCCATTACATTAGCAACACCTAAATCATAATCGTTGTGTGCGTGAAAATCGAAATGTAAATCCGGATATTTTTTAGTTATTTTTGAAAAATATTCATAAGTTTCAGAAGGTGTTAAAATTCCTAAAGTATCTGGTAATAAAATTCTAACAACTGGTTGTTTTGTCAAAAAGTCTAAATATTGAAACACATATTCCTCAGAATTTCGCATTCCATTACTCCAATCTTCTAAATATACATTTGTTGCAATTCCTTCCTTTTGAGCCAATTCAATAGCTTTTTTTATTTCAGAAAAATGCTGTTCTGGTGTTTTTTTAAGCTGATGTGTTAAGTGATTTAAAGAACCTTTGGTTAATAAATTTTGAACTTTTGCTCCTGCTTTTTTCATCCAATCTATTGATTGGCCTCCATCAACAAAAGTTAATATTTCTACTTGGTCTATATGTCCGTGTTCACTAGCCCATTCTGTAATACTTTTTACAGCATTAAACTCACCTTCCGATACTCTAGCCGAAGCAATTTCAATTCTATCAACATGCAGTTCTTCAACTAACAATTTAGCAATTGTTAATTTTTCAGCAGCTGAAAAGGATACACCTGAGGTTTGTTCACCATCACGAAGGGTGGTGTCCATTATTTCAATTTTTCTTTTTTTCATATACTAATGAAATATCTATTAATTTTAGTCGAACTGATTGAGATTAAGAATCAATATAATCAATACTTCGACAAGTTCAGGATCACTTTAACCTGATTAACTTTGTTTCTTTTTAAAATGGTCTTTTTGAAGCAAAATCCTGAATTTCTTCATTCATTTTTGTTAAGTAGTCAATATCATCATAACCATGTAACATATTTTGCTTTTTATAATCGTTAATTTCAAAAGATTCATTTTCGCCACTTTCCAGTAAAGTAATTGTTTGGTTTGGCAAATCTATTTCTAATTCAGTTGCTGGGTTTGCTTCAATTGCTTTATAGATTTTATCTAAAAATTCAGCACTTACCTGAACTGGTAAAACGCCAATATTTAAACAATTTCCTCTAAAAATATCTGCAAAAAAACTAGAAACCACACATCTAAATCCATAATCATAAACTGACCAAGCAGCGTGTTCTCTAGATGATCCCGAGCCAAAGTTTTTCCCCCCAACCAACACTTTTCCTTTGTAAATTGGGTTGTTTAAAACAAATTGTTCTTTAATTGTATTATCTGAATTGTATCTCCAATCTCTAAAAAGATTGTCGCCAAATCCTTTTCGCTCAGTTGCTTTTAAGAAACGAGCAGGTATTATTTGATCCGTATCTACATTTTCTATTGGTAATGGAACTGCAGTACTTTTTAATATTTCGAATTTATCGTAAGCCATTTTCGTAGTTTTAAAATTATAAAAGTGTTCTAGGATCAGTTACAACTCCTGTTACTGCTGTTGCTGCAGCAACTAACGGACTTGCCAATAATGTTCTAGACCCAGGTCCTTGTCTTCCTTCAAAGTTTCTATTTGAAGTACTCACTGCCAATTTACCTGCTGGTACTTTATCATCATTCATTGCTAAACAAGCAGAGCAACCTGGTTCGCGTAATTGAAAACCTGCTTCTGTTATAATATCTAGTATTCCTTCTTCTTTAATCTCAGCCTCAACAATATGTGATCCTGGTACTAACCAAGCTGTAATATTATCTGCCTTTTTTCTTCCTTTTACAATTGACGCGAATGCTCTAAAATCTTCAATTCTACCATTGGTACAACTTCCTAAGAAAACATAATCAACAGGTTTTCCAATCATTGTATCTCCTTCATTAAACCCCATATAATTCAAGGATTTTTTATAGGTAGCAACACCACCTTCCAAATCTTCAGCATTTGGAATATTGTTTGAAATACCTGTTCCCATTCCCGGATTTGTTCCGTAAGTAATCATAGGTTCAATATCATTAGCACTAAAAGTTAACTCTTTATCAAAAACAGCATCTTCATCAGTTTTTAAAGTTTCCCAATACTGCATTGCAGTATCCCAAGCGTCACCTTTTGGTGTAAATAAACGATCTTTAATATACTCAAATGTTTTTTCATCTGGAGCAATCATACCTCCACGAGCGCCCATTTCTATACTTAAATTACAAACCGTCATACGTCCTTCCATCGTCATATTTTTGAATACATCTCCTGCATATTCAACAAAATACCCTGTAGCTCCTGAAGTTGATAATTTTGAAATAATGAACAAAGCAGCATCTTTTGGTGTTACACCTATTCCAAGTTCGCCATTGATATTAATTCTCATTTTTTTAGGCTTCGGCTGCATAATACATTGTGAAGACAGCACCATTTCTACTTCTGAAGTACCAATACCAAAGGCAATAGCACCAAAAGCACCGTGAGTTGATGTATGTGAATCTCCACAAACAATAGTTGCTCCCGGAAGTGTAATTCCATTTTCTGGACCTACAACGTGTACAATACCATTTTTTTGATGTCCTAATCCCCAATGAGGAATTCCCCATTCGGCAGAATTTTCTTCTAAAGCTTTTAGCTGATTTGCAGATAAAGGGTCTTCAACTGGTAAATGTTGATTTATAGTTGGTGTATTATGATCGGCAGTAGCAAAAGTACGCTTTGGATATAATACTGTGTTGTTTCTACTTTTTAAACCCAAAAAAGCTACAGGACTTGTAACTTCATGAATTAAATGTCTGTCAATAAAAAACACATCAGGTCCATCTTTTATTTTACGAATCACATGTGAATCCCAAACTTTGTCAAATAATGTTGTACTCATTTATTAATTTTTAAAAATATATTTTTTAACCCTATTAAATAATTATGGTTGTATGAATGAATGCAAATTTATAAAAAGTATAAAAAATTTAAGGTTGGTTAGCTTTCTTATACGATACCCAAACAGATTATAAAGTCTCTTTTTTTTAGTATTTTCTCATGAATTTTATCTAATGGAATTTGTTTTTATCTAAATTCACTTTTATTGCTATCAAAAATGAAAATAGTGTAATTATTAAATATTACATATTTCATATATTTTTAACATGAAATGATCATCTTATCGCATATCACTTGCAATAAATTATATATTTTTAAAAAATTCGCAATTAACAACTCAATTGTGATTTTTAGAAGTAAAGTGTTTTAGCCAATATTTAACCCTAAACTCTACTTCATAAACTATGTATCTCTAATTTAATATTGATGAAATACTACGATATTCAAAAAATTGAGGGCTATAATTTTTTATAATTAGTATGAAAAAAATAGTATCCAATTTAAAACATTCCTGATTTTAACTTCTATCCAAAATTCTACTTGAGCTAAAGACTGAAGATTGTTAAATAAAAAACCCATAGAGGCTTAAAGAAATAAAAAATGAATTATACTAAAAATCCCTATTCAAATTTGAATAGGGATTTTTAATAAACCAACTAATAAAGTTAGAATTAAATTATTTTCTAGTTAAAACCAACCTCTAGTATTATAGGTAACATTGTTAGGTTGATTATTACCGTATGCAACTCCAATATCTCTAGCTGCTTTAATCTCAGATTTTTTAAGGTCAAGCACTTTTAGTTTATATCTCCAACTTCTATCACTTAACTCTTTTACTCTAGCAGAAATTTTAGAATATAACGATTTAACTTGTCCAAAGCAAGCCGAAGTAGGCTCTATTGAAGCTAAAATTTCACCTGCTTCATTTGCAGCATCGATATCTTGATTTGCAGCCCAAATACTGGAAGCTTCATTTAATTTTAACTTGCAATCTCTATCAATTACTTTTTTATAAAGTGATTTCACTTTTCCTTTTGCTTTATTAAAACATGTGCTTACTTCAGGTATTTTTGTTAAAACTTCTAAAGCCTCTTCAAATTTACTCTGAGCTTCTAAAGAAGCTGATTTTTTAAGTAATAATGTACAGTTTTCATTATAATAAGTAACAATTTTTTGTTTCCCTTTTGAAATAAATTTTTGCACGTTTGAATTACCTGGACTTAACCTATTTAAGGCAGACATGTATGCCTTAGTTTCATTATTACCTACTCCTTTTAACTGAAAAGATTCACTGGCAAATAAATTACCTGCAACACCATCTCCAATATAAAGCGTAACTTCAAGATTTAAGGCTACTTTAGGTGGTGCTGTAGCGGTTATGTTTTTAGTTAAAACTGTAACATTAGGCACTAATATAAATCTTGAATTATTTACATCATCACTAATACCATTTTTAGTAATAATTTGACCTAATTTATTTACAAACATGCTTTTAGCATTTGAAGGAATCCCTTCAGCTTGCTCTGGTATATGGGCACCTAACAAAATACCATTATTATTTTCTTTTTCTTGAGCAACAACTACTATTGTTACAAAAAACAGTGCTATAAAAATTATTTTTTTCATTGTATTTAAATTTTATTTCGATAAAAATTTATCAACTTATAGTTATTGCTGTTTATTTACCTCCTAATATTATAGTTGCTCTACCTAAACCTTTCATAACTAACTTATTTGGAATTGAGTATGGAGCCTTTTTTAAGAAACTACTTAATGCTTTAGTGTATCTTCTAGCGTCAATTGCTCTACCTTTTGCGTTATAAAGTGGGATTCTAACTTGTTCAAACAAAGCCATATCTTCAGTCATATCAGTAGTGCTAAATCTTCCTTTTACTGTATTATCAGCAAGCCAATCTTCAATAATAATACCTAATTCTTCACCATCATATTCCGTTTCTAAATCACCATCCCAATCATTCCATTTTTGTATTCTTACAATAATCTCACGTCCATTTTCAAACATATCATCAAAATGTACTTGTAATGTTGAAGTAAAGTTATCCATATGAGCAATTACTGCTTCAGATAATAATACTGGGATTTCAGCAGAAAATGAAGGATCTCCAGTTCCTGTAGCTGTTGCTATTTGCTTATCAGTATAGGCATCTAAACCTTGCAAATTAAAATTAATAGACTTTTTTGGACCCGTTCTATTCACCGTCCAAGTAAGTTGCATAATTATATCTGCTTTTGCTACTTTTTTTAATGCGTCTATAGGACTTTCACTAACACCGCTACCTGATCCTTTTGAAGAACGCATATTATCTTCAGCAGCGTTAGATTCTATAGATTTTATAACAGACTCCATATTTTTAAGTGGGAAGCCTCTTTCAGACATCATTCCATTTATTTGACTAATTACCTGATTTACTTCAGCATTTTCCTGAAATGCTCTTTTGTAATCTGGTATAGAAACGACAGAACCTTGATCGTTAAAATTTAACATATAACCATTTTGATTGCACCAAACATCGCTTGGAACAACCATAATAGTAGGTTTTTTAGCTTGACTAAATATTGAAATACTTATAAATAACAAGCATATTGTAAAAAATGATTTATACATATTTTTCATCTTAATATTTTTTATAAATTAAAATCCTGAACTAAGTCCTCTAAGAATTCCTTCTTCTTCTAGTCTTTTTCTTAACTGACCGTGTAATACATTAACAACTACTCCTATTTTATATTCTCGTCTACTAACTTTTAAACGATCTCCAGGCCCAATATTGCCATCTGTAGCTGCTGAAACGTATTTTAAATACTCTCCTCCATCTAAAAAGAATGCGTCAAAAAAACTAGCATGTTCTTCAACTTTAGTAGCTGATCCAACTAATGCTTTTGAAGGAGTACAACCAGTTCCACCACCTGCATAACCTTTAAAAATAATACCATGAACCGCATTTTTCATAGCTCTAGATATTGCGTGTTTAGGATTTTTAGAATAAGACCAAACTTTTACAAGTTTTGACCCTTGTTTTCCTATACCTTCACATTCTAAATCGTATCTCCAAATTTTAGAATCCTCGTTTGCTTTATTTTTTTTCCATTGTGCATTTACATTCACACCAATAAGTAATAATACTATTAAAACTATACTGCTTTTCATTTTTTGTTTCATACTAAAATTTATTAATTAATTTATTTGTCGTATTAGCATCCCTGCAAAATACTTATTTTTTGCACCACTAAATGTTGTGTATTCAATTTCTGATTTATTTTCTTCTTGAGCCATATATCTATTATCCCAAATTTTCTTTTTTTCAACTTTAATTACACCAACACGTTTGTATTCTGTTTTTCCTTTTTTATTAATCACTTGCTCTAACACTTCATACTTATCTCCTTTTTCAATATCTTCTTTCAATCCAATTTTAGCTGAAATTGGATCACCACTTAATAATGGTGATTTTGTTCTAAAAGCTTCAAATTTTCTTTGAAGTTTAGCAATTGCTTTATCTGTTGCTTTAACAGTTGAAACTCTTATAATATCTTGATCAGATTTTTTTGTGAAAACTGTACTTTGAACATCAGCCCAAGCGCTTTCTGTACCAACAAGTTCTAATCTAAATATATCTGATTTTTCAAACGCTTCTTTTTTTGCTAAATCTAAACTCGTATCATCAATCCAATAATCATTATAAAAAGTTGCTGCAATTTCTTCATTCCAAACCAATCTATATAAATAAGCGGTGGTTTTAATAACATAACCTTTTCCTACAACTGCCACACCCACTGAAGCATAATTTGCAACATTAGCAACATCACTATATCCTGCTAAAGATGCAATTTTAGATATTCCTCTAAGAAGACCTCCTGCTTTTTTTGCTACTTCTTCTTTATTTGTAAATTTATAATCGTTAATTATCACAAATGAATTCCCAATTAATTCTTCACCGGCATCTGATAACATTGCCAAACCTCTTTCACTATTTTTAGCGATTTTAACATCAACATCTGACGCATTGTAAGAGCCTCTATCTGCAATTAAATCTACATTAAAACTTCCAGATTCACTTCTATTAAACCACTTAGCAACCATTTGCTTAGCTATATTATTAGTGTTTAAAAAGTTATTAATATTATTAGTTTGATCTTTAATCCCTAACTCAGTTGTTATTAAATATGGCCCAATATTATGATCGTTAAATTTTTCTGCTAAAGGGAAATTTCCAAAAGCATCTTTAATAACATTTGCATGTTCTCTTGAATTATCATTTATCATTAATGTATATAAAGAACTTCTTCTGTAATTAATTTTACCTTCGCTTTTATTAATTTCAGATTTTGATATTTTATTTTTACCTCCTCCTTTTTCAGTCTCAGCAATAACTGAAGAGTTTGAAACAATTGATTTTAATGATGAAACTTTAGCGCCTTTCTTTATTTCAGCAAAAGCCTCTTCTCTTTTATTTGTTAAAACATTAAGGTCTTTATTAGACTCACTATTTGTGGCTACTACCTTGCTAAGAGTTGTATTATCTGAGTTTTTTACTCTAAGCTCTTCTTCTTTTAATAAAATTTTTTGTTTTATTTGATTTGCTAATATATAGTTTTCTTCACTAATTGCCTTTTCTTTTTCTATTTCTAAAGCTGCAATACTTTCAGATTTTAATAATATTTGCTGTTTTAATTTACTAGCTAATATATAATTTTCTTCGCTGATTGCCTTCTTTTTTTCTATTTCTAATTCACTAACAGTCATTTTATTATAATCTGGCTCATTATTAATGCCGTTGGCTGATACATTAGTAGTGTTACTTGCCAAATTACTTAATGATGAATAAGATGAAGAACCTACACCAATATTTGATGTAACATTACTATTTGAACTATTATTAGCTATACTTGGGTTACTATTTTTATAATCATTTATTGAACTTGCCATTACTTCGGCAAATTTAAGTTCACCTTTCATAAGTTCTTCTTTAGAAAATGATTCTGGTGATTTTTTATTTACTTTTGCTTTTACTTTTGCTAACGATTTAGAATCATTAACCAAGTTAGTTAATTTAAATAAAGTTACTTTTTTAGCTTTATTCCCTGCTTTTTTAGCTGCTTTTTTCTCTTTCTTTGAAGCTTTAATCTCTTTTGCTGATGCAATTTCAGCTTTTAAATAGTAGGTTCCTCCAGGTTGTAAATTTAAAGTTGTAAAACACGTAGTGGTTCCTGTTATGTCTTTAACCAAAAGGCCAAACACATGTTCTCCTGAATTACATTCATACTTAATAAATTGTCCAAATGTTGTTTTTCCTATGTACTTATCTGAATCATAAAATCGAAACCCAACAGCACCTCCAACAAAAGGGGGACGTGTAAAATATACAACAGACTTATTGTTTGAAGGTACTGATTGAGCTTGACTTAAACTTGTTATTATTAACAGTAATATTGTTAAAATAAATGGTTTTAATTTCATAAAAGTTTGGTTGGTTGATGGTTAGTTACATGCATTTTTAGCAATATTGTAAATATTCTACATTTAATACTTACATACAATACTCATTATGAGTATTTTTAATACATATTTACAAATTAAAAACGTAGCATTGTTTCAAAGAAAGATAAAAAAGATTAATTTATAACGTTTTATATTAAATAGCTAAAATATAAGAAACAAGACTTTTTCCATGTGATAAATTCATTTTTTTACGTAAACGATATCTCTTTATTTCAATACTTCTAACTGAAATATTTAACAGAGGTGCTATTTCTTTTGACGATAAATTTAAACGCAAATATGCACAAAAACGTAAATCGTTTGGAGTAAGTTCAGTATGAAGAGATTTTACTTTTTTTAAAAAATCTTTATCTGCATTATTAAAAGCTTCTTCTAAAAATTCCCAATCTTTTCTATTGTTTATATTTTTATCAATAGTTTTAATAACTTCACTTTTAGATTCAATTCCTTTTGAAGCTATTAAGTCTTTTTTTATTTTATTAAGTATTTCATTCTTTTTAACAATACTCATTGTTGAAATTGTAAGCTCTCTATTTTTATTACCTATTTCTTGATTTAATTGTTCATTTTTAATTTGCATTAATTTTTGCTCAGTCTCTAATTGGCTTAAGGCAAATTCTTGTTGTTGTTTTTCTAAAAGGCTAATTTTTTGTTTTGTATAATATCTTTTGTATAAAACGTGAATTGCAAATACTATAATTATAAAAAATATAAAATATATAAAAAGCATTAAATTTGAGATTATAAAAGGTCTCTTAATTTTAAAAGAATAAGTTGCAATATTTTCTGATAATTTGTTTCCTATTTGTGCTTTTACTTTAAATGTGTAATTTCCAAAAGGTAAATTTTTAAATGAAGTTTCAGAATCTGTAGACCAATTACTCCAGGTATTATACATACCTTCTAACTGAAATTGGTAATTTACTTCTGTATATATATCATATTCAGGAACACTATACGTAAAAAATAAATTGTTTTCTTTGTACTTAAAATCATTGTTATCTTTTAAAATAACAGATTTTTTTTCACCATTAAGAACGCTCTTTCTAATTGAATTAATGTGTACATTAAAATCTTCACTTGTTAATTTATCTACATTTAAAATAATATACCCTCGTGAAGTTCCAAATAAATATTTTTTATCTTTTAAGTGTGTTATACTTTCATAACCAGGAATATATCTTCTTAAAGATTCAGGTAACCAAATTTTTGAAGCTTTTAAAACATTGTTTAATTTTCCTTGAGAAAAATAAACAATGTTTTTATCAGTAAAACCCCATAATGTATTTGTTTTACTATCTGTAATTAATTTTCCTGAAAGATATTGTTCATCACCAAAAAAATTAATTGTTAAAATTGAATCTTTTTCAAATTTTTGAAGTGCCTTATTATATATAAATATTCCTTTTTCTGAAGTATAAAACAGCTTATTATCATAACTTGTTAAGCTTGATTTTAGGCCTTTTGGCACACTACCATCCGTTTTATATTCTGTAACTTTTGTAAAGGCGCTATCTATATTTAATTTAAAAACTCCTTTATGTTCATGGCTTACAAGTATTTTATTGGTTGAATCAAGTTCAAAATACCTGCTTGAAATATTAAACCCTTCAATTTTATTGTTAAATTTCCAATTCTTATTAGTTTTTTTTAAAACATTTAATCCATTATAATTTCCTTGTATTAACAAGTTACTATTATTTGCTATTGGTTTAATATCCCAAGTACCCATAGCATTAGCTATTAATGTTGCTTGACCTTTATTGATAATAAATGTACCTGTGTTATGCCCACAAAATAATGTGTTATCAAATTCATTAAGAGTCCATACTTGTCCGTTTGTTCCTTCAACAAATTTAAAATCTTCATTAGTGCTTATTTTTTTGTAAAACAATCCCTGATTTGTTCCAAGGTATAAGTTTCCTTTAAAAATTGCAGAAGTATAAACTGACCCTAATTCTCCCTTCACATCATTATAAACTCTATATGGAGAGTTGAAATTTATAACACTAATTCCATTATCTAAACCCAGCCAAATATTATGTTCTTTATCTTCAAACATAGATAAAACTGTATTATTATTTAACCCTGTTTCTTGGTTAATTTTATTTAAAATTGTTCCATTTTTATCTAAATGAAAAACACCTTTAGATATGGTTCCTAAAATAAAACTACCATCGCTAAGTTTTATACTACTGTATATACTTATGGAAGAAATTAAACTATTTGCACTAATATTCCACTTTGAAAGCGTGTTATTATTTAAAAAATAAAAACCTTCATCTTGGGTTTGAAATAGAATTTTTTTGTCAACTGAAAAAATATTGACTAAAATATTGGTTTTAATTATTGGATGATCTGAGATTAATACTTCTTGTCCATTTTCAATTTTATAAATACCCTCTTCCATTTTTTGAAAATAAACACTTCCATCTACTTTAAAAACTTTTGGAAGCGATGTACTTGAATTAATTATTTTAAACGACTCATCCAGTGTATTGTAGATATAAATTCTATTTAATGATTGAAACAACACCCAATCGTCAAATTTTATAATATTCCAAAAATCTTCTTCAATCAATGGTTCTTGAAGCTTATTACTTAGTGAGTTATAAATAAGCTTGCCAAACTTATTTTTTACCCAATAACCAAACTCCATATAACATCCCGTATAAATGCGTTTTCCAATTACATTTACTGATCTAAGTACCGTATTATTTGGTGAGAGATATAATTGCCATTTAGCGCCATTAAACTCTAATAAACCACTATTATTAGCTACATAAATATTTTTTTGTGAAGATTGTGATATAGCCCAATTTTGATTTTCGGCTCCATATACTTTAGAATCGTAATTTTTTATTGGTGGTAATTCTTGGGCTTCAATAAAAAAAGAAACCAAAAGCAAAAAATGAAGAATTATGTTTTTTGTGAATTTCAAAAGCTAACCTATATTTTTATTACAATATTACAATTTTTATTGCAGTTTGTGCAGACTGTGATAAAGCATCTTTGAAGAAGTTGTATTGTGTATAAATTAATTTTTATTAGTATTGGAGTTATTATATTTTTTCGAACATTATTTTTTTAAAAAAAATAATAAATTTGTATGTAAGTCTATAGATAATCCTGCAAATAAAACCATATGAAATTTATCCTTATATTTAAAAAAATAAACGACAAGCCTATTTGCTGTAACCGAAATACCTCCTATTTTCCAAACGTAAAAAAAGATTAAAAATCCATTTTAACCAATTAAATGAAATATGACAAATTATATTGATACTATTAAAATGCAATTTGAATATTATAAATCTCTTGGAGAAAAGACTTTTAATCAAGTTTCAGAGGATAAATTATTTTGGCAACCCAATGAGGAAAGTAATAGTATTGCAATGATAGTAAAACACCTAAATGGTAATATGTTGTCTCGTTGGACTGATTTATTAACCTCTGATGGAGAAAAACAATGGCGGAAACGAGATGCTGAATTTGATAACGATATTAAAACAAAAAAAGAACTAATATTAAAATGGAATGAAGGTTGGAATTGTTTATTTGAAACGTTAAATCAATTATCTGATAAAGACTTAGATAAGGTTGTATATATAAGAAATATGGGGCATTCTGTTTCTGAGGCAATAAATAGGCAACTTTCCCATTATCCTTATCACATAGGGCAAATTGTTTTTACAGGAAAAATAATTCAAAATGAAAAATGGAATTCTTTATCAATACCAAAAGGAAAATCAAATGATTACAATAAAAATAAATTTTCAAAGCCGAAAAGAAAAGAGCATTTTACAGATGATTTATAATTAAAATTGGTGAATTATAAACTTAAGAAAAACTGAATTAAAAAATTGATTAATAAAAAAACCTACAGGATATTTTAATCATCTGCAGGTTTATAAGCTAACTTCCATAGGTTTTATTTTAAAGGTTTTAATATCCATATCTTCTGTATTTACTCCACCGATTTCTTCTAGTATCTGTAAAGCTAATAAAATGTCCGTGCTTTTTTTCGTTTTGATTTGTTTCTTGAGTTGTCATAGTTGTAGTTTTTAAAAGTTCATAAATTAAGATGCATATCTTCTATATTTACTCCATTGCGATCTTTTTGTATTTGAAAAATTTATAAAAATATTTTTTTCTTTTCTTTCTGATTTTGAATTTTGAGTTGTCATAATATTTAGTTTTTTATAGTTAATGTTACTTAATAGACGCTGCAATAATATCTTTGTTACGGTATTTTGCATTACACAGTACCATCTTAACAATAATTTAACTAAACTGACTAAAAAACATATCGAATTCTTAATTACTTGTTAAATTAATGAAGCTATTTTTATAAAACGAAATATCTTTATACGAAAAGTATGGTGAAAAGAGAACTTTCCAAAATATATTATTCCCTGAAGGTTTTAGGTTTTTATTAAAAAATAAAGAATGTCGAACGCCTAAAATAAACTTCATGTTTAACTTAAAAATTTATTTTTCTGACTGTTACACCAATAAAAAAGAAAAGACTCAAAAGCTAAAAGCCTTTGAGTCTCTATTGGTAGAGTTAACTAAAAAAAGTTCGAACAGTTTAATAGAAAATTTGAAGATATTTGAAATGTTTAATTCCGTAAAATAAAAAAGATACCGTCCAATATATTCAAGTACTTGCACTGTCTTATTTTTATATTTGAATAATTTCTTCGATTGTATCGTTTTATTTGACAAAAAACTAAATGAGAAAGTGAAATTTTAGCTTAACTTTTTACTTACGATTTACAGTTCTCCTAAATTACATTTTTAAAATTATAAATTCTGACCTTCTATTTAATTGATGTAATGATTCTGAACAAAAAACTCCATTTTTACATTTATTAATTAATTGAGTTTCTCCAAATCCTTCTGCTTTATTAATTCTTTCCGAAGCAATACCTTTTGAAATAATATACTCTCTTGATGCTTTAGCTCTTCTATCAGATAAGGCTAAATTATAATTATCAGGAGCTCTAGAATCGGTATGTGATTCTATGTTTATTATCATTTTAGGATATTGATTCATTAATGTAACTACTTTATCAAATTCTAGTGCTGCATCTTTTCTAATATTGGATTTATCAAGGTCAAAGTAAATAATTCCAATTTTAATTTTTAACAAACCGTTTTCTTCAACAATAAGTTCATTTAAAAAATCTAATCCTATTGGAACAATTGTTTCCCCTCTCTTATTCTGAGTTAAAACAAGCTTTTTGTTATTACCATATCCTGTTTTTTGAACTTTAATTACATATTTTTTATCACAATTTAATTCATAATTAAAAGCATAATCTCCATTAATTTTAGTTTGTGCTTCTTCCACCTTATCACCATTATTAGTATATAATACTACGGTAGCGTTCGCTATTCTTTCACCTGTAATATTATTAGAAACATAACCTTTAATAAGTTGTGTACAAGGCCCTACTGGAATTCTATCAAAAAAGTAAATATCATCATCTCCTTTTCCTGAATTTCTATTAGAACAAACAAATCCGTTATTCATTTCTTCATTAACAATATAACCAAAATCATCTAAAACACTATTTAAAGGAGCACCTAAATTTACTGGAGCTTCAAAAATGGTAGTATAGTTACTTTCAAAAATATCTAACCCTCCAAGACCTAAATGTCCATCAGAAGCAAAGTACAATTTTTTTTCAGTAACAAAAGGAAACATTTCTCTTCCTGAAGTATTAATTTTTGTCCCTAAATTTCGAGGTTGAGAATATTCATCCTCACCTAAAATATCAACTACAAAAATATCTGTTTCACCAATTGAACCAGGCATGTCTGAAACAAAATATAATTTAGTTCCATCCTTGCTTAGTGCTGGATGCCCTACAGAATATTCTTCACTATTAAAAGGTAATTCTTTGGTATTACCCCAATCTACTTTTCCATTTTCATCTTCAGTTACGGTAGCGCTATAAAGTTTCAATCTGTTTATTCCTTTATTATCTACACCTCCATTTCCATTATAATTATTTCTAGTATAATATACTTTTTTAAAACCTGATGTAAAAGATAATGTAGCTTCATGGTATTTAGAATTCAACACTTTTGAAAATTCTTCAATTACAGTAACATCTGCATTTTTAGAGTTAATACTACCTATATAAAGATTTAAAAAAGGTGATTTATTCAAATTATAGTTATTTGTTTGATAATATGATGAATCCATTGCTGATGCATAAATTAACTTATCACCATAATACATAGGTCCAAAATCTGAAAAAACTGTATTTATTGAAAGGTTATTTAAAACAAATTGTTGTTCTTTTTCTAATATTTTTTTTAAAGCTAATTCATTTTGAACTATTTTTTTTGAATTGATATTAGCTCTTTCTGAAAATTCTTTCATCCATTTTCTAGCTGTGCTATATTTTCCAATACCTTTAAATGATTGTGCATATCTAAAAATATATTCCTCTCCTATTTCTCCCTTATATTCTGTTATTAATTTACTGTACCATTTATTAGCACCTTCCATATTGGTGTTAAAATAATAAGCATCTCCTAGTTTTTGAAATGCTTCTTTTGATTTATCTCCGTTAGCTATAGCAATTTCATATAGTTTAGCGGCTTCATTATATTGCATCTTCTCAAAAAGAATATCCGCAACCTTATATTTTTCCTGAGAAAAACCAATAGTTGTTAGAATAATAAAGCTTAATGTAATTATATTTTTCATATTACTTAATTTAAAAAAATCTTGGTGAAATAATTTTTCCAGACCTGTTAAAAATATCATACTTTAAAAATATTTCATGTGATCCAGAATTATAACTTGCTAAACGTGTAGTTTCTAAATCATAACCATAACCTATAAACCAAGAATCACTTGCTTGAAACCCAACCAAAGCACTTACTGCAATATCCCATCTGTAAGCAAGTCCGGCTGTAAATTTTTCATTTATTAAAAAATTTCCTGAAATATCCACTTGAAGTGGTGCACCTTGAACGATTTTCGTAAGTATTGCTGGTTTAAACTTAACATTTGAACTAAAATCAAAAACATGACCTGCAATAAAATAGTAATGTATTCTTTCTTTTGCAATATAACTACTTGCGCCTGCATTCGCATATTTATCAAAATGTTTTGTTTCTAATAAATTTGGTACAGACAAACCTATATATGTTTTATCAGAATATAAGTACACACCAGCTCCTATATTTGGAGAAAACTTATTATCAATATTAGTCTCAAAACTATAATCGTTATCACTATATTGATTTAGTTTATTAAAATCAATATTCAACAAATTAGCACTAGCTTTTAATCCAAAAGCTAATTTATAAGTGTATGAAGTTAATATTGTATATGAAAAATCTATAGCAATATTACTTTCATCAGAAGGTCCAATTTTATCATTTATTACAGATAAACCTAAACCTATATTACTTCTCTTAATTGGCATATGAAAAGATGCATTTGTTGTTACTGGCGCACCTTCTAAACCAACCCATTGCGAACGGTTTAAGAGAAAAAGACTTGTAGTTTCATTATTACCTGCATACGCTGGGTTAACACTAATTGTATTATACATATATTGTGTAAACTGTGCATCTTGTTGGGCAATACTAGAACCAGCTATAAGCATTAAACCAAAAACTAATAATTTATTTTTCATTTATTTCTTTTTAAAATTCCTGAGAAAATATGTACTCCTATAGGAATTAGATTTATTTATCTTCTATTAATATATAAGTAACCTGCTTTTTGTTGAACATTATCTGTTCCATCTTTATATTTCAAAATGTAATAGTATGTTCCATCAGGTAATTCTCTTTGTCTGTTAACAGTTAAACGTCCTTCTGAAATTCCTCTAAAGGCTCTGTCAGTATTATTATAATTATCACGTTCAAATACTAAACCACCCCAACGGTTATAAATTTCTACTCTATTATCCGAATAGCATTCTAAACCTCTTATGTAGAATACATCATTTTCTCCATCTTCATTTGGTGATACTGCATTAAACACTTCAATAACACATCCTGAAATTGACAATACAGTTGGATTATCTCCATCAATATCAAAATCATCAGACATATCTTCAACTACTACACCTTTTGGACTTGTTCCATAAACGAAAGCTTGATTAGTAACACTTCCAAAATTAATATCATCTTGTGTAATTACATATGTTGCTGTAAATGTACTATCATCAAATTCTCCAGAACCTAAAGTAATAGGACCTCCTGATACAACTACTCCTGGTAACGGATCTTGAATTGTAATAGTTGTTAACGTTACATTACCAACATTAGCTACTGTAAACGTATAAGTAATAGTTTCACCAGATTGTGCAAACCCATCACCATTATCATCATTAAATACTGCTTCCTTAACTATTGCAATTTCAGGTAACTGATTTAAAGTAGTAACTGTTGGGTTATCATCACCATCAGTAGGATTACCTTGATCTGAAACATCTGAAACTTCACTATTAAGAACATCTACACCTGATACTATTGCTGAATTAGTTACACTTCCTGCATCTAAATCTTCTTGAGTAATTGTGTAATTTGCAGTAACAACAACATTTTCATTTGGTGCTAATGAGCCTCCAATTGCAATTGGGATTTCATAAATTAATGGGTCTGTAATACTAATATTAGTAATTGTTATATTACCTGTATTAGTCACCGTAAATGTATACGTAATTACATCACCTACAAATCCATCACCAACAACAGCTGCTGTTTTAATCAACTCTATTGAAGGGCTTGCTTCTGATAATACTGTAATTGTTACAACAGCATTTGAAACATCTCCATTAGCGTCGGTTATACTATAAACAAAACTATCAGTTCCAAAGAAATAAATATCAGGCACATATGAATAAACACCTTCTATATTCATTGTTACAGTACCATTTGTTGCTCCTCCGTTTATTCCTACTAAACTCCAAACATTATTTCCATCCCCACTTGGTTCATCATTATCTGCTGTAACAGCATCAACAATTGGAGTGTTTTGTAATGTCGAAATAAAGTCATCATTTGCTACCGGCACATCATTAACTGATGTAATTGTAATAATAACTTGCTCAATAACTAAAGCACTATTAAACTCATCAGAAGCATTGTAATTAAAACTTGCTACACCATTCCAATTTAAATTAGGCGTAAACACTAATGTATTTATTTCTGATGCTAAAATTATATCTCCTATATTTATGGCTACATTACTTAGGTATAATATCCCATTTTCAGGTAAACTTAGTACTTGTATACTGTACAATACATCTCCATCAACATCATTAAATACAGCCATAAAATCACCAACTCCAAATAGCACATCATAATCTTCAATTCCTGTTTTAAGAACATCTGCTAAAATTGGTAAATGATCATCATTAACTATAGTACCTATTCCAACAGTTTTACCTAAAGAAATTGCATTTCCATTTGTAATTAAA
This sequence comes from Lutibacter sp., assembly GCF_013139515.1. Classification (GTDB taxonomy): domain Bacteria; phylum Bacteroidota; class Bacteroidia; order Flavobacteriales; family Flavobacteriaceae; genus Lutibacter. Next base: position 22,984 of record NZ_WTAR01000075.1, read on the forward strand.
TTACTTAGTTCAATTGTAAATATTTCGTCTAATTCAACAGTTTTATCACCGTTTACAAGTACCGTTATCGTTTTTTCCAATTCTCCTGGCAAGAACGTTAATGTACTTGTTGAAACAGCTACGTAATCTCCATTTTCAATAGTTGCTATACCATCAAAAGAAGTATAATCAACTGTTGTTTCTAAACTTGAAACATTAGAAAGTGAAACTGTAAAGTTAAAATTAGTAGTAGCACTATTCCCTTCGGAAGTAGTCACATCTGCAATGGCAATACTTGCCACATCATTGTCCGTAATGGTTCCTATAGCAACTGCATCTGAAATAGTCGTCAGACCTGTAATTGAACTTAATGTTACTGTATACGTTTCTGTTGGCTCTACTTGTGT
>NZ_WTAR01000096.1 GCF_013139515.1 Lutibacter sp.
AAACTTAGATGTGTACTTACATTTGTAGTGTAAACAAACAACAACAATACTTAAAACATTCTATTATGAAAAAAGTAATCAAATTATCAGAAAGATTAAACGACATTTTAAGAGAATTAGGATCAGCAGCATCATTTTCTATCCACAGATAATAGTTTAATCATTTACTTAAAACATCATATTATGAAAAAATTAGCAACATTAGCAGAGAAATTAAACAATTTTTTAGAAGAATTAGGATCAGCAGCTTCATATTCAATGAGCAGATAATTTTAGTTTTCAAAAGAAAGATTCATAAACTTATTTATAAGTTTCATAGCACACCTACTCTACACCTTCCCAGTTTACTGTTTTACACTTTAAAGCCGTAAATATTTAAAAGTTCAATACCTTCAATTTACTTTTCAATCACCTTTTTATATAGCTCCCTGCATTTTATAGCTAGTAGGAGACACACTTTCATTCAATTGTTATTATTCTTTAATTTAGAAAATTTATGATATGAACGATTTAAGTTTATAGTAGAGGTATAACACTTCTGCGTTAAAATATATTAAAATGGTAGAAGTCGAAAAACGATTATTTTGAAGTGTTTAGAGCTCCAAAATAATCGCTTTTAAGATTAACAATTAAAATCTAAGTTATGAAATACTTTCGGTAATTTTTAAAGGGTTTACATTATTCATACCCATAGTTATTGCTTCTTCATTTAAAGGTATTAAATGATGGTAACGTTCTGATAATGATTTTTTCAATCCTGAAATTACATTTTCCAATTGCACAATAGGTTTAACTTTTAGAAAAGCACCTAATACAACCATATTAAATATTTTTTTATTTCCCATTTCTGAAGCTAATTTAGTACCTTCAATTTGAAAAATTTTAATATCTGTTCTTGTTGGGTGATGAGAAATACCATTTGGGTCATATAACAAAACACCTCCAGGTTTTACTGATTCCTCAAACTTATCCATTGATTGCTGATTTAAAATAATAGCAGTGTCAAATATTTGTAAGTAAGGAGAGCTAATTCTTTCGTCACTTAAAATAACGGTAACGTTTGCAGTTCCACCACGCATTTCTGGTCCGTAAGAAGGCATCCAGCTAACTTCTTGATCTTGCATAATACCAGAATAGGCTAATATTTTTCCCATTGATAATACTCCTTGACCACCAAAACCTGCTATAATAATTTCTTCTGTCATAATTTCTATTTTAATTTACCATCAACTTTAATATCTCCAAGTGGAAAGTAAGGAAACATATTTTCTTCCATCCAAATGTTAGATTCATTAGGTGCCATTTTCCAACCAGAGTTACAATTAGAAACAATTTCAACAAATGAAAGTCCTTTTTTTAAGCGTGTATTTTCAAAAGCTTTTCTTATTGCTTTTTTAGCTTTTCTAGCACTTTTATGGTTATGTACAGCTTGGCGAGTTACATAATAGACACCTGGTAAATTTGCAACTAATTCAGTCATTTTTAATGGTGATCCCATGGTTTCAATTTCTCTTCCGTAAGGAGAGGTAGATGATTTCATGCCTTCTAAAGTTGTAGGAGCCATTTGTCCGCCAGTCATTCCATAAATACCATTATTTACAAAAATAATAACAATATTTTCACCTCTATTACAAGCGTGTATAGTTTCAGCAGTACCAATGGCTGCTAAATCACCATCGCCTTGGTAAGTAAACACATATTTTTCTGGCCAACATCTAGTTATTGCAGTTGCAACAGCAGGCGCACGCCCGTGTGCAGCTTGCGTAATATCAATATTCATAAAGTCATACGCTAAAACTGAACATCCTACAGGAGCAACACCAATGGTTTCTTCTGAAATTCCCATTTCATCAATAACTTCCATTGTTAAATTATGTGCTGTACCATGACCACAACCAGGGCAATAAGACAGTGCTGTGTCTGTCATTAATTTTGTTTTACAGAATACTTTGTTTTCAGGTTTTATAATGTCTAATATGTCCATTATTTTATGATTTTTTGTTCTAAAGCTTCTAAAATTTCTTCAGGAGTATGAATAATTCCTCCGGTTCTTCCAAAATGTTCAACAGGAACTTTAAATTGAACAGACATTCTAACATCTTCAACCATTTGACCTGCATTTAATTCAACGCTTAAAATTCCTTTCACTTGGTCTGCTAGTTCAAATAGTGCTTGTTTTGGATAAGGAAATAATGTAATTGGACGTAATAAGCCAACTTTTAACCCTTTTTCATGTGCTAATTCAACTGCTTTTTGACTAATTCGGGCACTTGAACCATAAGCTACAATTAAATACTCTGCATCATCACAGTTTATTTTTTCGTAACGTAAATCTTCTTTTTCCATTTGTTCATATTTTTTCATCAATCTATGAACTCTAGCCTCCATTTTTTCAGATTGTAAATCTAATGAAGTAATAATATTTCGTTCTCTATTCGTTCTTCCTGTTACCGCCCAATTGCCATATTTTTCAATAAGTTCTTCATTAGACAGTCTTTTTTGTTGGTCTTTCAGATTAACCTTTTCCATCATCTGTCCAATTAACCCATCGGAAAGAATTAAAACAGGAGCTCTATATTTAAAAGCAATATCAAATGCATCTTCAACAAAATCAGACATTTCTTGAACAGATGCTGGTGCTAAAACATATAATTTATAATCTCCGTGTCCACCACCTTTTACAGATTGAAAATAATCGGCTTGCGAAGGTTGTATTGTTCCTAAACCAGGTCCACCACGCACAACATTTACAATTACAGCGGGTAATTCAGCTCCTGCTAAATAAGAAATACCTTCTAATTTTAAAGAAATCCCTGGGCTTGAAGATGAAGTTAATACTTTTTTACCAGTACTAGCAGCACCGTAAACCATATTTATTGCAGCTATTTCGCTTTCTGCTTGTAATACAACCATTCCTGTTCTATCTTCAGGACGTTCGGTCATTAAATATTCTATTACTTCTGATTGTGGTGTGATTGGGTAGCCGAAATAGGCATCAGCTCCAGCTCTAATTGCTGCTTCAGCTAATGCTTCATTACCTTTCATTAATTTTAACTCAGACATTCTAATATTTTTAATTATGTTATGCTTGAACTTTAACTCTATACACTGATATTGCTCTATCTGGGCAAACTATTCCACAGTTTGTACAACCGGTACAAGCTTCTGGGTTACTCATATATGCATAATGATATCCTTTTCTGTTAACATCAGTTGTCATACTAATAACATTTTCAGGACAAACAGGTATACAAACTTCACAGCCTTTACATGTTTCTGTATCTACTACAATAGCTCCTTTAACTTTTGCCATTTCAATAATTTTAGGTGTAAATAATACGTTGTAATTTTGGTATTCTCAAAGATATGGCTTATTCATTATGTAAACTATGATATATATCAATATATGATGAATATCACATTTTTAGAAACTATATTTTAGTATTGTAAGCGAGAGTGAATAAATAAAAACCGCCTAAATTTATTTATTCAGGCGTTTTTAAATAAATGTATTATGCTTTGTTATTGATGAAGAAAAATAGTGTATTAATTTAAATTACTAGTAAAATTTAGAATGTTGGTTTTTACTTCTTAAGTTATCTCAGTATCATTTTCTAGTCAAGTATGAATTTTACCAAGATAATTCATACTTAAATAATTTGCAGATTCTATAAAAGGCATGGAGAATTTATCTTTTAGCTTTGGACCTGATCTGCAACTTATCATCCCCATATTTTTACCTCTTAATTTTCTTCCCAAGTCTTTTTAAACATGAAGTAAGTCAGATAATCGATCAAAAAATACTTTTAATACGCCACTCATAGAGTACCAATATATAGGTGTTGCAAAAATAATAGTATCGTATTTTTCGATAACATTTTTCATTAAAGGTAAAAAACCGTCATCATTATTAAAATCATAATCAAAATGATTTATTTTTTTATCATATAAATTTATAACGTCATATTTATTAGTATTTCAATAACTTCTAAAGCTTCCTTGTATAATAACTATTTTATTCATTCTTCTAGTTTTAGTCATTACAAATAACCGTAATTCCTTTAATTGTTAATTAAATTATAGATAGATACAAGCCATGATTAGAAAGAAAAAATTAATGATTTTTTTATAATGTTTAATAGATTTTTAAGTAGTTTTTAAAATTCATATATTTAGCTGAAATATTTTATTAAAATGGAAAGCTACAAAGTTATAGGAAGTGTAAATTTAAGTGAAAGTATTACAAAAGAAGTTAATATTAAAGCTGAGAAAAAGTTAAAAAAAATTAGAACAGAAATTAGTAAGCTTCAAAATACCATGTATGCTGAAGGTAAACATGCAGTTTTAATTTGTTTGCAAGGAATGGATACTTCAGGAAAAGACAGCTTGATTAGAGAAGTTTTTAAAGATGTGAATGCACAAGGTATTAATGTTCATAGTTATAAAGTACCTTCAGAAAAAGAAAAAAAACATGATTATTTATGGCGTCATTATATTGCTTTGCCAGAAAGAGGTAAAATAGGAATATTTAATAGAACGCATTATGAAAATGTATTGGTTACACGTGTGCATCCTGAATATATAATTGGAGAAAACATACCTGCAGCAACAAGTATTGAAGTTTTAGATGCTGATTTTTTTGATCATAGAATGGAAGAGATTAATAATTTTGAAAAACATGTGGTTAATAGTGGAACCATTATTTTGAAATTCTTTTTGAATCTTTCTAAAGATGAGCAAAAAAACAGATTATTAAGAAGACTTCGATTGAAGCAAAAAAATTGGAAATTTTCACCAGGAGATTTAAAAGAACGGAAGCTTTGGGATGAATATCAATATTGTTATCAAGAATTGTTAAATAAAACTTCAAAAGAACATGCGCCTTGGTTTATAATTCCAGCTGATGATAAGCCCACAGCAAGGTTTTTAGTTGCTCAAACTATTTTAGAAACTTTAAAAAAATATAATTTTAAAGAACCAGAATTGCCAAAAAAATATAAAATTGAAATTGAGAATTATAAAAAACAGCTTGAGAGTGAGTAGCTTAAAATTTTGTTAAAAAAATGAAAAAACTGATGATGTAAAATCATTAATCGTAAATTACAAATTGTATATTTACAACATAATTATTTTAAAAAAACTATGGAATTAAAATTAGAAAAACCAATAATTTTCTTTGATTTAGAAACAACAGGAATTAATATAGCAAAAGATAGAATTGTTGAAATTTCAATACTTAAAATATTTCTTAACGGAAATAAAGAGAGTAAAACTTGGTTGGTAAACCCTGAAATGGAAATACCAAAAGAATCTTCTGATATTCACGGAATAACGAATGAAAAAGTAGTTACTGAACCAACTTTTAACGAACTAGCTTTAGAAGTTAGCAAAATGATTGAAGGTTGTGACTTGGCTGGTTTTAACTCAAACAGATTTGATATTCCTTTATTAGCTGAAGAAATGTTACGTGCCAAAGTTGATTTTAATATGAATGACAGAGTGGCAATAGATGTTCAAGTAATTTTTCATAAAAAAGAAGAGCGTACATTAAGTGCTGGTTATAAATTTTATTGTGGTGAAAGTCTAGAAAATGCACATTCAGCAGAGGCTGATACTTTAGCTACGTATGAAATTTTAAAAGCTCAACTTGATAAGTATGATGACCTTGAAAATAATGTAAAATTTTTGAATGAGTATTCAACGTTCAATAAGAGAGCAGATTTTGCAGGTTTTATACTTTTTGATGCTGAAGGAGAAGAAATTTTTACGTTTGGTAAGTATAAAAATCAAAAAGTGGTAGATGTTTTAAGAAAAGATAAAGGGTATGCTTCTTGGATTCAAAATGCAGATTTCCCGTTATATACAAAAAAAGTATTAGCTCAAATTAAAGAGAAAACATTTCCAAGAAAAAAATTAAGTACAGTAGAGGATTTAAAAAATAAATTCAATAAAAAAATATAAATATGTTAGTAAATTTTGAAAGTTTAGTTGATACTTCTAGAGTTTGGGTGTACCAATCTAGTAGAGAATTTTTAGAAAATGAGTTGGATATTATTACGACTAAAATTGAAAGCTTTATTGCTGAATGGAAACGTCATGGAGAAGGCTTAAAAGCTTCGTACGAGATTAAATACAATCAATTTATTATTTTGGCAGTAGATGAAGATTATAATCAAGTTTCTGGTTGCTCAATAGATTCTTCTGTTAATTTAATGAAGCAATTTGAAAATGCTTTTGATTTAGATTTAACGAACAAGTTAAACGTCTCATTTAAAAATGATAACAATATTAATGTTGTTAGTTTAACTGATTTTCAAAATTTTATAAAACAGCAAAAAATAACAGGGAATACTATAGTTTTTAATAATATGGTGGCTACCAAAGCTGATTTGGTTTCTAACTGGGAAGTATCAGTTAATGATAGTTGGCACAAACGTTTTTTGGTATCTTAGTTTTGCAACTATTTACTCTTAATTAACCGTCATTGTTTTTGTTGAAATTATGCCAAGTACAATACAACTAATCAAATATAATAAGGCATATTTTAAGTTGAAAAAGTAATATATAATTCCTGTTTGAATTAGATAAAACAAAGGAAAAAGGGTTGCTATTGCAGCAAATCTAAATGTATTAGTAAAAATTACTTCGTTAATAGTTGATTTTAAATACTTCCAAATTAATAACGGAAATATGCTATTAAGTTTTGCTATTAAATGAATAAGCGCAAACCAATTAAAATATTTTTTAGTTGGTTTTTTTGTTGAGGTTGTTTTTAGATTTTCGGCTATTTCATTTGCTTCTATAGGATTTGTATAATCAACCTCAAGAGCATTTAATTTAGTAATAATTTCATTGTAATTTGTTTCATCTTCAATGTGAAGTGTTAACTTTTTTAAAGCTGAAGAAACTTCATTCATAATTTTTGAAAATCGTTTATCAGAATTTTTTCTGTCAATAAAATTATTTGCTAAAATTGGTTTTCCATAATGGATAGAAACAGAGTTTGGATAACTTAAATGTGAATCATAATTTAAGCCAACGGGTACAATTTTAATTTCTAAATCTGGATATTTTTGAAGTGTTCCTAAAATTATACGAGCAAAACCTTTTTTTAATGGAATAATTCTTCTTTTTAAATGATGCTCTCCTTCAGCAAAAATTTCAACAGCGCCTTCATTTTTTAAAATTTCAATACATTTTTCAAAAACAGCAGTATTTTTTTCAATAGTACTAATTCCATCTCTAATCCTGTAAACAGGAATCATATTAAGTGAACTTAAAAAGTTACTAATTAACTTTTTCTTAAAAGCACTAGCTCTTGCTAAAAAATGAATTTCTCTTTTGGTAGTAGCTGGTATTAAAATAGCATCAATTAATGCATTTTGGTGGTTTCCAATAAATAATGTGGCGCCTTTTTTTGGAATATTTTCTTTACCAACAACGGTTATTCTTTTATGTAAAAAGAAAAGACCAATTTTAATATAAACTCGCATTATGTGATACCAAACGTTTGTCATTTATTCTTTTACTTTTTGTTTGGCCCAATAACTTGCTAAAACCAACCCAGAGAAAATATCCCAAATTGCCCAAAAAGCAACAAGGAGCATCATTCCTCCAAGACCATTAAAGAAGCTAAAAATTAATAATAAACCTAAGCCAGAGTTTTGAATGCCAGTTTCTATAGAAAGTGTTTTTTGATTTTTATGGGATAGTTTCATAACTTTTGCAAAATAAAAACCTGTTAATAAAGCCAAAATATTGTGAGCTATCACTAAAATTAATATATAGTGTACATAGTTTATAAAAATATCAAAATTGTCATAAAAGGCAATAACTATGAAAAGCATAAAGATAATTAATGATATAGGTTTTAAAATTTTTGATAATTTATCAGCTAAAGTTGCTTTATATTTCCGAACCAACATTCCTAAAAGTAGCGGTATTCCTAGAATTAAAGTTACCAATTTAACTAATTCTAAAGGGTCTAATTCAATTCTTTGAAGAATTTCAGCAGTTGGTGCATATAAATTTCCCCAAAAATGAAGGTTAAAAGGTGTCATTACTAAGGAAACAAGTGTAGCAAAAGCTGTTAGACTTACTGATAAAGCAGCATTACCTTTTGCCATTTGTGTCATGAAATTAGAAATATTCCCTCCAGGACAAGCTGCAACCATCATCATTCCTAAAGCGATACTTGGCATTGGATTCACTAATTTTATAAATATAAAAGTAACTAATGGTAATAAAATAAATTGTGAAATTATACCTGTTAGCAGTATTTTTGGAGTTTTAAATAAGCGTTTAAAATCATTAGGTGAAATACCAAGAGCAACACCAAACATAATAATTGCTAATGTTATATTTAAAACCCAAAGGCTTTCTGTATCAAAATTTATAACAAGTGAATCTAAATTTTCCTGCATATTAGTTTTTAAAAGTATATTCAATAATATTAGCACCCATTTTTAAAGCTTTTTCACGTGTTTTAAAATTGTCATGATGTATTTCTTTATCTTCCCAACCATCACTTAAATCGGCTTCATAGTCATAAAAACAAATTAGTCTTCCTTCGTAAAATAACCCAAATCCTTGTGGAGGTTTGTTATCATGTTCATGAATTTTTGGAACTCCATTTTCAAAATTAAATGTTTGATGAAAAATTGGGTGATTGTATGGTATTTCTTGAAATTCTTGGTTTGGAAAAACTTTTTTTAGTTCTCTTCTAATGTATTTGTCTAATCCATAATTATCTGAAATATGTAAAAAACCTCCTGAAATTAAATACGTTTTTAAATTTTCAATGTCATTTTCTGAAAAACGAACGTTTCCATGGCCAGTCATAAATACAATTGGGTAATTAAAAATATCAATATTTCCAATTTCAACAGTCTCTGGGTTTGTTTTTATGGAAGTTTTAATAGTAGTGTTGCAAAAATTTATCAAATTTGGCAATGCTGTTGGGTTTGCGTACCAATCACCACCACCGTTGTATTTTAGTATTGCAATTTGCTGAGCTGTTGCAAAAGCAAAAGGCAAAAACAAAAATGCAACAAGCAAAAGTGTTTTTTTAAGAATGTGTGAGCGAAGTTTAATCATTAACTTTTTCGTTTATAAAAGCTACGCTATGAACTGCAACAACACCTGCGGTTTCTGTTCGTAACCTGCTTTCTCCCAAAGATACAGGAATAAAATTATGTTCCAAACTTTGCTGAATTTCTTTGGTTGAGAAATCGCCTTCAGGGCCAATTAAAATAGTTGTTTTTTGATTTGGACTAAGTTGAGATTTTAATGATTTTTTTTCAGTTTCTTCACAATGTGCAATAAATAATTGTCCTGTAAAATTGGTAGTTAAAAATTGTTTAAAACTAATAGGTTCATTTAATTTTGGGAAATGATATTTTAAAGATTGCTTTGCTGCTGAATGAATTATTTTCTCCATTCTTTCCGTTTTAAATACTTTACGCTCAGAATGTTCACAAATAATAGGTGTTATTTCATCTATGCCAATTTCAGTGGCTTTTTCTAAAAACCATTCAAGCCTATCGTTTAATTTTGTTGGTGCAATTACAATATGTAAATAGTAATTCCAAGGTTTTTTAAAACCTTCAACATGGATAATTTTAACCAAACATTTTTTATCGTTTGCAATTATAACTTCAGATGTAAACAATTCTCCTAAACCATTTGTAATAAAAATTTTATCATCTTCTTTTTTTCTTAATACACGCACTATATGTCTACTTTCAGTTTTGTCGAAAGTAAATTGTGTAGTGGTTGTTGTTATTTTAGAATTATAGAATAATTGCATTTAAATTGCTTTTTTAAACGTACAACGTTTTTTAAAATTAACTGAGTTAAAGTTTTTCCAAATAGCAGCAATAGGTTCATTACTAGCTAATTCAGGTGTTCTAATACAGTTTTCAATACCATTTAATTCACAAGAAATTTGCATTTCAAGAAATAGCAATGCATGAATACCTTTGCTTTGGTGTTTTGGATGTACGCCAATTAAATAGAGAATTACATCTTTACTTTTCTTTTTAGCTTTTAACAAATGGAACAATCCGAAAGGGAATAATTTACCATTAGCTTTTTGTAGTGCTTTAGAAAATGAAGGCATTATAATGGCAAAAGCAATAATATTGTCATCTTTATCTAATACAAATTTTATGTATTCTGGATTTATAAAAGAGATGTATTTCTTTTTAAAATATGCCTTTTCAACGTCAGAAATTGGTACAAAAGAAGGTAGCGAGGCATAACTTTCATTAAATAAATCAAACATTTTATTTACATGCGGAAAGATATCTTTTGTTTTACTAAAATTTAACGATTTAAGTTGATAACGTTTTTTAATTATTGCACTAACTCTTTCAAGTGGCTCGCGTTTTACATTTTTAAAAGCAAACTTATTTTCTAAATATTCTTTTTCAATTGTAAACCCTAATTTTTCGAAATGAGTTTTATAATAAGCATGGTTGTACCAGGTAATCATTGTTCCAATATGGTCAAACCCATCAGTTAAAACTCCAACTTTATCAAGGTTTGAAAAACCAACTGGACCTTCCATAAATTCTAATTTGTGTTGAACTCCAATTTCTTCAACTTTACGTAATAATAGTTTTGAAACTTCAATATCATCAATAAAATCAAACCAACCAAAACGCATTTTTTTAAGTTGTTGCTCATTTATTTCAGTATAGTTACTAATTGCTGCAATGCGCCCAACAATTTCATTGTTTTTAATTGCTACAAAAAAGCGAGCTTCAGCATGTTCAAAAACAGGATTTTTAGCTGTATCAAATGAATCTAATTCGTCATTTATAATGGGAGGAACCCAATACGGGTTGTTTTTATATAGTTTAAAAGGAAACTTTACAAAAGCTTTCATTTCCTTTTTTGAAATCATTTCTTGAATTGTAATCATAAATTTTTAATTTCTTTTTTTCTTCTTTTTAAACATTCTTGAAAAGAAATTTCCTTTTTTTCTTCCTTTTTGTTTTTTCGAAAGTTTTGCTCTTGGTGATTTTTTTTGAATCACTTCATCAGAATGTTTATCTAATCTCCAAGCCACGCCAATTGATGAATATAGGAATGAATAATCATCAAAAAAATTGGTTCTAACAGAGGCATCTAATTGTAAATCTTTAGAAAATAAATATGCAACACCAGTTCCAAAGTGATATTTTGGTGAAAATCCTTTTTCAAAAATCCCTTGGTTTTCAATAAAATAAGACCATTTGTAGTTTAGCGCATACGTCATTGTTGCGATGTACGAATATTCATTAGAATCAGATAAAATTTTATCGGCAATTAAGTTCGTTAATAAAACCAATCTGTCCGAAAAATCGTTTTGTAATAATACAGCGCCTTTAATACTTAGTTCATTTGCTTTAAAACCTTCACCTAAAAAGTTCGTGTTTACACCCACAGAAGCAGCAATTGAAGGGATTAAACGCTTTTTATCAAAAGCTAATCTTCGTTTCCAACTTCTAATTTCTTTAGACTTATCGGTGTATTTTTGTTGATATATTAAATATTTTGCGCCAATAGTAAGTTCACTTAAACCACTTATATTGAAATTTGGATCGGGAGTGTTTAAAATTTCATCACGTTGATATGCAATTTTGGCATTTACTTCTAAGTTTTCAAAAAACTTCCCATATCTAAAAAATAATTCTCCACCAACAGTAGTTGGTTTTGATCCTGATAATTCGTTGTTGCTAGTTCTGTAAAATAAACCAGTTTCAAACTGAAAAACATCAGTACCTACACTATATGGGCTTTCAGAAAAACCAGGCCTTTTAGAGTTGATAATTTCTGTATATTGTGCATTTACCATTTGGTAGCTGCTAAAAAGTAGTAGTAATAAATAAACTCTCTTCATATTGTTGGTTGATTGGTGTGTCAAATATAAGATTTTATATAATTAAACGTTTTAGTTACTGTCAAATTGTTATTTTTGAAAATTATAAAAACTTTATTAAATGGGATTGTTAAGAACGATAGCAATTATAATTATTATTATTTATGCTTTCAAATTTATTGGAAAGTATATTATGCCATTATTTTTAAGAAAAATGGTTAATAATGTAGAAAAGAAAATGCGAGAGCAACAAGAAAATCAATACAAACAAGAAACTGGAAATATTGGTGAAACTAGTATTGATAAAAAGCCTCAAAATGAAAAAGAAACAAATAAAAACGTAGGTGATTATGTTGATTTTGAAGATGTTAAAGACGATAAATAAATGAATTTTTCAATAAAAAAGAGTACACCTTATCTTATAGCCATTGCAATTTTTGTTTTTGTAGCTGTAGCTTATTTTTCGCCAATTTTACAAGGGAAAAAGATTCAACAAAGTGATATTACTCAATTTATAGGTTCTTCAAAAGAAATTAAAGATTTTAGAAAAGAACACAATGAAGAGCCTTATTGGACAAACACTTCTTTTGGAGGAATGCCTTCTTATGCAGTAAGCACATACTACCCAAATGATTTTATTAAAAAAATTGATAAAGTATTACGTTTTTTACCAAGACCTGCAGATTATTTATTTTTATACTTTTTTGGCTTTTTTATTTTATTAACAGTATTAAAAGTTGATTGGAAACTAGCCATTGTTGGTGCTTTAGGTTTCGGCTTGTCAACTTATTTAATTATAATTTTAGGTGTTGGGCATAATGCAAAAGCACATGCAATTGCTTATATGCCATTAGTTTTAGCTGGAATTTTATTGGTTTTTCAACAAAAATATTTGCTGGGATTTATTGTAACTTCTATAGCAATGTCATTAGAAATTAGTGCAAGTCACGTTCAAATGACCTATTATTTATTGTTTTTAGTCTTAATTTTTGGAATTGTACAACTTATTGAACATATAAAAAGTAAAGAAATTCCACAATTTATTAAAAGTGTTGCAATATTAGTTGTTGCGATTATTTTAGCTATTGGAACCAATGCCACTAGTTTACTTGCTATGAAGGAGTACTCTAAGCAAAGTACACGTAGTAAAAGTGAATTAACTATCAATCCAGATGGTTCTTTAAAACATGTAACATCATCAGGTTTATCTAAAGATTATATAACTGAGTATAGTTACGGTAAAGCTGAAACTTTTAATTTGTTTATTCCTCGTTTTATGGGAGGAACTAGACATGAAAGTATAGAAAATAGTGAAGTGAAAAACTTTTTTCAAGATGCTGTAAATAACGGATTAAACCCAAAAGATGCTAATTATTTAGCTCAGTTTTCATCAATGTATTGGGGAGATCAACCCATTGTTGCAGCTCCAGCTTATGTAGGAGCGTTATTTATTTTTCTATTTGTTTTAGCGTTATTTTTAGTTGAACGAAAGCTTAGAAATTGGTTGTTAGCTGCCACAATTTTTTCAATTTTATTAAGTTGGGGTAAAAATTTAACCTTTTTAACGAACTTTTTTATTGAATACGTTCCGTTATACAATAAATTTAGAGCAGTTTCATCAATACAAGTTATTGCAGAATTGACAATTCCATTATTAGGAATTTTAGGTTTGAAAGCACTATTTTCTTCAGAAAATTCAAAAGAAATTAAATTACATGCATTAAAATGGTCAACAATTATTGTTGGAGGTTTGGCATTATTTTTTGTAATTGGAGGTACTGGTTTATTTACTTTTGAAACAGCTGTGGATCTTCAAATAGAAGAACAAATTGCAGGTTTTTTAGATGCAATTAGTACTGATAGAAAAACACTTTTTGTAAATGATAGTTTACGGTCGCTCATATTCGTAGTATTATTTTCTGGGGTAATTTGGTTGTTTTTAAAAGAAAAAATAGCTAAAAACAGTTTAATAATTGTTTTTGCAATTTTGTTATTATTTGATTTAATAAATGTTGATAAACGTTATGTAAATAATGATTTTTTTGTTTCAGCAAGAAAAGTTGATAAACCGTTTGTTGCTTCAGAAGTTGATAAAGAAATTTTGAAAGATAAAAGTGTGTATCGTGTTGCAGATTTTACTAAAAATATAATGGCAGATGGTGCTACTTCCTATTTTCATAAATCTATTGGAGGTTATCATGCGGCAAAACCAAGGCGTTATCAAGAGTTATATGATTTTCATTTATCTAAAAATAATATTGAAGTGTTGAATATGTTAAACACCAAATATTTAATTTTTGAAGACGGAAGTAGAAAGATCGCAGTTCAACAAAACCCTGAAGCAAATGGAAATGCTTGGTTTGTTAATACTATAAAAGTTGTAACAACTGCAAATGATGAAATTACTGCTTTAGATAGTTTACATACAAAAACAGATGTTGTAATTAATAAAAATCAAATTTCTGATAGTTTTTCAAATAGCTATATAAAAGATTCTGCCGCTTTTATTAATTTAGTAAGTTATAAAGCAAATGAGTTAAAGTATGAATCTAATACTTCAACAAATCAATTTGCAGTATTTTCTGAAATGTATTATAAAAATGGTTGGAATGCTTATATTGACGGTGAATTTACACCTCATTATCAAGTTAATTATGTCTTACGAGGAATGGAAATTCCAAAAGGAAAACATACAGTAGCGTTTAAATTTGAACCAACGGTAATTAAAAAAGGGAATGTAATAGTATTAATTTCGTATGTGTTGTTATTGTTAATTCCGTTAGGTTGGTATTATTTTGAAAGGCGAAAATTGAATTAAATAGAGTAATTCATGAGTTTTAAAATTCTTAAAAAACTTGTTTTATTTCTTGAAGAAACTAATAATTTTTTATTATTGCTAAGCAAAATTTCTCCACTATTGTTATAGTTAGCAATGTGAGTTAAATTTAATAGTGTTGAACGGTGTATTCTAAAAAATATGGTTTTAGGCAAAATACTTTCAATCTTTTTTAAATTTTTAGAAACAATACAAATTTTATTGTCGGTTGTAAAAATATGAGTATAACTTCCATCAGCTTCACAATATAAAATATCATTAAGTTCAATAACATTAAAACCTCCATTTTTCATTGGAAGCGTTATTTTATTATGTTTGTTATCAACTTGTGTTTTAAATGCACTATACTTTTCGCTGTCAAAAGCTGTTTGTTTTGCTAAAAATTTATCTAGTACGGTTGTTAATTGTTCTTTTATTATAGGTTTGTTTAAGTAATAAAAAGCAAAATAATCCATTGCTTTTTCTTTGTAATCTCTTAAGCCAGTTGTGAATATAACTTCAGATTTTATATTATTATGATAATAATCTAAAATTTCAAACCCATTTCCATCTTGCAATTCGATATCCAAAAAAATTAATTGAGGATTTAAATTATTTATTAGTTTTATACCTTTTTCTACGCCAGTTTCATGACCAATAATTTTTATTTGAGAATTATAATTGGTTTCAACAATATTTTTTAAATGCTGGTATGCAGCAGTTTCGTCTTCAATAATAATAGCATTAATCATATAAAAATGGGTTAAAAACTAATTAAAGGAATTTTTAAAGTTATTTTTAAACCCACTAAAGTATTAAATTCATCGGTTATATTAGAAATTAATACTAGTTTTTCGTCACTTTCACTTTCTTTAATTAATTGCAAACGTTCATTAATATTAGAAAATGAAATACCTGAGCTTTTAGATTTAGGTAAATTATTGCTATTATTTTTTATTCCAATTCCATTATCAGAAATTTCACAAATTAAAAATTCACTTCCTTCAATTTTAAAATTTACTTGAATAGAGTTTTCCTTATCGCCATTTTTAAATCCATGTTTAAATGAATTTTCAATAATAGGTTGTAAAATCATTGGTGGTACTAAAATACCTTCTAGTTCGTCTTCTGAAATAAGTTTTGTGTTAATTGAATAAGAGATATTTTTGTTGAATCTTAATTTTTGAAGTTCTAAATATAGTTCAACCATTTTTATTTCGTCACTCAAACTTATCAGATTACATTTTGTTGAATTTAAAATTAAATTTACTAATTCAGCAAATTTATCAAGACTTCCTTTAACTTCTTTTAGAACCCCTTTATCAGCCAAAGCATTAATATTTACCAGTAAATTATTGATAAAGTGAGGATTCATTTGTGCATTTAATGCCTGATAGCGTAAATTTGAAATTTGTTCTTTAGTTTTTTGTTTATGTTTTATTTTTCTACTTCTTTGGTATAATAGGAATGTAGTAATTACCACAATAATAAATATGTAACTGCTTATAAACCACCAAGTTTTATGAATAGGTGGTTTTATGGTAAACATAAATTTATAAGGAACACTTTCTAATTTGTTTTTTGAAATAGCTTTAAATTCAAAAGTATAATTATTTGGTGGTAAAGAAGAATATCTTATGGTAGTTGTTTTAGTAGAAATCCAATCTTTTTCTAAACCTTTTAAACGGTATTTAAAAGATATGTTCCCTAAGCTTTTAAATGAAATTCCAGAAAAATTAAATTGAATGTTGTTTAGTTGATTGTTAAATGTTTGTCCACTAGATTTATCAATACTGTTATTGTTTAATAGAATTTCGTTCATATGAACGCTTGGCGTTAAAATTGAGTTTGATTCTTCAGTTAAATCAATAATATTTAAACCTTTTGACGTAGCAACGTACACTTTATTTTCTTTTACATATGAAGCTCTAACATCATTACTATAAAGTCCGTCAGAGGTAGTGTAGCTTTTTACAGTAATTAGTTCATTATTTTCATTAAGATCAATACAATTCAATCCGAAATTTGTTGATAACCAAATTTTATGAGTAGAATCAACAAAAATAGATTTAATATAATTGCTTAAAAGGCCATCTTCAGTATTATACGTTTTAAACTCCTTATTTTTTAAAATACCAAACCCATAAGAGTTAGAACCAATAAGCAAGCCTTGTGATGAATTTTCTAAAGCATAAATAATACTATTATTAAACTGTTCGTTTAAATTGTACTTCTCAATAGTATCATTATTTTTGTGAAATAACCCTATGGTAGTTCCAATCCAAAGTTTTTTATTATTGTCAAAAAGAATAGATGTACTTCTTTTGTTCCAAAGTCTTGTTGTAATATTTGTTTTTTTGTTAATTTTTGCTACACCATTTGCATTGGCTGTTACTATAAATTCATTTGTAAAAGTAACATCTTTAAAATTTCTTAAACCAGCCTTTCGAAAATCAACATCATACATGTTTTTGACTTTTTTTATTTTTAAAGCTCTATCTAACTTATGTATATTGTAATCCCCTAGAATGAGAAGAGAATTTTCATCATAGTTAATTTTTCTTATTCTTTTACTATATGTGCCAGTTTCTATAATATTTTTTACTTGTAATGTCTTGGTATCTAATTGTATAATTTCTCCATGTTCAGTTCCAAGAATTATGTTGTTGTTAAATAAATTTAGGGAATGTAGATCATTCATTTTGCTGTCATCAAATTGAATTCCGTTTATATGAAGATTGGGAAATAAAAAAACTCCATTTGATTGACTTCCAATCCAAATGTTTTTTTCTGAATCAATATATGCACGATTTGTTTGAACATCTTTTAAAGTTTTTTTAGGGGAATTATAATTATTAGCCTCGTTAAAAATTAAGATTCCTTTGTTTAAATTAGTAACCCAATAATTTTTCCCAACTTTATATGTTTTTGATAAGTAATTGTTTTGTTCATTAATAATAGAGTTCGAGATTTTTTTAATAATATCATCTTTATCTCTTAATAATACACCTAGGTTATTATTTATTTTATTTATTGCGTTTTGATTAAATTGTTTTGGATTGTAATTTTCCCATTCTTTTTTTTTGAAATTGTCTGAAATGGTTTTTGAAATAATAAACGGCTTTTTATTTTTTATAAAATAAGTTAATAAGCGCACTTTTTCATGAACATCTTCTAGAATAAGAGAAGTTTTTTTTACGTTAACATTAGCATCTAAAGAATAATTCTGAATATTTAAATTTGTTTTTAGCACTTTAATGTTATTCATGTTTTGATAAAACCAAATTTGATTTTTTGAATCTTCAAAAATATCATAAACAAATGTTGAAGCATTTATTTTTTTTAAATATGGAGTGTTATTTTTATTATGAATTTTCCCATTTTTTATAAAACCTACATTTCCATTAAATGCAGACATCCAAATTCTATTTTTGGAATCTTTATAAAGTTTCAAAATTTCATTGCCAGGAAGGCCGTCATTTATTGTAAAATTATTAAAAGTAAGACCGTCAAATTTACTAACCCCATAATCAGTAGCAAACCACATAAATCCGTTTTCATCTTGAGCAGTGTCATAAATAGTATTGCTAGGAAGTCCATTATCAATTGTAAATGTTGTTAAACCTGGTATTTGTGCAAGTAAACTTGCTTGAAATAGGTAACTTATAACAATTAAAATGAAAATTCTACGCATGAATAGGTTAGATATAAGTAACAAATATAACGCT
>NZ_WTAR01000015.1 GCF_013139515.1 Lutibacter sp.
TCTTCGCTCTTTTAACAGCTTGTGAAGATGAATTAGACATAAACACAAACCCAAACACACCAACTGATGTTGAAAAGAGTTTAGTATTAACTGCTGCTCAAGGTTCTTTGGTAACAGGTTTGGGAGGGCAATTAACAAATTTAGGTGGGTTCTTGGCGCAATATCATACACAGTCGCCAAGTGCAAGTCAATATACAAACATTGACACCTATAATATGAATACAGATTTTTCTGATAGATTATGGAATGAATTATATGCAGGTTGTTTAAACGATCTAAACTATGTAATTAATAAATCTACTGAAGACGGAGATACAGGAACGTATTTAATTGCTACATTATTAAGAGTTTATACTTTCCAAGTGTTGACAGATTTGTACGGTGATATTCCTTATTCTGAAGCTTTATTGGGTTCTGAAAATATAACACCAAATTTAGATGCAGGTAGTGATGTTTACACAGGTTTAATAGCTGAAATAGAAGCTGCTGTTACTCAATATAACAATAATCCATCTGCATCAACAGTAGGGTCTCAGGATGCTATTTATAATGCAGATATGAGTGATTGGATGAAGTTTGCTAATACTTTAAAATTGAAGTTATATTTAAGAATGGCATATACTAGTCAAGCTAATTCAGCTGGAGTTATGGCGCTTATTAACGATAATAATTTTATTACTTCTGATGCTAGATTTGCAATTTATGAAGATGCGCAAAATAAGGCAAATCCATTTTATGATGTGCAGTTAGATAGATTAGGAGATGTAAATAATGTAGGTAGTTCATCATTAATTGAATTTTATACTGCAAATGGAGATTCTAGACTGGAAGCTGTTTATCGTAGAAATGATGAAAATTTATTTAGAGGATTAATTCAAGGAGATAGAGGAAGTTTTGCTTCTGAAGTTGCAGCTAATTTTACGAGACCAAATGTTGTTTCAACAACACCAGTTTATCTACTAACTGTTTCTGAAAGTAACTTTTTACAAGCTGAAGCTTTAATTAGATATGCAGGAGGCGCAGGTGCAAACGCTGCATATAATCAAGGGGTAATAAATTCATTTGCAACTTATGGTTTAGATACAAATGATGCTCAAGATTTGATTAGTTCTGGAGGGAATTACGAATATGTAGCATCAGCAGGTGTTGAAACGTCTTTAAGACAAGTAATGATTCAAAAATGGGCTTCATTAGCTTATATCAATAATATTGAAGCATTTTTTGAAGTAAATAGAACTCAATATCCAGAAACTACAACACTTGGAAATGAAGATTATTCTATAGGAAATTTAGTAGTATCTGTAAGCTCTGTATTAACTGGTAATCAAACTCCAAATACAATTTTTTACCCAGACACAGAAGTAACAAAAAATCCAAATATAACACAAAAAGGATCAATTACTGAGAAAGTTTGGTGGGATCAAAAGTAGTAGTATAGTTGAATCTTAAAAATATAAAATAATGAAAATTAAAAATAAAATAATAAAATTATTTTCGGTATTTGCAATCTTAGCAATAGTTTCTTGTACCGAGGAGGATCCTATAGAATCTACAATAACAAATTTTCCAACATTTGATTATCAACCTTTTGTAATACTTGAAATTGGAGAATCTTTTACACCTTCAGCAATAGCTATGGAAGGTGAAAATGAAATAGAAGTAACAATTAGTGGATCAGTTGATACAAGTGATATAGGAGTGTTTAACATAAGTTATTCAGCAACCAATTCAGATGGTTATGATGGTAGTGTATCTCAAACTGTTATTGTTCATAATCCTTCAATAGTTGGAACTGATGTTTCGGGTGATATTTATGATACAAATACACCAACAAGAACAGGGAATATTTCTTTAGTAGCTGGAACGACAAGCATTTTTTACGCTACTGATATGGGTGGGGGTGGAATATTGCCACTTTATTTTCAAATGGACGGAGATGTAATGTACGTTATAGATCAACCTTATAACTATAGTACAGTTAATGATGCAGATGGTATTTATGATCCAATAACAAATACTTTTGATATTACATTCTCAACGGGTTGGAATTATGTTTTTGCATATAACTAAGATTAATAAATAAAAATATAAAAATTAATACAATGAAACATACTATAAAAATTTTAATACTTAGTTTATTGTTAGTTGCAGCATGTTCTCCAAATGAAGGATATGAAGATTATACAGTAGCTGAATCATCTGTAAACACTATGGCCGCTGATTGGTGGGTTATAGCACTTGAGCCAGACGGTGAAACACCTGCTTATGGAGGTGACTATGTAACTCTAAGCACTTACAATACAGCTGCCGATGATGGTGTAATGTGGATTGATGACCATTTTAATTGGATGGAAATTAAGACTAAAGTTATAACAAATACATCTGGCCTAACATTTACAGGTGACGATGGAATTGAAGTGCTTTATGGAGGAACTGTAATACTTACTAATGGAACTATTACAAAAGAGACTTATATTACAACAAGTAATACATTAGTTGATGAAATTTATTTTGAAGCCGAATTTGATTGGGCTCCAGGGGTAAACTATGTTTTTAAAGGTCATAAAAAAACAGGCTTTTTAGAAGATGAAAATCCGCATTATTAATGTAATATGCATTTATAAATTAATTGAAAGAGACTGTCTGAAAGGGCAGTCTTTTTTATGTTTTTAAAGGAAGTTCTAATTTCAGAGCATATTCTTTTTGAAAGTAAAGTTTGCTAATGTTTTCATAGAGGATTTATACACTTTTAAATCATAAATAAAACCATTCAAATCAAATGCCGATTATTAAATGAAACTAGCTGTAATTTAGCTGTATAATTACAAGCTTTGTTTTCAGTTGTATAGTTACTTTGAATTAATTTATTAGATTGAAAAAACAAAAACGTAATTGTTTGAATTATATAAGCCGAGGAGTCATTAACCTTGGCTTTTTTCATTTAAAATAGTTTCCATTTGCTGTTGTAGTTTTAATGCTTCACATTGTGCGTCTTTTGCGAAATTTTCATCATTTCCGGCATAAATAATTCCTCTTGAAGAGTTAATTAGCAAACCACAATCCTTAGTAATTCCATGCTTGCAAACATCTTGTAAATTTCCACCTTGTGCGCCAACACCAGGAACTAATAAAAAGTGATTAGGAGCAATTTTTCTAATTTTTGAAAAATATTCAGCTTTTGTAGCTCCAACAACAAACATTAAATTGTCAGAATTTCTCCACGTTAAAGCTGTTTTTATAACTTCTTTATATAATTCGTTATCTTCAGTTTTTAGACCTTGAAAATCAAGTCCACCTTTGTTGGAAGTCAAAGCCAATAATATGGTAGTTTTATTTTCGAAAGCTAAAAAAGGTTCAACAGAATCACTTCCCATATATGGAGCAACTGTAACCGAATCAAAATTTAAATCTTCAAAAAAAGCTTTTGCATACATTGTTGATGTATTTCCAATATCTCCACGTTTTGCATCAGCAATGGTAAAAATTTCGGAATAATTAGCGTTAATGTAATTAATGGTTTTTTCTAAAGCTTGCCAACCTTTAATTCCGTAAGCTTCGTAAAAAGCAGTATTAGGTTTATAGGCAACAGCTAAATGATGTGTTGCGTCTATTATTTGTTTATTGAATTCAAAAATTGGATCTTCTTCAGCTAGTAAATGTGCTGGAATTTTACTTAAATCTACATCTAAACCAATACATAAAAACGATTTTTTTTGTTGAATTTGAGCAATAAGTTCTTGTCTGTTCATTGGTTTAAATTAAGAATTATGCAAAAGTAATAATTTTAAAATGGTAAGTTATAGTTGTTCATCAAATAAAACAATCAATAAAACTAAAATTGATTTTGGTAACAAATCGAAAACGATTGCGCAAAGAACTATTTAGAAGGTTATTATTTAAATGATAAATTGTAAATTTGTGAGATTAATTTGAACAATAAAAAAGTAAAAAATATACTATCATGAGAAAACAAATAGTTGCAGGTAACTGGAAAATGAATAAAAATATTCAAGAGTCAATACAATTAGCAAATGAAGTTGTTGCCAATGTGCAAGGTTTAACACTTAATAACACTAGAGTTATTGTAACGCCTACATTTGTTAACTTAACTGAAGTTGTTAGAGCTACAGATGGTTCAGCAGTTGAGGTTGCTGCTCAAAATATGCATCAAGCTAAAAGTGGAGCTTTTACAGGAGAAATTTCTGCTGAAATGTTAACTTCACTGGGATTAAAAACTGTGATTTTAGGACATTCAGAAAGACGTGAATATTTTGGTGAAACTGATGCTATTTTAGCTGAAAAAGTAAATGCAGCTTTGGCAAACAACTTAGAAGTAATATTTTGTTTTGGTGAAGTATTAGAAGATAGAAAATCTGACAATCATTTTAATGTAGTTGAAAGCCAAATAAAAAATGGATTATTTCATTTAGAAGCTTCAGCTTGGGAAAATATAGTTTTAGCATACGAGCCAGTTTGGGCAATTGGAACAGGTGAAACAGCTTCGCCAGAACAAGCACAAGAAATGCATGCTTTTATCAGAAAAATTGTTGCTGATAAATACACTACTGAAGTTGCTGAAAATGTATCAATTTTATATGGAGGAAGTGTAAAACCTTCTAACTCAAAAGAGATATTTTCTAAAGAAGATGTTGATGGAGGTTTAATAGGTGGTGCAGCTTTAAATGCTGAAGATTTTATTGCGTTGGTAAAATCATTCTAAGCCAATATTAAAAAATAGTTTAAAATATAAATACGGTTTTCTTTTGTTGTAAAAGGAAACCGTATTTTTGCATTTTATAATAAAACAGATATGATAAATTATATTAGGTACACTTTTAAAGTACTACCAAAAGAACCAGCTACTGAGATTTTAATTGCACAGTTAGGTTTTGTAGGTTTTGAAAGTTTTGTTGAAAATGAAGATGGTGTTTCGGCTTATATTCAGGAAAATGACTGGAATGCAGAAATTTTAAATAATATTCAAATTTTAAATTCTGATGAGTTTGAAATTAGTTATAAAGAAGAGGTAATTGAACAAACCAATTGGAATAGTGAATGGGAAAAGAATTTTAACCAAATTCAAGTAGATGGTTTGGTAAGTATTAGAGCACCTTTTCACGAAAATCCAAACTTAAAATATGATATTGTAATTGAACCAAAAATGAGTTTTGGCACAGGGCATCATGAAACTACACATATGATGGTGCAGCAATTATTACAGTTAGATTTAACCAATAAGAAAACATTAGATATGGGTTGCGGAACAGGAATTTTAGCCATTTTTGCTGAAATGAAAGGAGCTCAACCAATTGATGCTATTGATATTGATACTTGGTGTTATGAAAATTCTTTAGAAAATGTAGAAAGAAATAATTGTAAACAAATTTCGGTTTTCGAAGGTGATGCTTCACTTTTAGCTGATAAAAAGTATGATGTAATTATTGCAAACATCAATAGGAATATTTTATTGAATGATATGGATACTTATATGAATTGTTTAAATGCAGAAGGTGTTATTTTATTTAGTGGTTTTTATAAAGAAGATATTCCAATTATTGATGCTGCAGTTTCTAAATTTGGTTTAACTTTAAATAAAGTTATTGAACGTAATAACTGGGTGTCTTTGAAGTATTTAAAATAATTTTTTATTTTAGCAGTATGAGTACAAAGAGAAAAATAGAAGAAGAAGTTGATGTATTAGAGCAAGAAACCAATCAGAATGAGATTGTTTTGTTTAATGATGATGTGAATACTTTTGATCACGTAATTGATTCGTTAATTGATATTTGTGATCATACTTTGGAACAAGCTGAACAATGTGCTTTATTAGTTCACTATAAAGGAAAATGTACTGTTAAAACAGGTGAATACAACGATTTAAAACCTCGATGTACAAGACTTTTAACGAAAGGGTTATCTGCTGAAATTATTTAAAAAAGTCAATATTAAAAAATACTGACTTTTTCTAAAGAGTCAACTAACCAAAAGAACATTCAATTAAATTTTAAAAAGATAAAAATCGTAACTCTTTGTTTATTAGACGATTTTATACTTAATAGCTTACCGTAAAATCTTGCTTTTACAAGGTTTTTATCTTCTCTTCAATTTAATTGTATTTTTACCTAACTTTATAATAATTCAATTTAAATGGTTTATTTCCTTAGTTTTATTTCAATAGCCATTATTGGCGTTTTTGTTTTCAAAAAGAATAAAAATTTTAAAGAAAAATGGCTTAAACCAACAGAACCTTTTAATGGTGACAAAAGAATTATATTAAAAAAAAATGTTGCATTTTATAATTCTTTAAACGAAGAAGAAAAAATTAGATTTGAGTATAGAGTTCAAGAATTTTTATTGAATTGTAGAATTACAGGAATTGAAACGTCTATTAATGTCACAGATAAATTATTAGTAGCATCAAGTGCTATTATTCCAATTTTTGGCTTTGATACATGGAGATATACCAATATTAAAGAAGTTTTATTATATCCAACAATGTTTAATAATAAGTTTGAAACCGAAGGCTCAAATAGAAGTATTTTAGGAATGGTAGGAACTGGTTATATGGATAATATGATGGTACTTTCAAAACAAGCATTAAGGCATGGTTTTGAAAATGAAATGGATAAAAAAAACACTGCAATTCACGAATTTATTCATCTTATAGATAAAATAGATGGATATATTGATGGAGTTCCTTCTTTGTTGCTAGAAAAGCAATATACAATACCTTGGATAGATTTAATTAATAAAAAGATTGATGAAATATTTGATGAGGAGTCAGATATAAATCCATACGGAGGAACTAATAAAGCTGAGTTTTTTTCTGTCGCTAGCGAATACTTCTTTGAGCGCCCAAAACTATTAGCAAAAAAGCATCCTGAATTATATGAATTGTTAGAAAAAATTTTCAATCAGAAAATGGATTCAAGAAAAATAAAAAAAATAAAACTAACAATTGGAAGAAACGATCCTTGTCCTTGTAAAAGTGGTTTAAAGTTTAAAAAATGTTGTGGAAAAGTTTACAACAATTAAAAAATTTATACTGTTTAATAGTTTCCTTATAATGGGATATTACCGTGTTTTCTTTTAGGTAAATTTACATCTTTACCTTCTAACATTTGAAAAGCTTTAATTAATTTTCTTCGTGTATTTTTCGGGTAAATAACTTCATCTATAAAACCTCTTCTTGCGGCTCTGTATGGATCTGCAAATTTTAAAGCGTATTCAGCTTCTTTTTCTTTCAGTTTTTCTTCAGGATTTTTAGCCGATTTAATTTCGTTTTTAAAAATTATTTCAGCAGCACCTTTTGCACCCATTACAGCAATTTCTGCAGTTGGCCATGCAAAATTCATATCTGCCCCAATGTGTTTTGAATTCATCACATCATAAGCTCCACCATATGCTTTTCGCGTAATTACGGTAATTCTTGGAACTGTAGCTTCACTTAAAGCATATAATAATTTAGCGCCATTTGTGATTATTGCATTCCATTCTTGGTCTGTTCCAGGTAAAAAACCAGGTACATCAACTAAAACCAATAAAGGAATATTAAAACAATCGCAAAAACGTGTAAAACGAGCAGCTTTTACTGAGCTGTTTACATCTAAACAACCTGCTAAATTCATAGGTTGGTTTGCAACTATTCCAATGCTTCTACCAGCTAACCGAGCAAATCCAACAATAATGTTTTCAGCGAAATATTTATGAATTTCAAAAAAAGATGCTTTATCAATAATCCCATTTATAACCTTGTGCATATCATAAGGTTTGTTTGTGTTTTCAGGGATAATTGTTTCAAGTTGTAATCTTAATTCATCATTAATTTTATACGGTAACTTTTTAGTTGTTTCTTTATTATTTTGAGGAATGTAACTTAACAGCGTTTTAACGTCTTCTAAACATTGAATATCGTTAGCTGAAGTAATATGCGTAACACCAGATTTTGTTGAATGTGTACTTGCACCTCCTAATTCTTCAGCAGTTACAGATTCGTTAGTAACTGTTTTTACCACATTGGGACCCGTTACAAACATATAACTAGTGTCTTCAACCATAAAAGTAAAATCTGTCATTGCAGGAGAATAAACGGCACCACCGGCGCACGGTCCCATAATTGCTGAAAGCTGTGGAATAACACCCGATGCTTGTACATTTCTATAAAAAATATCAGCATAACCACCAAGAGATCTAACACCTTCCTGAATTCGTGCCCCACCAGAGTCATTTAAGCCAATACAAGGAGCACCAACTTTAACTGCCTGATCCATTATTTTACAAATTTTTTCAGCGTGAGTTTCGGATAATGCTCCTCCAAACACTGTAAAATCTTGTGCAAAAACATACACCAATCTTTCGTTAATTGTACCATAACCGGTTACAACACCATCTCCAAAATAGATTTCATTTTCCATTCCAAAATCTGTGGTTCTATGTGTAACTAAAACACCCATTTCTTCAAAAGAACCTTCGTCTAATAAATAGTCAATACGTTCTCGTGCAGTAAGTTTTTTCTTTGCATGTTGTTTCTTAATTCGTTCATTTCCACCACCTAAATTTGCTAATGCAACTCGTTTGTTTAATTTTTCAATTTTTGAATCCATAAGAATTGTGTAATTAGTTAGTAAGAGGAACTCTTAATTTTTTTTGATCTTCTAAATAAATTTTTAATGCTACTAGGGCTGCTATTTTAGCTTCTTCTTCTAAACCAGCCTGAAGCTTTTCAGGAGTGTAATAATTTTTTACAAAATGAGTATCGAAATTACCTGAAATAAAAGCTTCGTGTTGACAAACAAACTTACCAAAAGACAATGTGGTTTTAGCTCCTTCAACCTTATAATTGTCAATAGCTTTTATCATTAATTGAATAGCTTCATTACGTGTTTTTCCGTAGGTGATTAATTTTGAAAGCATTGGGTCATAATAAATAGGAATATCCATTCCTTCTTCAAATCCGTCATCAACTCTAATACCTTCACCAACCGGGATTTTATAGGTGCTTAAATTTCCAACGCTAGGTAAAAAATCATTCATTGGATCTTCAGCATAAACACGTAATTCTAGCGCATGTCCATTTATCTTTAAATCTTCTTGTTTTATTGAAATTGCTTCGCCTCTTGCAATTTTTATTTGAAGTTCTACTAAGTCTACACCAGAAATTAATTCAGTTACTGGATGTTCAACTTGTAAACGAGTATTCATTTCTAGAAAATAGAAATTAAGGTTGCTATCAACTAAAAATTCAACGGTACCAGCTCCCAAATAATCACAAGATTTTGCAACTTTAATGGCTGCTTGTCCCATTTCTTCTCTTAATTCTGGAGTTAAAATTGATGACGGAGCTTCTTCAACTACTTTTTGATGTCGACGTTGAATACTGCATTCTCTTTCAAAAAAATGCAATACATTTTCGTGGCTATCTGCTAACACTTGAATTTCAATGTGACGAGGTGAAGTAATGTATTTTTCAACAAAAACAGATCCATCACCAAAGGCTGAAGTCGCTTCGCTAATTGCTCTAGCCATTTGTTCTTCAGTATCCTTTTCATGTTCAACTATCCGCATTCCTTTTCCGCCGCCACCTGCAGAAGCTTTAATTAATATTGGAAACCCAATTTCTCGTGCAATTTCTGAAGCTTCTTTTGGGGCAGTAACTGCTCTGTCAACTCCAGGAACCATTGGGATATTGTAATCTTTAACGGCATCTTTTGCCGCTAATTTGTTGCCCATCATACGAATAGATTTAGATTTTGGGCCAATAAATATAATATTATTTTTTTCGCATAATTCAGAAAAATTGGCATTTTCACTTAAAAAACCATAACCAGGATGAATGCCATCTACGTTTAGTTTTTTAGCTTCTTTAATAATTTTATCACCTAAAAGGTACGATTTGTTTGAAGGGGCTTCACCAATACAAACCGATTCATCAGCAAATCTAACATGTGGCGCATTTCTGTCTGCTTCAGAATAAACAGCAACTGTTTTAATACCCATTTTTTTTGCAGTTTTCATAACCCTAATGGCTATTTCACCTCTATTTGCTATTAATATTTTTTTCATTTTAATGAAGTTTAAAATTTTAAGAATACAGAAATTAGGTAGAGAAGGGCTTTATTCTAATTCAATCATTAGAACTCCTTTTTCAACAGTTTCACCGATTTTGAGATGGATTGATTTAACAATACCTTCTTTTGGAGAGCTAATTGAATTTTCCATTTTCATAGCTTCTAATATTAGTAATTGATCACCTTCGTTTACTTTTTGCCCAACTTTTACATTTATACTT
This sequence comes from Lutibacter sp., assembly GCF_013139515.1. GTDB lineage: Bacteria > Bacteroidota > Bacteroidia > Flavobacteriales > Flavobacteriaceae > Lutibacter. Next base: position 10,289 of record NZ_WTAR01000015.1, read on the forward strand.
AAAATAAGGCCGGGCATAGGAGCTTTAATATCATTTTCTTTTTTGGATGAGCCAACTGAAAAACCTAACTGTTTAATAAGTACATCTAATTCATTCGAAATTTTAATAGTGTACCTATTTGAGTTTACATTAACTACATATTCTTTATTTAAGAAATTAGATTCTTCAAGTGTTATGTTAAAAGATTTGTTGTTGTTTATAACATGAAGTTTTGACTTGGATAAGTTTAATACATCTAACTTTTTAATGTCTGAAGCTTTAAAATCGTAGCTTGAAGAATCATTTACTTTTACTTTAAAATTTTTATCCATAGTATTAATATTAAAGATGCTAATTATAATGTAATTGATTATATAAAGATATTCAATTATTTATGAATAAGTGATGCTTTAAGGTCTTTTCTTAACGATACTACTATTTAAGTTTAAATATGTAGTTGATATTTGAGGATATTTAAAAATGTAACGTTATTAGTATTTTATTTTATTGAAGTTATTTAATGTGCAAAATTAACATGTATAGAAAGTTTACTTGTAAACTTATCAATTTAGTATATAAATATGAAAAATGAGTTGTATAAAATTACCTTATTCTAAGTTATTTTTGTTGAGTAAAATTTAAAAAAAAATATTATGAGTTTAAAGAAGCAATTTTTAAAAAGCAAACCAGTTTGTAAAGTTACATTTTTAATGGATAAGGAAACTGTAAATGGAGCTAGCAAAGTTGAATTGTTAGGTGAATTTAATAATTGGAATACCGCTGAACCAGTTAGTATGAAAAAATTAAAAAATGGATCATTTAAAGCGATCATTGATTTGCCAACTGAAAATGAATACCAATTCAAATATTTATTAGACGGTGAAAAATGGGTAAATGATGAAAGTGCTGATAAGTATGTTAATAATGGTATTGATGCTGAAGAAAACTCAGTACTAGCATTATAATTTTGAAATGTTAAGTTGCAACTTAATTTAAAAGTTGTTGAAACTATTTATATAATAAAAAAGAGGAATCTAAAGTAGCACGTCTGCTTTTAATTCCTTTTTTTTATTTAGAATCTAGATAACTATTCTTGTGAAATTAAATTTTTTAAATTACTAATAGTATCAGTTGGGTTACTACTTTTAAAAACAAAACTACCTGCAACAAAAGCGTTAACACCAGCCTCAGAAAGTTGTTCTATATTTTGATTAGTTACACCACCATCAACTTCTATAAGCGCATTTGAACCTGTATATTCAATTAAATTTTTTAGTTGTTCAACTTTTTTATAGGTATTTTCAATAAAACTTTGCCCACCAAAACCAGGGTTGACACTCATTATTAATACCAAATCTAAATCAGTAATAATATCTTCTAAAACTGCAATAGGTGTGTGTGGATTTAATGATACACCAGCTTTCATTCCTTCTGCTTTTATAGCTTGAATTGTACGGTGTAAATGTGAACATGCTTCATAATGTACCGTTAGAATATCAGCACCTACTTTTTTAAAGTCGCTAATATACCTGTCAGGATCAACAATCATTAAATGAACATCCATTGTTTTAGTAGCGTGTTTTTTAATAGCATTTATAACAGGCATTCCAAATGATATATTTGGTACAAATATACCATCCATAACGTCAATATGAAACCAATCAGCTTTGCTATCGTTTATCATTTCAATATCACGTTGTAAGTTGCCAAAATCGGCAGCTAAAATTGAAGGAGCAATAAATTTATTCATTTTATAAGTTGTTGTTTTTACAAAAGTATTACTTAAAAAAGAAAAACGCTCGATATTTCGAGCGTTTTTCTTTTGATTATTATCCTAAGTATGTTTTTAAGATTTTACTTCTTGAAGTATGTTTTAATCTTCTAATTGCTTTTTCTTTAATTTGACGAACACGTTCGCGTGTTAAATCAAACGTTTCTCCAATTTCTTCTAAAGTCATTGGGTGTGCATCACCTAAACCAAAGTATAATTGAACCACATCAGCTTCTCTAGGCGTTAATGTTTCAAGAGCGCGTTCTATCTCAACTTTTAATGATTCGTGTAATAATGCTCTATCTGGATTTGGAGAGTCACCGGTGTTTAATACATCGTATAAATTTGAATCTTCACCTTCAATTAAAGGAGCATCCATAGATACGTGACGACCAGAATTTTTCATTGATTCTTTCACGTCATTAATAGTCATATCTAATTTTTTTGCAATTTCTTCAGCAGAAGGAGGTCTCTCGTTTTCCTGTTCTAAAAATGCATACATTTTATTTATTTTATTGATAGAACCAATTTTATTTAGCGGTAAACGTACAATACGAGATTGTTCAGCTAACGCTTGTAATATTGATTGACGAATCCACCAAACAGCATAAGAAATAAATTTAAATCCACGAGTTTCATCAAAACGTTTTGCGGCTTTTATTAATCCTAAATTACCTTCATTAATTAAATCGGGTAAGGTTAAACCTTGATTTTGGTATTGTTTAGCTACTGATACAACAAAACGTAAGTTTGCTTTTGTTAATCTTTCTAAAGCTGCTTGATCTCCGGCTCTAATTCGTTGTGCTAATTCTACCTCCATTTCAGCAGTAATTAAATCAACTTTACCAATTTCTTGTAAATATTTATCTAATGATGCTGTTTCTCTGTTAGTAACCTGTTTAGTAATTTTAAGTTGTCTCATTTAAGTAGCTAAGATATTTTTGTTAGTATATGGTGTACATTATATTATACGTAGTAATTTGAATAATGTTACAAAAACAATGATAAATTATTAATTTACTTTTTGTTTTTTGAAATTTTGCATAAAAAAAGCTTCTCAATTTGAGAAGCTTTAAATTATTTTAACAGAAATTTACTTTCTATCTTGTCTAGGTTTTCTGTCTCTATCACCACCACGACTATCTCTATTATTTTCACGAGGAGGTCTTTCTTTAAAACCTTCAGGTTTTGGTAAAATAGCTTTACGTGATACTTTTTCTTTTCTAGTTCTTGGGTCTCTTCCAAAATATTTAACATCAAAAACATCACCCATATTAACGATGTCTGTTACGTTGTCTGTACGTTCCCAAGCTAATTCAGAAATGTGTAATAAAACTTCATTACCAGGAGCGTCTGTATATTCTACAACAGCACCAAAGTCTAGCATTTTTATCACTTTTACTTCATAAACACTTCCAACTGCTGGTTTAAATAATAATGAATCAATTTTAGCTAATACAGCATCAATACCTTCTTTTCCAACACCTAATATTTCTACAATACCTTCTTCAGTTACTGGATCTTCATTAATTACAATAGTAGTTCCAGTTTCTTTTTGCATCTCTTGAATTACTTTTCCACCTGGTCCAATTAAAGCACCAATAAATTCGTTAGGCACTCTACGCGTAACCATTGTAGGCGCATGCTCTTTAACACTTTCAGCAGGAGCATCAATTGTTTCAGTAATTTTACCTAAGATATGTAAACGACCTGCACGAGCTTGTTTTAGAGCATCCACTAAAATGTCATAAGGCAATCCTTTAATTTTAATATCCATTTGGCAAGCAGTAATTCCCTCAGAAGTACCAGTAACTTTAAAATCCATATCTCCTAAATGATCTTCATCACCTAAAATATCAGACAAAACAGCATAACGATCACCATCTGAAATTAATCCCATTGCAATACCAGAAACTGGTCTTGTCAATTTAACTCCAGCATCCATTAAAGCCATTGTACCAGCACAAACAGTTGCCATTGAAGATGAACCGTTACTTTCCAACACTTCACTTACAACACGTACGGTATAAGGACAATCATTAGGAATCATTCCTTTTAATGCACGTTGCGCTAAATTACCATGTCCAACTTCACGACGAGACGTTCCTCTTAAAGGGCGTGCTTCTCCTGTACAAAAAGGAGGGAAGTTGTAATGTAAATAAAAGTTTTCTTCACCTTCAAAAGATGGCATATCAATTTTATTAGCGTCTCTAGATGTTCCTAAAGTAACCGTTGCCAAAGCTTGAGTTTCACCACGTGTAAAAATAGAAGAACCATGTGTTGATGGTAAGTAATCTGTTTCACACCAAATTGGTCTAATTTCATCAGTTTTTCTACCATCTAATCGTAAACCTTCACTTAATGTTAATTCACGAACAGCTTCTTTTTCTGCTTTCCTGTAATAACCTCCAACAAGATGACCAAATTCTTCTGTTTCTTCTTCAGTAAATGAAGCTTTAACTTCTTCTTTTACTTCAGCAAATGCAGCACTACGTTCCGCTTTAGAAGTTCCCTTCTTAGCAATAGCGTAACATTTGTCATACGCTAAATCGTGTACTCTTTTTTCTAAATCTTCGTTTACTTCAGCAGCTTTGTATTCTCTAATTTCTTTTTTACCAAAAGCTTCTGCTAAACGTAATTGAGCAGCAATTTGCACTTTAATAGCTTCGTGAGCAAATTTGATAGCATCAGCCATCTCATCCTCAGAAACTTCATCCATTTCACCTTCAACCATCATTACTGAATCTGCTGAAGCACCAATCATCATCTCAAGATCAGAGTCTGCTAATTGAGCACGTGTTGGGTTAATAACAAATTCACCATTAACACGACCAACTCTAACTTCAGAGATAGCGCATTCAAATGGGAAATCTGATAATTGAATAGCAGCAGATGCAGCTAAACCAGCCATAGCTTCAGGCATAACATCATCATCATGAGACATTAACTGAATCATAACTTGAGTTTCTGCTTGATAATCTTTTGGAAATAACGGACGTAAAACACGGTCTACTAAACGCATTGTTAATACTTCACCATCACTTGGTCTTGCTTCTCTCTTGAAAAAACCACCTGGGTAACGACCTGCAGCAGCAAATTTTTCTCTGTAATCTACTGTTAATGGTAGAAAACCAAGGTCTTTTTGTTCGTAATTGGAAACAACTGTACATAATAACATACAATTTCCTGATTGAATTACAACAGAACCATGTGCTTGTTTTGCTAATTTTCCTGTTTCTAGAGAGATTGTTCTTCCATCTCCTAAATCAATAATTTCTTTAAATACCTTTGGTATCATAAATAATGTTTTAATTTTAATTAAACAATTGGTTTTAGTTGTTGTGTTGTGTTTACCAATGAAAAGTTTAATATATGCTTTCTTTAATGTGTGTTTAGTTTAAAAAAAAAGAGGCAAAATTTGCCTCTTTTTTTTTGAAATTATTTTCTTAAACCTAATTCTTTAATTATCTCACGATATCTTACAATATCTGTTTTAATTAAATAATCAAGTAAATTTCTTCTTTTACCTACCAGTCTAACTAATGAACGTTCCGTATTATAATCTTTACGATTATTTTTTAAGTGTTCAGTTAAATGGTTAATTCTGAAAGTAAATAGTGCAATTTGTCCTTCTGAAGAACCAGTGTTTGTTGCAGTTTCACCGTGTTTAGCGAAAATTTCTGCTTTTTTTTCTTTTGTTAAGTACATGCTAACATTAATTTTTATTAATAATTTTTATGTATGATTACTGTATATACAGTAAACAGGCCGCAAATATACTATTATTATTTTGATTTACAATCAACTACATGCACATCTCAATTATTTTTCAAATTCAATTAAACCTTTTAAAATAATTCATGTCTTAGAAGCATTAAAAGTTAATTATTTGTTAAACCCTTAAAAATTTAATCTTATGAAAATTTCAAATTTAAAATTATTGGCAGTCCTTTTTGTTAGCGCTACCTTATTAATTAGTTGTAATAATAATGATGATGAAGCCGTAAATGTATCAGAACAAATTTCAATCGATGAAGCAATTGCTGTAGCTGAAGCTGATGATGTGTCTGATGAAGTAGATAACCTTTTAGATGATTTCTTTGTTGCTACTGAAGGTTTATCTAAAAGTACTGAAACTGAAAGTAAAGTTTATGATTTTTTACCTTGCTTAACAAAAACTATTGTTTTAACCGAAACAACCAAAACAGTAACTTTAGATTTTGGTGAAGGCTGTGAATTACCAAGTGGAAATGTGTTGAGTGGGAAAATTATTATGAGCCATGCGATTGATACCGATGTGCATTCTTTAACAATTACGCATACCTATGAAAACTTTTATTTTAATGAAATAAATATTGAAGGCGGAAATAGTATTGTTAGAGTAAGAGAAAATGAAAACGGAAATCCAAAATCAACAATTACATTTAATACAACACTAACTTGGCCTGATGGTGTTTTTGCGTCAAGAGAAGGAGCTAAAGCTAGAGAATGGATTGAAGGTTATGATACAAGAACATTTGGAGATAATGTGTTTTTAATTACTGGAAATTGGTCAGCAACATTTAAAGATGGTACTGTAGTGTCTGCAAATGCATTAGAACCTTTAAGAAGAGAAATGGCTTGTAGATTTATTGTAAGCGGAGTTTTAGAATTAGAAAAAGGAGATAGAGTAGGCACATTAGATTTTGGTGATGGTAGTTGCGATAATATTGCAATTTTAACAAACCAAGATGGTGAAGAGTTTGAAGTTACATTAAGAGGGAGAATGTTCTAAATATTTATAAAATAAATTGATAAAAAAAGCGAGCTTAGCTCGCTTTTTTTATTTTCTAATTGGTAAATTTTGAATTAAATCAATATATAAATTTACTTGATTTTTTAAATTTTTACGTTCAATAATTTTATCTAAAAATCCATGTTCTAGTACAAATTCAGAGCGTTGAAATCCAGGAGGTAATTCTTTACCTGTAGTGTCTTTTACAACTCTTGGCCCAGCAAATGCAACTAAAGCATTAGGCTCAGCAATATTAATATCACCTAACATAGCATAAGAAGCAGTTGTTCCACCAGTTGTTGGATCTGTACATAAAGAAATATAAGGAATATTTACCTCGGCAAGTTGTGCTAATTTAGCCGATGTTTTTACTAATTGCATTAAAGATATTGCAGCTTCCATCATTCTGGCTCCACCAGATTTTGAAATCATTAAAAAAGGAATTTTATTTTTTATTGAATAATCAATAGCGCGTGCAATTTTTTCTCCAACTACACTTCCCATTGAACCACCAATAAAGCTAAAATCCATTGCGGCAATAACTAAATCCTTTCCAAATGATTTACCAACAGCTGTTCTAACAGCATCTTTTAAGTTGGTTTTTTCATAAGCTTGCTTAAGTCTATCAGTATATTTTTTGCTATCAGAAAATTTTAATGGATCTTTAGATACCATATTTTCATCAAATTCTTCAAACTTATTTTCGTCAAAAAGAATTTCAAAATATTCAGCACTACCTATTCTAACATGATAACCATCTTCAGGGCTTACATAGTAGTTTTGTTTTAGTTCTTCAGTATCTATAACTTTACCACTAGGAGTTTTATACCATAAACCTTTTGGTACATCTTTTTTCTCTTCAGTGGGTGTTTGTATACCTTTATCTTTTCTTTTAAACCAAGATGACATACTTATTTTATTTTAGTTGAAAATAGAGGTGCAAATTACTAAAAAAAATAAAGAGAACACCTAAAAAAATGTTCTCTTTATTAATTTAACTTTTTATTGTGTTGATTATAATGTGTTTACATTATTTAAATCTTTAAACGCTTGAATTAAACGAGATTTAAATGTTAATTCACCTTCACGTACCCATTTTCTTGGATCGTAGTGTTTTTTGTTTGGTTGATCTGCTCCTTCAGGATTTCCTATTTGTGTTCTTAAATAGTCAATTTTATCATTCATGTAGTCTCTAATTCCTTCGTTATAAGCAAATTGAAGATCTGTGTCAATGTTCATTTTAATTACACCGTAACCAATAGCTTCTCTTATTTCTTCAAGTGAAGAACCTGATCCACCGTGAAATACAAAATCTACTGGATTTGCTTCAGTATTGTGTTTTTCTTCAATAAATTTTTGAGAATTATCTAATATTTTTGGTGTTAACTTTACATTTCCTGGTTTGTAAACTCCATGAACATTTCCAAATGAAGCAGCAATAGTAAAGCAATCACTTACTTTTTTAAGTTCTTCATAAGAATAAGCAACTTCTTCTGGCTGAGTGTATAATTTTGACACGTCAACATCTGAATTATCTACACCATCTTCTTCACCTCCAGTAATACCTAATTCAATTTCTAAAGTCATATCAATTTTGCTCATACGCTCTAAATAGCTTTTGCAAATATCTATGTTTTCTTCAAGTGATTCTTCAGATAAATCAATCATATGTGAACTAAATAGAGGCACACCATTTTCTTTATAAAATTGCTCACCTGCATCTAATAAACCATCAATCCAAGGTAATAATTTTTTTGCACAATGGTCTGTATGTAAAATTACAGGAATACCATATGCTTCTGCTAAAGAATGTACGTGTTTTGCGCCAGCAATAGCTCCTGCAATAGCAGCTTTTTCATTTTCGTTAGATAACCCTTTTCCTGCATTAAATTGAGCACCACCATTTGAAAACTGAATTATTACTGGTGCGTTTAGTTCTTTTGCAGTTTCTAAAACCGCATTAATTGTACTTGAACCTATAACATTTACTGCTGGTAAAGCGAATTTTTTTGCTTTTGCTAGTTTAAAAACTTCTTGTACCTCTTTCCCTGTTACAACTCCTGGTTTAATAGTATGACTCATAATATTTTATGTGTAATTAGTATTGATATGTTTTAATGCAAAATTAATCAATTATACTTTTTAATTGTCTTATTTGAAAAGAAAATAAGCGAAATCGTAATAGTAATGCATTCTTTTTTTAAAAAGGGTAGCTAATACCAAAATTATAAACAGGTTTTTTAAAGTTATAATTAGAAAACCATTTGTTACCTTCTGGAAGGTAAGGTTCGTAAGTTTTAAACCCTAAATCTAAACGTATTAGTATAAAACTTAGATCGTATCTAACTCCAAACCCTGAACCAATAGCAATGTCTTTTAGAGAATCTATACCATTAAACCTGGCCTTTGAAGTTGTTACTGATGAATTAGTAATATCCCAAATATTACCGGCATCAATAAATAATGCGCCTTTAACACTGTTAATTATTTTAAACCTGTATTCTAAGCTACTTATAAATTTTAAATTTCCAACGTTGAATTCTAATCCGCTTTGAGTAGATCCCGGACCTAAATCATAAATTTTCCAAGCTCTTAAATCGTTTGGACCACCAATAAAGTAACTTCTACTAAAAGGAATAGTGCTTGAGTTTCCGTAAGGAATAGCAACTCCTAAAAAGCTTCTAAAAGCCAACACATTATCTAAAGATAAATTCCAGAATTTTTTGTATTCTAAATCTGTTCTAATGTATTGTGCAATAGGTGTTTTAAATAATGTTTTTGCATTATTTTCATCTCTATTTGTAGCTAATAAAGCAGTTAGATTTCCTGAAGAAACAATACGAGCTCTAAAAAATGAAAAGTCAAGATCTTTATAGTTTTCACTATTATTATAAGTGTAACTATATGAAATTGAAGGAATTAAAACATCTTCTGTAATAATATTATATCTGGTTTTTATGTTTTGTGCTATTTTAAATTCTTCAGGGTTTGTAGTTTCAAAATTGGCATCAATATTTGTATTTATAAAATCTAAAACATTTGTTGTGTTTAAGGTTTCATTAAAAAATGTGCTTGCAATATTTTCAATTTCTAAAAATTCAGATTTGTAAATATCAAAGTATGAATTCACGTTTAAATTTTGAATAAATTGTGTATTTAACAATTGAAAACTATGCTTTTTAGTTGTTGAAGATTCCCAAGTGTAATCAATAATTCCTGTAAATTTTTGTTTGTCTAAGCCAATATTTTTCTGCAAACTTGTACCTATTGTAAAAGTTGTTTTTGGCGATTTTCTTTTTGAAATAATTTTTTCAGAGTTGAAAGGAGTTAAAAACCGAGGAAGCTCTAATGAGACATCGGCTCCAATTTCCCAAGCGTTTAATAAGCTTTCATTATCAGCTGCATCTTTAGAGTCTAAAAATGATCCTTGAACTGAGAATTTAAAAATTTCAGCACCTTTAAATATATTTTTATTTATAAATGATAATTTTCCAGAAACTCCTAACTGACGAATATTTGAATGTGTTAATTCTGTATTAAAACCTATGGAATATTTTTTTAGTGGAGTTAAAAAAATAGAGGCCTCAAGCATGTCATCTTCTAACTCATTATATTTTATATCAACCGATCTAAAGTTTTTTAAGCTTCTTAAATGTTTACGAGTTAGTTCTCTGTTTTCATCTTTATAAATTGTATTTGGTTCAATAAAAATAGAATTTAATAACAATTTAGGATTGTATTTTAATTCATTTTGAGCTAAAAAAGAATAGCCATTGTAGCTTAAACTATCTTTAATAACATTGTCTTTAGTATTATAAGAATAATCTGTAAAAATACTGATGGTTTTTATTTTTTGAACTTTAAAAGGAACATTTGCAATACTATCATTAATTACAAGGTTTACATTCGATTTATAATTTGCAGAATCAGCTTCAAACGTAATTGCATTTTTGTTAAACCTAAAAATACCTGAATTTCTAAATAAACTAGCAAGCCTATTTTGCTCATTTATAAACAATGAAAGTTTAAACTGACTGCCTTTTTGGATAAATGATTCGGTTTTTTGAGCGTTGTAAATAGAGTCTAAAATTACAGATTCAATAGTAGTAGTAATTGTATCTAAAACATATGGTTTATCAGTGTTTACAAAATAACTATTTTCAACTTTTTTGTTTTTTAACAATTGTTCTTCTGAAGTTACTTTTACTTTAAAAAAACCTTCATTAATATAATGTTGTGTTAAATTATTAATAGTTAAGTTTGTTTTTTTAGAATCTAAAAGTACTGGAGCTTCACCATTATTTAAAAACCATTGATGCGTTTTATATTTAAAATTTCTAATTTTTTTTACTTTTTTCTCTGAAAAAAAACTTTTAGGATGATCTAACCTCCATTTTTCAAAATTAGTTTCAAAATTTTTATTTCCAATATTGTAAAAATGAAGCGGAAAAGGAATCCCTAACACTAATTGATTTGGACGTTGAACAATATAATCGTTTATTTCATCATCAATATTTTTTTTATCATTAACAAAAATTGTGTTTTTAGTTAATAGATGCTTATTTTCAGGAACATACTTCACCGCATTACACGAAGAAAAGTTATAACTTACACTAATAAGTATTAATAATATTATAAAATTGGTTTTCAATAAATAACAGTTTAAATTTGTTTCAAAAGTAAACCTTTTCAAGGTATTAGCAAATTACAATTTTTTATAAATAAACACATGGGTTTAAGTAAAAATCAATTAAAATTAATAACGAGTTTACAACAAAAAAAGTACCGTACTATGCATAAATTATTTATTGCTGAAGGAACTAAAGTTGTAAATGAATTTTTAAACTCAACTTTTGAGTTAGAACACTTGTTTTGTGTGAATGATTTAGAGTTTAATACTATTGAAACAAAAACTCAAATTTCTGAAACTGAATTAAAAAAAATAAGTACGCTTAAAACGCCAAATAATGTGTTGGCACTTTTTAAAATTCCTGAAGTTGAATTGCCAAAAAAAGAAGGGTTTATAGTTGCTCTAGATGAAATAAATGATCCAGGAAATTTAGGAACAATTGTAAGATTATGCGATTGGTTTGGAGTAGATCAGCTTGTTTGCTCAAAAAACACGGTAGATTGTTATAATTCTAAAGTTGTGCAAGCAACAATGGGTTCTTTAACAAGAGTTTCTATTGTTTATGCAGATTTAGAAACCTATCTTAATGCGGTAGATTTACCTAAATATGCGTCGTTAATGGATGGCGAAAATGTGTATAAAACGGAGTTGCCTAAAAATGCAGTATTGGTTATGGGAAATGAGGCAAACGGAATTAGCACTGAAATTTTAAAAGTACTCACAAATAGTATTTCAATACCAAGATTTGGAGAAATTCAACAAACTGAAAGTTTAAATGTTGCTACAGCTACTGCAATTTTATTAAGCGAATTTAAACGCTAAACATATATTTTTAATGAAAAGCAAATTTTATAAAAACACCTCTAGTACCTAAAAAATCTACTGGGCCTGTCCATTGGCTATTTGGATCAATATCTCTTACCAATTCATCATTTATAGCAAAAACACCTCTAATTGATGGGGAAAAAATGAAAAAGGGTAAATATAAATCAACGCCAATTCCAATTTCATACATAAAATTGTTTTTTGTCATTCTAAATTCACCATCTAAATTATCATTCGGGTTGTCTTGATTGCTTGAAAAATTATAATCGTAAGAAACACCACCAATTACATAAGGTCTCATATTATTCAACCTATCAGTACTAAATTTTAATAATAACGGAATTCTTAAATACGTGCCATTTACTTCTCTGGCTCTAACAAAATCATTGCCTTCAATATTAGTAAATTCAAGAGTTTTAGTATTGCTTGAAAGTCCTGGTTCTAATCGTAAATTTATATTTTTATGCAGCCTTAAATCACCAATTAAACCAACTTCAAAACCACTAGAGCTTTTTACATTTATAAAAACATCAGTTGTGTTGTATGATATTTTAAAATCTCTATTGTTTATGCCTAAGTAATAGCCCCAAAATACTTTTTGTTTATCCCAGTTTTGTTTGTATTGTACAACATCTCTTTTTTGAGCTGTGGCAGTATTTATTAAGAAAGAAATTAATATAGCTGTTACAAAAACTTTTTTCATTTATTATTTTTTTGCAATATAAATTGAAGCAACTCCAAATGTTTGCGGTTTATTTTCAATAGCTATAAACCCAATTTTTTGTAAAATATTGTTGAAGGCTTCTCCATAGGGAAATGCAGCAGCAGAATCTGACAAATATTTATAAGCTGATTTGTCTTTAGAAAACAATTTACCAATTAAAGGTAATATTTTAGTTGAATAAAAATTATAACCTTGTTTGTATGGCGCTTTTGTTGGAACAGATGTTTCTAAAACAACAAAAGTACCTCCAGTTTTTAACACACGATATATTTCTGATAAACCTTTTTCTAAATCTTCAAAATTACGAACGCCAAATGCAACTGTAATTGCATCAAATGAATTGTCTTCAAAAGGAATTTTTTCTGAATCTCCCAATACCATTTCAATAGTATTGGTAAGGTTTAGTTTCTCAATTTTTTCTCTTCCAACTTGAAGCATTCCATCTGAAATGTCTAAACCAATTATTTTCTCAGCCTTTGTTTCAACTAAATTAATTGCTAAATCACCGGTTCCTGTAGCAATATCTAAAATTGATGTTGGATTTGTATTTCCAATAATTTCAACTACTTTTTTTCTCCATTTTACATCAATCCCAAAAGAAATTACGCGGTTTAAACCGTCATATTCTTTTGATATTGTATCAAACATTTTGGTAACTTGTTCTTTTTTACCAAGGTTAGAATCTTTATAGGGTTTTACTTTTTCAGTCATTATAGTTTAATTGTTTATTGCTACAACTTGCCCTATTTTACCAGGTATTAATTGTTTTAACATGTTTTCAATACCGTTTTTTAAAGTAATGGTTGATGATGGGCAACCGCTACAAGCACCTTGTAAAATCACATGAACTGTTTGTGTAGTTGGTTCGTATGATTGAAAAGCAATATTCCCGCCATCTGCTGCAACTGCTGGTTTAACATATTCATCTAAAATGCTAACAATTTGTTTTGAAACATCGTCAAGATTTGTGGCTGTTTCTTTAGTTACGGCTTCGGTTTTTTCTTGTTTAAAAGTTGAAGAAACAATTTCTTTTTCTTCAGCAATAAACTGTTTTATAAAACTTCTAACTTCAATCATTATTTCTTCCCATTCTACACTATCATTTTTTGTGATTGAAACATAATTTTCTGAAATAAAAATTTCTTTTACAAACGGGAAATTATATAACTCAGTAGCTAATGGTGCATTTTGTGCATCTTCAATAGTTTTAAATTCAAAATCGGTAGTTACTAATTTTTTATTTGCAACAAATTTTAATACTGAAGGATTTGGTGTTTTTTCAGTATAAACTTCAACAGGTGTTTTTTGTTGAGGTTCGTTTTCTTCTAAAACTAAAACTCCGGGATTGTTTAAATAAATTTCAATTTGTTCTTTAACTTCTTCCTCAACATCGCTCCATTCAACAATATTAAATCGTTCAACCGCCACAAAATTTGCCGAAATAAAAACACGTTTTATAAACGGTAAATGAAATAATTGCTGTGCTAATGGTGAGTTTTTAGCATCATCAATATTATTAAATTGGTAGCTACCATTAATTAATACTGTATTTGCAGTAAATTTTATAATAGCATCAGTTGATGTTTTTTCTATTTTTAGTGAAATTGCTTCCATTTTTTTTAATTTATTTGTGCAAAAGTACTAAAACATAGTGAATGTAGTTGCCACAAAATAAAAACGCCTCAATTTTGAGGCGTTTTTATTTTTAATATATTGTAAATTAAATGTTTAGTACAAGTGTTGCTGTGATTTTTGAAGTGTCAATATTTAAATCAACAGGGTTTACTTGAGAATATATACTGTATAAACTTGTGTTGGTAGATTTTTGATACGCAACATCTAATTTTCCACCTTTAAATTTGTAACCTGCTCCAAATGAGTATCCTTCAATGTCTTCAATTTCAGGAGCATCTTTATATGGACTTTTTTCTATGTGATAACCACCTCTTAGAGAAAGATTTTCAAAACGCCACTCAGTACCAACTCGTAGTTGACCAGTGCTTTCTAAATCATTTTTAAAAGTTATATTTTCATCTGTAAAATTTGCATTGCTTAGTTTTATATTGCTGTAATTTTTGTGAATATAATCTACACTAATCAAGCCTTGTTTGTCAAATATATAAGCAAAACTACCAGTAAGTTTACTGGGTGTTCTTAATTTATAATCAAACCCATTTGTTCCAGAAAAATCATTTTCAACAAATGTGTTATTTTCAAATAGGTCTACATCAAATTCAACAAACTCTTCTGCAAACGTATACCAAACAGGCGATTGGTAAGCCAATCCAAAGCGAACATTGTTATTAGGTTTTGATATAAACCCAACGTTAAAAGAATAACCATCACCATAGGTTAAAAGCTCTTGAGTTTGAGAAATATCAAAAGTATTTCCGTTACCATCGTTATTGTACTCTTCAATAAGTACATTTTGGTAATGTTCAACATCATACGTGTTAATTGATGCGCCTACATATAAATTGTCTCTATATTGTGAGGCAAAAGTAAAAGAGTACTTATTTGTTTGTCCATCAGTATAATTTTCAAAATATTGACCGTCAGAATTTATATACACAACAGGATCATTATCATAAAAATCTGAAATAGGAGCAAACCCACTATTTCCACTAGCTATCCATAGGTCTTCAAAATTATTTGACATGCTATAATTAAACCCTATCGCAAAATTACTCCACTCAGAATTGTTACGGGCGTCAAATACAAACACACCACCCGCTTGTGAAATATTTGAATAATCATTTTCTAATAATTCATTAGTACCAAAAAACGAAGAAGCTGTTTCAGTATTACTAACATTTAATGATAATGAAAACTCGCTTTTTAAAAATACTGCAGCTCCTGCCGGATTTGTTTCAATAGATGATAAATCGCCACCTAAAGCTCCAAAAGCTCCACTCATGGCATTGTAACGTGCTGTACCGTTTATGTTTTCTTTTGAAAACAATACGCCAATATCATTATAACTTAATGTTTGCGCATTAGAAATGTAAGCAATGCATAACATTGCGATAAAATATAATTTTTTCATGATGTTTTAATTTAATTACGTCTTGAACTTCTGCTTGATGAACTACTACTTGATGATCTTGATGATGACCTTGAAGATGATGTCCCTGATGATCTTGATGGGCTACTACTTCTACTAGTTGTTGAAGGGCTTCTACTTGATGAACTACTACTTGATGTATTATCACTTTTACTTGTTGTTGCACTTCTCCAATTAGAATTAGTTCTTCTTTTTTGTGAATCGTTAGAAGTTGAATTGTTACTTGATGATCTTGTTGTTCGGGTATTTGTAGTTGTTGATTTTACAGGTCTTCTGTAGGTTTTAGAGCGTGTAGTTCTATCTTCAGGGTTTCTTTCAACTCTTCTAGATGTAGCATAAACAGTTCTTTTACTTGTTTTAGGAGTATAAGCACTTCTTCTGCTTGTTGTTGCTATAGATCTTCTTCCGCTCGTATTGTAAGTTGTTCTTTTGCCATAATTTTCATAACGGTCAAACCTACTATAGTAATTGTTATAATAAGGCGAATAACTGTAAGAGTTTCCGTAATAACCATAATCGTAATAAGGGTTTACAATTCCGTAATTATAATATGCTGAATAATAATATGGGTTGTAATATCTCCAAGGTGAATAGTAGTTTGAATAATATGGGTAATAATTATGATAAGAGTAATGAAACGGACTATACCAATAATAACCTGAGCTTGCATATCCAGTATTTATATTAATAGTTACATTATCAGTGTATTCCCAAGGTGTGTCATAATCATTATAAATAGTATCATTTTCAATGGTGGTATCTTCATCGTAATAAGCGTCAATATCTGTAAAAGTATCATCTTTATTTAAATTTTGAAGATCTTCTAATTGACGAGAAAAATAATTTTTATCAAAATCACCACTATCTTCAACAACTACAATTTCTTGTTGCTGGGGTGTTTGATTACCAGAAGAGCTATAAATCCCATCATCGTCATTATTATATACACTTTGATAAGTTCCACAAGAAAATAAACTTACAGCAAGTATTAATAAAATACTAATTTGCGAGTTTTTTTGGTTAATTATTTTTGAAACTTCCATAATCAGTTGTAATTTTTATTGTTGAACTATTTAAAAAGAATTAGTTTTGTCGAAATTAATCTTTTATAGGTAAAAAGGTGCAATATTTATGCCAAACATTTAATTATGAGTAAGAAATTAACAAAGAGAGAAGATGGCTATTCTAAATGGTATAATGAATTAGTTGTAAAGGCTGATTTAGCTGAAAATTCAGGAGTAAGAGGTTGTATGGTAATAAAACCATATGGTTATGCAATTTGGGAAAAAATGCAAGCTGAATTAGATAGAAAGTTTAAAGAAACAGGTCATGAAAATGCATATTTTCCATTATTTATACCAAAATCATTTTTAAGTAAAGAAGCGGCTCACGTTGATGGATTTGCAAAAGAGTGTGCAGTGGTTACACATTATCGTTTAAAAAATGCTGAAGATGGAAGTGGAGTTGTAGTTGATCCTGATGCTAAATTAGAAGAAGAATTGATAGTTAGACCAACTTCAGAAACCATTATTTGGGACACGTATAGAAGATGGATAGAATCTTATAGAGATTTACCTTTAAAAATTAATCAATGGGCAAATGTAGTACGTTGGGAAATGCGAACCAGATTATTTTTAAGAACTGCTGAATTTTTATGGCAAGAAGGGCATACAGCACACGAAACAAAAAATGAAGCTCTAGAGGAAGCAGAGTTAATGTTAAATGTGTATGCTGAATTTGCTGAAGAACATATGGCAATGCCAGTAATTAAAGGTTTAAAAACCGAAAGTGAACGTTTTGCTGGAGCTGAAGAAACTTATTGCATTGAAGGTTTAATGCAAGATGGTAAAGCATTACAAGCAGGAACTTCACATTTTTTAGGTCAAAATTTTGCAAAAGCGTTTGATGTAAAATTTACTTCAAAAGAAGGAAAGAGAGAATATGTTTGGGCAACATCTTGGGGTGTTTCAACACGTTTAATGGGGGCTTTAATTATGACACATTCAGATGATTTAGGGTTGGTGCTTCCACCAAAATTAGCGCCAATTCAAGTGGTGATAATTCCTATTCATAGAAACGATGAGCAATTAGATGCAATTTCAGTAAAAGTAAATGAAATAGTAAAAGAGTTACGTAAAAAGGGTGTTTCAGTTAAATATGATAATAGAACAACTTATAAACCAGGTTGGAAATTTGCTGAATATGAATTGAAAGGTGTGCCATTACGAATTGCAATGGGACCAAGAGATTTAGAAAATGGAACGCTAGAAATTGCTCGTAGAGATACTTTAGAAAAGAAAAATATATCTCAAGACACTATTGTTAGTTATGTTGAAAAAACATTGGAAGAGATTCAAAATAACTTATATAATAAAGCTTTAGATTATAGAGAAACGCATATTACTGAAGTAAATACTTTTGAAGAATTTAAAGATGTTTTAAACAATAAGGCAGGTTTTGTCTCAGCACATTGGGATGGAACTACTGCAACAGAAGATAAAATTAAAGATTTAACAAAAGCAACGATAAGATGTATTCCTTTAAATAATAAAATTGAAGAAGGAAAGTGCATATTTACTGGAGAAAAGTCAGTTCAAAGAGTATTATTTGCAAAAGCTTATTAATTTTTTTAAAAAAGTTTTGCAGATTGAAAAATAGTTGTATTTTTGCATCCGCAATGACGAAATACTGTCATTGTAAAAAACAAAGCGGTCCGTTCGTCTAGGGGTTAGGACGCATGGTTTTCATCCATGTAACAGGGGTTCGATTCCCCTACGGACTACAATAAATAATTAAAAAATTAAAAATGGCAAATCACAAGTCAGCATTAAAAAGAATTAGAGCTAATAGCGTAAAGCAATTAAGAAATAAATATCAGCACAAAACAACTCGTAATGCTGTTAGAGATTTACGTGCTGCTACTGATAAGAAAGAAGCTGAGGCGTTATTTCCAAAAGTAGCTGCAATGCTTGATAAATTGGCTAAAAGCAATATTATCCATAAAAACAAAGCGAGTAATTTAAAATCTAAATTAGCTAAGCACGTAGCAGCAATTTAATTTTTAACTTATTATAATTTATTACATAAAGCATTCTAGAAATAGAATGCTTTTTTGTTTTACAATAAATCTTAAAATAAGCTTACCACTCATAAGATCTATTGGCGTCTAATCGAATAAAAATAAAGAGTAGTACTGTAAAACCCCAAAGGCCAGAACCGCCATAGCTAAAAAATGGAAGCGGAATCCCAATGGTAGGTAATAAACCTATTACCATACCAATATTTATAGTGAAATGTGTAAAAAATATGGCTGCAATGCTATATCCATAAACTCTACTAAATTTTGATTTCTGTCGCTCAGCAATATGGATAATTCTTAATAAAAAGAATATGAATAAAAATATAACAGCAACACTTCCTACAAATCCCCATTCTTCACCTACCGTTGTAAAAATATAATCTGTTTGTTGTTCTGGAACAAAATCACCTTGTGTTCTTTCTCCGTCTAAAAAACCTTTTCCGGTTAAACCTCCAGAGGCAATGGTTATTACAGATTGATTTGTGTTGTAGCCAATATTTTTAATGTCTTGTGTTTTTCCTAATAGTATATCAAATCTATCTCTATGTCGTTGTTCAAAAACGTGATTGAATACAAAATTTACACTAATAATAAATAATACAGATATAATATAAATTCCTATAATTTTTAGCCAACCTTTTTTAAAGGCTTTTTTTCTGTAGAAGTTAAAGTATACAACTATAATAAAAAATAAGGCAAAAGAACTTATTAGTGTATAAAAATAGCCAAAGTATAAGGTGGTAATAAAAAGAATGATTGCTATAAATCCAATGCTAACATAATAAATAGGTAGACCTTCTCTATAAAGCACAAATATAAAAGCAAAATATACAAGTGCAGAACCAGGATCGGGTTGTAGTGTAATTAAAAATGCAGGAAAAAATAAAATGAGGAATGCTTGTATTTGTGTGTTCCATTTTTTTAAATTAAACTGCTTATCACTTACTAATTTTGCGATAGCTAAAGCTGTTGCTGCTTTTGCAAATTCTGAAGGTTGAATACTAAAACCACCTAAATCATACCAGGATGTTGCACCATTTATGTTTTTTCCTAAAATAAAAAGACCAACTAAAGAAGTTAAGCTTATTAAATATAATATGGAAGCAAATTTTTCATAAAATTTAGCCTCAAATAGTAGAATTATTAGAATAAGTGGAAAACTAAGACCTATCCATATAAGTTGTTTTCCATATTCAGTTGAAAAATTAACTAAACTAATTTTAGTTTCTGTAATTGTTGCTGAATAAATATTTATCCACCCAATAAAAATTAATAGAAAATAAATAAGGATAAGTATCCAATCTATTCCGTAAAATATGTTGGTTTTTCTAATTCTCAATGGTAGATTTTTCTTTTAATTGTTTATCATATTCCTCTTGTAAGCTTCCTTCAAACATACGTTTTTCTTCCCAAGGTCTCACAGTTTTCCCGTTTAGATATTTTTCAATCATTAAACTAGCAATTGGACCGGCCCATCTTGAACCCCAATAACCGTTTTCAACAAAAACAGCAATTGCTATTTGCGGATTGCCTTTAGGTGCAAAAGCAATAAACACCGAGTGATCTTGTCCGTGTGAATTTTCAGATGTTCCAGTTTTTCCACAAATTTCTAACCCTTTTACTTTAGACCAACTTGCTGTACCGTGGGGCTTTTCAAAAACATTGAATAAACCTTCAATTACAGGTTCAAAATGTTCTTTATTAATAGTTGTTTTTTTTAAGGTAGTAAATCTTGTATCTAACTCTTTATCTTTAATTTTTTTTACAATGTGTGGTGTGTAAAAAACACCTTTATTTGCAACAATTGCGGTCATGTTTGCTAGCTGAATAGGCGTGGTTAAAATTTCTCCTTGACCAATGGCATTAGAAATTGTTGTAACAGCTCTCCAACCACCATTTGGATAGTATTTATTGTAGAAATTTTCATCTGGAATTAAACCTTTTTGACCTACAGATAAATCGTTATTTAAAAAATTTCCTAAGCCAAAACTTTTAACATTAGTATTCCAAACTTTCATTCCTTCTGAAGGTGTAGGGTATTTCTCAATAGTTTTTCTGTAAGCATTTGAAAAGTAACTATTGCATGAGCGATATATTGCTTTATTTAATTTTACAGGACTACCATGGGTTTCGCAGTGGCATTTCATAAAAGCCTCTTTTCTACTTCCGTACCTATAACCACCATAACATTTAATAGCAGTATTGGTGTCAATTACATTTTCTTGTAAGGCAACTAAAGCAGATATTACTTTAAAAGGAGATCCTGGAGGGTATTGTGCTTGTAATCCCCTATCTAATAATGGGCGATTTATGGTATCAAGGTATAGTTTTGTAAAGTTTTTAGAGCGCTCTCTTCCAACCATTAAATTTGGATTGTAGGTTGGAGTAGAAATCATAGCTAAAATTTCACCTGATGAAGGTTCTATTGCAACAATTCCTCCTCGTTTGTTGGTCATTAATGCTTCGCCGTATTGCTGTAATTTTATATCTATTGTTAATGTTAAATCTTTACCAGGAATAGGTAGTGTATCATAAATTCCATTTTTGTAAGAGCCAATTTCTTTGTTAAATCTATCTCTTTGTATATGTTTAACTCCTTTAGTTCCACGTAAAGTATTTTCGTATGTTTTTTCAACTCCAGCTGTTCCAATAAGTTCACCTAATTGATAATAAGGGTTTTTCTTAATTAAGCTTTCGTTTACTTCACTTATATAGCCTAAAACATTTGGAGCGGTATTTATAGGATATTCTCTTAATAAACGTTTTTGAATGTAAAAGCCATCAAACTTGTGCATTTTTTCTTGTAAATACGCAAAATCGTTTTTAGATAATTGAGCTAAAAAAGTGGAAGGGATTCTTGTTGAATAGCGCCTAGCTTTCAATATTTTTTTAATGAAATCTTTTTTACTTATTTTAAGTAAAGTACAAAATTCAATAGTATCTAATGGTTTTACTTCTCTAGGAATTACCATAATATCATATGATAATTGGTTAGCAACCAATAAAACACCATTTCTATCATAAATATAACCTCTTTCAGGATAATCATATACAATTTTTACAGCTGAATTATTTACAGTTGGTTTGTTGTAGGTATTATTTACAACTTGCAAATAAAAGAGACGAATTATAAAGATTAGCCCTATAAAAATAATGATAAATGATAACAAGCCAGTCCTTTTCATGTGTCTTGTTTAATAGTTTATTAGTGGTTAAATATTGTTTTTTTAAAGCTAGTTATTTTTTTGAAATTAAAAGCAACAAGTAGTATTATTTATTTCTTTTTAACAAATAAGAAAATTCCTAAAAGAATAATTATTATAGTAAATATACTTGTAAAAAAAGTAGTTGAAATAATAGATGTAAAAGCATTTGAGCTAAAATATTCTAATGAAAATAATATAAAATGATGTATAATTGTTAACGTAACGATGTACAAAAATATTTTATCAAATGAAATTGATCTTAGATTAAAAAGTAAATAATCAAAATCACTTTTTCTTAAAACAGCTTTTAAAATTGGAAGTCTAATAAATGCTATAAATACTGTTGCCGCAGCATTTACACCTCCTGAATTTGAAAAAAAATCTATTGAAATTCCTAAAAAGAAACTTGTAATTAAAAATACGCTTTTATTTTTTTTAATAGGAAATAAGAAAATCCAAGTTATATATACAAACGGATTTAAATAACCAAAAAGGTTCACATTATTTAAAATGAGTACTTGTAAAAGTACTAAAAAAATAAAGCGAACTGTATTTGATAGTATTAAATTATTCATTATTAGTTTGCTGCTCTAGCTGGTTTTGTTCTTTTTTTTGAAGATTATCAACAATTTGTACATAACCAATTGAGGTCATATCATTAAATAATAATGTGTTTATTTGTTGGTATTTGTTGTTTTCAAATATAAAATCTTTTATAATACCCACATGAATTCCTTCTGGGAAAATAGCCGATTTTCCTCCGGTTATAATTGTATCACCAACTTTAATTACAGCTTGTCTAGGTATGTCTTCAAGTTGAGCTGTTGTGTGGTTTTCTCCATTCCAACTTAAAGTTCCATAATGATTGCTATTTTTTAAACGAACATTTATTTTAGAGTAACCATTTAATATAGAAAGAACAGTACTATAATTTGAAGAAGTGTTTTTAACTACTCCAATAATTCCAAGACTGTTTATAACTCCTAAATCAGTTGCCAACCCTTGCTTAGTTCCTTTATTAAGTGTTAAAATATTGTTTCTGTTGGTGTAATTATTTTTAATAACTTTTGCTACTGAATATTCATATTTTTGGAAAAATTTAACAGTGTCAATTACAGTATAATTTTCTTTTGTATAGTTAATTTCCTTTTTGTTTAAAAGATTTTTTAAACGAACATTTTCTTCAATTAAAAGTTTATTTTCATCTCTTAAAAGAAAAAATTCATTCACATTATTAACAGTATTATATAAGCCGCCTGTAATAAAATTAGCGGAATTTACAAATTTACTGGTGTGATAAGAATGTTGTTGGATTGTAAAAGTTATAGCTAAAATTTCTAACAATAAAAATAGCAGAAAGTATCTAAATTTTCTAATAAAATAAATTATTTGCTGCATAAATTAATTAAAGAAAGTTGAACTATTTCATTAATACATTTTTGTATTTTTCAATGTCTTTTAAAGCAATTCCAGTACCTCTTACAACTGCTCTTAATGGGTCTTCAGCAACATACACGGGTAAATCTGTCTTTCTAGATAAACGTTTGTCTAAACCTCTAAGCATTGACCCACCACCTGCTAAATATATTCCAGTATTATAAATGTCTGCAGCCAATTCAGGAGGAGTTCTAGATAATGTTTCCATAACAGCATCTTCAATTCTTAAAATAGATTTATCTAATGCTTTTGAAATTTCTCTAAATGAAATTTGAACTTGTTTTGGCTTTCCACTTAATAAATCACGTCCCTGAACTAACATATCTTCTGGTGGAGTTTCTAAATCTTCAGTAGCTGCACCAATTTGAATTTTAATTCTTTCAGACGTTCGTTCACCAACATATAAGTTATGTTGGGTACGCATATAATAAGCAATATCAGAAGTAAAAACGTCTCCTGCAACTTTTACAGATTTATCGCAAACAATACCTCCTAAAGCAATTACTGCAATTTCAGTAGTACCACCACCTATATCAATAATCATATTTCCTTTAGGTTGCATAATGTCAATACCAATACCAATTGCAGCAGCCATTGGTTCATGAATTAAATAAATTTCTTTAGCATTCATGTGCTCTGCGGAGTCAATTACGGCACGCTTTTCAACTTCAGTAATTCCAGAAGGAATACAAATTACCATGCGTAATGATGGTGAAAAAAAGCGCTTTTTAATATTTGGAATATTTTTGATAAACTCTTTTATCATTTGTTCCGAAGCTTCAAAATCTGCAATTACACCGTCTTTTAAAGGTCTAATAGTTTTAATATTTTCATGAGTTTTTCCTTGCATTAAACTAGCCTGTTTGCCAATTGCAATTATTTTTCCACTGTTTCTATCTCTAGCTACAATAGAAGGAGCATCTACAACAACTTTACCATCATGAATTATTAGTGTATTTGCAGTACCTAAATCAATGGCAATGTCTTCAGTCATAAAGTCGAAAAAACCCATACTATATTAATTGTTTTTTTAATTTTTAAATTGGAATCTCACAAAGTTACTAAAATTAGTGTTTAAAATGACGTGTTCCGGTAAATATCATTGACATTTTATGTTCGTTACAATAATCAATAGATAATTGATCTTTTATGGAGCCACCTGGTTGAATTACAGCT
This sequence comes from Lutibacter sp., assembly GCF_013139515.1. Classification (GTDB taxonomy): domain Bacteria; phylum Bacteroidota; class Bacteroidia; order Flavobacteriales; family Flavobacteriaceae; genus Lutibacter. The sequence continues at coordinate 34,954 of NZ_WTAR01000015.1, forward strand.
TTAATTCCTGCGTTATCAGCAATTTCAACACAATCAGGAAATGGAAAAAAAGCATCACTTGCCATTACAGCACCATTTAAATTAAATTTAAAATGAGTAGCTTTTGTAATAGATTGATTTAAAGCATCTACACGACTAGTTTGTCCTGTTCCGCTTGCGCAAAGTTGTTTATCTTTTACCAAAACAATGGTGTTAGATTTGGTATGTTTACAAATTTTTGAAGCGAAAAGTAAATCTTCTAACTCTTTATTTGTAGGCTCTTCAAATGTTGAAGTAGTTATAACACTTGCATCATCAGTTTTAGTATCTTTAGCTTGAAATAATACGCCGTTTAGCGCCGTTCTATATTGAGTTTTAGGTAATTTAATATTTTTTTGAATTAAAATAATTCGATTCTTTTTACCTTTCAAAATTTCTAAAGCTTCAACAGTATAACTTGGTGCAATTACAACTTCGCAAAACAATTTGTGAATTTCTGAAGCAGTATCTGCATCAATTTCTTTATTTGAAATTAAAACCCCACCAAATGCTGAAGTTGGATCGCCAGCCAATGCATCTAAATAAGCTTGTTTTAAAGTTGCTCTTTGAGCTAAACCACAAGCGTTATTGTGTTTTAAAATTGCAAAAGTTGGCGTGTCATTTTTAAATTCTTGAATTAAATTTACTGCAGCATCAACATCTAATAAGTTATTGTAAGAAAGCTCTTTACCATGTAATTTATCAAAAAGACTTTCTAAATCACCAAAGAAATACCCTTTTTGATGTGGGTTTTCTCCGTAACGTAACGTTGAAACGGTATCAAAACTTTGTCTAAAAGTAACTTCATCATTATTTAAGTAGTTAAAAATAGCGGTATCATAATGACTAGAAATTGCAAATGATTTTGCAGCAAAACGTTTACGTTGTTCTAAAGTTGTTTCTCCGTTAGTTTCATCAATTATTTGAAGAAATTCAGGGTATTGGTTCATTGAAGAAACACAAATAACATCTTTAAAGTTTTTTGCGGCTGCTCTTATTAGTGAAATACCACCAATATCAATTTTTTCAATAATATCTTGCTCTGAAGCTCCACTTAAAACTGTTTTTTCAAACGGATACAAATCAACAATTACAATATCAATTTCAGGAATGTTAAATTCATTTAATTGTGAGACATCATTTTCATTTTCTCGTCTAGATAAAATTCCACCAAAAACTTTTGGATGCAACGTTTTAACTCTTCCACCTAAAATTGAAGGGTACGATGTTAAATCTTCAACAGGAATAACATTAATTCCTAGTTCTTTTATAAATTTTTCAGTTCCTCCGGTAGAATAAATGGTAATTCCAAGTGCGTTTAATTTTTGTACAATTGGTTCTAAACCATCTTTGTGAAATACAGAAATTAAGGCAGATGTTGCTTTTTTAGGTGAATTCATAAGTTGTGTTGTTGTTTTGGCAAAGCTAATAATTATCAGCAGTTTAACAATATAAAATAGATGTAAAAATATCGTATTAATTTATAAAATTTTGGCAACTTTCTCGCAAACAAATTCTAGCAACAATTCATCTTCTTTTGAAAAAGGATTTATGGTATGTGAATCAATATCAATTTGACCAATATTTTTATTGTTGCTAAAAATTGGAATTACAATTTCACTTTTAACCTTAAAACCACAAGAAATGTAATTGTCTTGAGCTTCAACATTTGGCACAATAAAGTTTTTATTACTAACCGCAACTTGTCCGCAAATACCTTTTCCAAAAGGAATTAGAGTATGCTCAGTAGGTTCTCCAGAAAACTCGGCTAATTTTAATTCTTGTTTAGTGCCGTTTTTAAAATAAAAACCAACCCAATCATAATATTCAATTTCATGTTTTAAAAAATTACAAATTGATTGAAGTTTTTCAGAAACAGTACTGTTGTTATTAATTATTACAGTTATAGATTCTTTTAATTGATGCGTATTCATTTACTATTGTAGTTTTGTACAAAATTAATAATAATTTAATGTTTTTACCTATATTTAAATTAACAACAATCTAAATATAATACGATATAAAATAATAATCTGTCATATTTTTGTATTTTAGGCGACTATAAATTAATAATAACTTTAATAAATAATTATAATGAAAAAAACAATTTTTGTGTTTGCGGCAATCTTTTCAATGACTGTATTGTTTACAGCGTGTAAAGAAACAAAAAAAGAAGAAGTAAAGGAAGGTGTTAAAATTGAAAGTCATGAAGGTCATGGCCATGAAAGTGAAGAATCTACCGTAGCTGATGTTTATCAATGTCCAATGGATTGTGAAAAAGGAAAAACATATAGTGAGGCAGCTTCTTGCCCTGTTTGTAAAATGGATTTAAAAGTAAAATCTGCTGATGTTCAAGATATGAAACATGCAGATAATTGTAAATGTAAAGAAGGTGGCGAATGTACATGTGAAGATGGTATGTGCAAATGCCAAGAAGAAGTTGCATCTTTAAATAAAGAATGTACAAAATGTGAACCTGGAAAATGTGAGTGTAAAGCTTAAAACACAATATTTTTAAAAATAAAAAAACCGCTTAAATTATTTTAAGCGGTTTTTTTTATATGTAGATATACTTATAGTTTAGTAAGGAAAATTTATTTGAAACGACTTTAATTGAATAAAAGTTAGCTCAATGAAATTAAAAATAATATTTACCTTAGTTTCCATATTTGCATTTAATAGTATAATTGCACAAACTTGTTGTTCAGGAGGAATACCACTTTCTAATAATATTGGATTGGCAATTTTAGAAAAAGGAACTACTCAAATAGGTGTTTCTTATGATTATAACAATCTTAACACTTTAAATAATGGTTCAGATAAATTAGATGATGATTCTAGATTAAGAATAACACACGCTATTTTAATGAATGTGAGTTATGCAATAACTAATAAATTATCAGTTGAAGGTTTATTAACTTGGGTAAATCAAAGAAGAAAAATATCTCAATTTGGAAATGAAAATTTAGATCAAACATCAGGTATTGGAGATGGTCTTTTACTATTAAAATATAATTTACCTAATTTTATTGGGAAGAACACAACTTTTAACGTGGGGGTTGGTACTAAAATTCCGTTTGGTTCATCAACAGAGCAAAACAACCAAGGAATCACTTTAAATGCAGATTTACAACCAGGAAGTAATGCTTGGGATGTTGTTTATTGGTCATCAATTACTAAAAGTTTTAATTTTAGACCTTCATTTAATATTTCATCAAGGTTTATTTTTAGAAACACGGGTACCAACAACTCTTACTTTGGAGATAGTACCTATAAATTTGGGAATGAATTGCAAGCTTTTTTAGGATTTTCTGATCAGTTTTTAATATCTAAAACTACTGTTTCTCCAAGTATATCATTCAAATATAGAAACGCAATTCAAGATAAAATAGGAGGGTTTAATTTAGATAATACTGGAGGTAACTGGCTTTCTGTAATCCCTAATTTTTCAATAAACATTTCATCAAATCTTGTTTTTTCTACCAAAGCTGAAATTCCAATATATAGCAATGTTGATGGAACACAGCTAACACCAACATACAGATTAACTTCAGGAATTTTATTCACAATAGCTCCTAAAAAAGAAATGCTAATATTAAATTAACAAGTATGAAAAAAAAGATTTTTTACGTTTTTGTAGTAACATTATTTATTATTTCTTGCGGAGGAAATAATGATAACGATTTTTCTTCAAATCCAACAGGTTCAAATAATTCAGATGGAAGCCCATCAGAGGATAATAATTCAAATAATCCATCTTCAAATGATTGGCTAATTCCAGTTAATGAAGTTAAAGATGGAGGTCCAGGAAAAGATGGAATACCTTCAATTGACGCTCCAAAATTTGTGAATGTAGATAACGCAACCTTTTTAAATGATGATGATTTAGTAATTGGAATTGTAAATGAGAATGAAGTAAAAGCATATCCTCATAAGATTTTAGATTGGCATGAAGTAGTGAATGATGAAATTAATAGTGAATTTATTACAATTAACTATTGCCCTTTAACCGGTACTGCATTTGGATGGCAAAGTGAAGCAGATGGTGTAAAATCTTCCTTTGGTGTTTCAGGACTATTGTATAATACAAACTTAATATTATATGATAGGAAAACAGATAGTTATTGGCCTCAGTTAAAACTTCAATGTGCTAATGGTGAATTAATAGGAGATAAGCCTACATTGCATAATGTTGTAGAAACCAATTGGGGTACTTGGAAAAAATTATACCCTAACACGAAGGTTTTAAGTTTAGAAACAGGTTTTTCTAGAAATTACAATAATTACCCGTATGGAGATTATAAAACAAATCAAGAGTTTTTCATCTTTACGGCTTCACCCTCAAATGATGCATTACCTAATAAAGAAAGAGTTTATGCAATACTAGATGATAAAGAATCAAAAATTTATCAATTTGATAAATTTAATAATGGAAATGTAATAAAAGATGTATTTAATGGAAAAGAATATTTAGTTGTTGGTAATGAGAATTTAATTTATTCTTTCGAATTAAATGTTAGTCAGTCAACTTTAAATTTTGAATATGATTTTAATAACTCAGAAGTTTTTTTTAAAGATGATGAAGGTAATAAATGGTCAATCTTTGGAAAAGCAATTGAAGGCCCTAGAACAGGCGAAGTGTTAAAAGGAGCAAAATCTGTTATGAGTTTTTGGTTTGCAATAGCTGCATTTTACCCAAACCCTGAAATTTATAATCAATAGATTTATTGATGTATAATAATAAAAAAATCCGATGTTTTAGCATCGGATTTTTTTATTATATATTGAAATAGTTTTACATCATTCCTGGCATTCCACCACCCATTGGAGGCATTCCACCACCAGCAGGAACATCTTCTTTAATATCAACTAATGTACAAGCTGTTGTTAAAATCATACCAGCAACAGAAGCTGCATTTTCTAACGCAATTCTTGTTACTTTAGTAGGATCTATAATACCAGCCTTTAACATTTTAGTGTATTCTTCAGTTTTTGCATTGTAACCAAAATCACCTTTTCCTTCAATAACTTTAGCGACAACAACTGAGCCTTCTCCACCAGCATTTTCAACAATTTGGCGTAATGGTTCTTCAATTGATCTGTCTAAAATTTTAACTCCAGTAAGTTCATCTAAATTGTCAGTAGTAATAGCTTTTAACACTTCTTTAGTTCTCACTAAAGCAACACCACCACCAGCTACAATTCCTTCTTCAACTGCAGCACGCGTTGCATGTAATGCATCATCAACTCTGTCTTTTTTCTCTTTCATTTCTACTTCACTTGCAGCACCAACATATAAAACTGCAACACCACCAGCTAATTTAGCTAAGCGTTCTTGTAATTTTTCTTTGTCATAATCTGAAGTTGTAGTTTCAATTTGTGCTTTTATTTGTGCAACTCTAGCTTTAATATTATCAGCATTTCCAGCACCATTTACAACAGTTGTATTATCTTTATCAATAGTAACTCTTTCTGCTGTTCCTAATAGATCAAGAGTTGCTTTTTCTAGCGTTAATCCTCTTTCTTCAGCAATTACAGTACCACCTGTTAAAATTGCTATATCTTCTAGCATTGCTTTTCTTCTGTCTCCAAAACCTGGAGCTTTTACAGCTGCAATTTTTAATGCACCTCTTAGTTTATTCATTACTAATGTAGCTAGAGCTTCACCTTCAACATCTTCAGCAATAATTAATAGTGGTTTTCCGCTTTGTGCTACTGGTTCTAAGATTGGTAGCAAATCTTTAAGGTTTACTATTTTCTTTTCGAACAAAAGGATATATGGATTCTCTAAGTCTGTTAACATTTTATCAGCATTGGTAACAAAATAAGGAGATAAATATCCTCTATCAAATTGCATTCCTTCAACAATATCTACATATGTAGCAGTTCCCTTAGCTTCTTCAACAGTAATTACACCTTCTTTTCCAACTTTTTCAAAAGCTTGGGCAATTAAATCTCCAATTGTACCATCATTATTTGCTGAAATTGCTGCTACTTGTTTTATTTTATCAATTTTATTACCAACTTCTTGAGATTGTTCTTGTAAATTTTTAACAATAGCCTCAACTGCTTTGTCTATACCGCGTTTTAAATCTAACGGATTTGCGCCTGCAGCAACATTTTTTAAACCTTCTTTAACAATTGCTTGTGCTAAAACGGTAGCCGTTGTAGTACCATCACCGGCTAAATCGTTGGTTCTTGAAGCTACTTCTTTTACCATTTGAGCTCCCATGTTTTCTAGAGCATCTTCTAATTCAATTTCTTTAGCTACAGTTACACCATCTTTTGTAATTACAGGTCCGCCAAAAGCTTTACCAATAACTACATTTCTTCCTTTAGGACCTAAAGTTACTTTAACTGCATTTGCTAAAGCATCAACACCACGTTTTAAACCATCACGTGCTTCTATATCAAAAATTATATTTTTTGCCATTTTCTTATTTTTTAAACTATTAAATAATTGCTAAAATATCAGCTTCTCTCATAATTAAGTATTCTTCACCTTCAAAAACAAGTTCAGTACCAGCGTATTTTCCAAATAATACTTTATTGCCAATTTCAACAGTCATTGGCTCGTCTTTTGTTCCGTTACCAATTGCAACTACAGTTCCTTCTTGTTGTTTTTCTTTTGCTGAATCTGGTATAATAAGTCCTGATGCAGTTGTAGTTTCAGCTTCAATAGGTTTTACTAGAACTCTATCGGCTAATGGTTTAATATTAATTTTACTCATATGTAATTAGTTTGAAATTTATTAACTCTGTGAATTAAACTTCCCAAAAGTATGCCAATTAGATAAAACTGACAAATGTACTTTTTACAGAAAGTATATAAAAACAAAAATGCCAACGTGTCATTTACGTTGGCATTTTAATTATTATTTTGAAATAATATTATTGAGCTGAATCTTTTGGCGTTGTTGTAACAGCTGGTTGTGCTGGTACATCTTGAACTTCACGATTTTCAATAGTATTTTCTATTTCTGAACTTGTATTAATTGAATTTACTTTTGGAGCTACAAAATTTGATAATAAAATTAGCACCAATAAGATTATAGATAAAGTCCAAGTACTTTTGTCTAAAAAGTTGGTTGTATTTTGAACACCTCCTAATGCTTGAGTTCCTCCTCCTCCAAAAGAAGAAGATAATCCTCCACCTTTAGGATTTTGTACCATAATAATTAAAATTAGCAAAAATGCTACTATCATAATTAAAATTAAAAATAATGTATACGTTGTCATGACTTATTTCTTTGTAAAATTTTTATTGCTTTAATTCGGTCTGCAAAGAAACCACTTTTTTCTGGATATTTCAAACATAAAATACGATAAGCTTTTATCGCATTATCATACTTCTTTTGTTCTAAGTATACTTTAGCTAAAGTTTCAGTCATTAAGCTATCATTTTCCTTCGAACTTTCTGGAGAAATATCTCTAGTTACTATGTTTTTATCTACTGGTTTAATCTTAGGATTTGCTTCAATAAATTTATCAATAATACTAAAATTACCGTTCGTTTTTTCTTCTCTAACAATTGGTTTTTTTGAAATTAATTGCATCCATTCGTTAAAAGAGTGTGGCTCTACACTATTAAAAGTAATTGGTTTTCCAATTTCTAATATTTCTTTAGCGTTTTCTAGAGTTCCTTTTTCATCTTTAAAAATTTTAGGAGCTGAAGTTTTTGGAGGAATTGAATCAACAATTTTTTTGTGTAATTCTTTTACTGTTTCGGCTTCATTAATTTTAATATTTTCTAACACCTCAATTTCTGATTTTTTGTCATCAATAAAAATGGGTGATGTAATAAAATCAAAAAGTACTTTTCTATCTATTGTATAAGCGGCAGTTTTTTTTAATGTTGAATTGTATTTGTAACTATTAGTTTTCTGAAGACCATTCAATAAAATTGCTCTGGCAGATTGAAAATAAGGGAATTCAGAAATAATTTCTTCTAGTTGTTGTATATTTAAAGTACTTATGTTTTCAGGGTTTTGTAGTAAATATGTGTATTGTGAGCTATTCATATTTATTACCATTTTGCAACTGAAGCGTTAAAAACATCTTGTGTTATACGTTCTAAAATTTCTGTAAATGCGTCTTCTAAAATTCCGCCAGTTAATTGTGCATTCGCATCATAATCATAATAATGAGAAAATGTTCTTTCAAAATTATCGTCTTCTAGTTTATTGTTATAAAAACGTACGTTTACTGTAATTGTAAGTCTATTTTGGGCTGCAGTTTGTTGTGCAGTAGCCGTCATAGGATTAATTTTATATCCAGTAATTTCGCCTTCAAATTGTAAATCACCACCTGCTTTTACCAATGTTAAATTGGTTTGTGTTGTGAATAAATCTTGAAAATCTTGAGTAAATTTTTGACTTAAAGATGGTTCAACTAAAACAGCATTATTTGGAAAATAATCTATTTGTACTGTTTTTACATCAGGATGTAAGTTTGTGCCTGTAAACGAGTATATACCACAACTTTGTATTGTGAACATCAATATAAATAGAATTACGTAACTAAATTTTTTCATTAAAATATTTTAAACGTGTTTTAAACTCAAAATTAAGTTCAAAGTTAATTATTCTAAACTATAAATCGTATTGTTTTATTTTACGATATAAAGTTCTTTCAGAAATACCCAATTCTTTAGCTGCTAGTTTTCGCTTGCCACTATTTCTTTCTAGTGATTTTTTTATGAGCTCAATTTCTTTATCTTGAATAGATAAACTTTCATCAGCGTCAATGGTTTCTGCAAATTCAAAATTATCATCGTCATTATATTTTTCATTAATGCGAACAACTTCAACTTGGTTTTCATGTGGTAATTTAGAAGGTTCTTCTTTATAAATTTTTTTAATTAGATTTTTGTTTTCTTCTTGTACTTTATCAGTATCGCCACTTTGCATTAAATCAAGTGTTAATTTTTTTAAATCGTTGATGTCATTTCGCATATCGAACAAAATTTTATACATAATATCTCGTTCATTAGCAAAATTTCCATTAGCACTATTATTTTCTATAACAGAAGGCAAATTTGTGCCTTTATTGGGTAAGTATTGTAGTAGTTTTTCTGAAGAAATTTCTCTATTTTCTTCAACTACTGAAATTTGTTCGGCAATGTTACGAAGCTGTCTAATATTACCAGGAAAACCATAATTTTCTAACATTTTTATGGCATTATTTGAAAGCCTAACCGTTGGCATTTTATATTTTTGAGCAAAATCTGCAGCAAATTTTCTAAACAATAAATGAATGTCAGCCAAACGCTCACGTAACGGAGGTAGGTTTATTTCAATAGTACTTAGTCTGTAATACAAATCTTCTCTAAATTTTCCTTTTCCAATAGCCTCGTGCATATTTAAATTTGTAGCGGCGACTATACGAACATTGGTTTTTTGTACTTGTGAAGAACCTACTTTAATAAATTCTCCATTTTCTAAAACACGCAACAATCTAACTTGTGTTGTTAATGGTAATTCACCAACTTCATCTAAAAAAATAGTACCACCATCAGTTACTTCAAAATAACCTTTACGAGTTGCTGTAGCACCTGTAAAAGCGCCTTTTTCATGACCAAATAGTTCACTATCTATAGTTCCTTCAGGAATAGCACCACAGTTTACTGCAATATATTTAGCGTGTTTTCTATGTGATAAATTATGAATTATTTTTGGAATACTTTCTTTACCAACACCACTTTCACCAGTAACTAATACAGAAATATCTGTAGGCGAAACTCTAATTGCTTTTTCAAGCGATCGGTTTAAATGAATGTCGTTTCCAATAATTTCAAAACGCTGTTTTATTGCTTGTAGTGATTCCATATTTTAAATTCTTTTTCCAATAAGCGTTGCAGATGTGCAATCTTCAATATAAACGTTTACAAAATCTCCAATTTTTTCATCTCCTTTAGGAAAAACAGCAACGGCATTTTGTGAGTTTCTACCTTTCCAATGTACATCAGACTTTTTTGATGAACCTTCAATTAAAATTTCAACAGTTTTACCAACAAATTGTTCTAAATGATATAAACTATGTTTTTGTTGCACTAAAATTATTTCGGCTAAACGTCTTTTTTTAACTGCTAGCGGAATATCATCTTCCATATTTTTTGCTGCAGGTGTTCCAGGTCTTTCAGAATAGGCAAACATAAAACCAAAGTCATATTTAACATATTCTAACAAACTTAAAGTGTCCTGATGTTCCTCTTCGGTTTCACCACAAAAACCAGTCATCATATCTTGTGATAAAGCACATTCAGGAATTATTTTTTTAATATTATCTATTAATTCCATATACTCTTCACGTGAGTGCTGACGATTCATTCTTTTTAATACTGAAGTGCTTCCAGATTGAACTGGCAAGTGAACGTATTTACAAATATTTTTGTGCTTAGCCATTGCGTGTATAACATCTAAATTCATATCCTGAGGATTAGATGTAGAAAATCGAATTCTTATTTTTGGAAATGCTACAGCAACCATTTCTAGTAATTCAGCAAATCCAACAGCCGTTGTTTGTGCAATTTCTGAAGCATTTTTAAAATCTTTTTTTAAACCGCCACCATACCAAAGGTAACTATCAACATTTTGACCTAATAATGTTATTTCCTTATAATTTTGCTCGCTAAGTTGTTTAATTTCTTCTAAAATACTTTTTGGTTCTCGGCTTCGTTCTCTTCCGCGCGTAAATGGAACAACACAAAAAGTGCACATATTATCGCAACCTCTAGTAATAGATACAAAGGCTGAAACTCCATTGCTATTTAAACGAACAGGAGAAACATCGCCGTAGGTTTCTTCTTTAGATAAAATAACATTTATAGCATCTCGTCCAGCACTAACTTCTTCAAGTAGATTGGGTAAATCTCTGTATGCATCAGGGCCAACAACTAAATCAACTATTTTTTCTTCTTCTAAAAACTTCGCTTTTAAACGTTCAGCCATACAACCTAAAACCCCAACTTTCATTCTAGGATTTATTTTTTTAACGGCATTGTATTTTTCTAAACGTTTACGTACAGTTTGTTCTGCTTTTTCTCTAATTGAACACGTATTTACTAAAACCAAATCAGCTTCTTCAATTATGTGCGTTGTATTATATCCTTCTTTTGAAAGTATGGATGCTACAATTTCACTATCGTTTAAATTCATAGCGCAACCGTAACTTTCTATATATAATTTTTTGCTATTACCTTCCTTTTTCTCAGTTAACAAGGCCTGACCTTGATTCTTTTCTTCTATTACTTTTTCGCTACCCATATATCTTTTATTCGATTGCAAAGATATAACCAATTTTTTAAAAATATGACAGATTGGCAGAAATTAACAAGTGAAATTTTTGTTAAAAAAGATGATTTTAAAAGATAAAAATTTGAATTTAAAAAAAACTACATACTTTTGCAATCCAAAATCTTAATAAGAATCAAACTAATTTTGATGATGAAAATGATATATATTGAGATTTCAAAATAATAACTAAAAAGAAATATGGCTAAAAATTTAGTAATAGTAGAGTCCCCAGCAAAAGCAAAAACAATTGAAAAATTTTTAGGAAAAGATTTTCAAGTTGAATCTAGTTTTGGGCACATTGCAGATTTACCGTCAAAGGAAATTGGGATTGATGTTGAGGGTAATTTTATGCCAAAATATGTTGTTGCAACTGATAAAAAAGCAATAGTAAAAAAATTAAAAGATTTAGCAAAAAAAGCAGAGACTGTTTGGTTAGCATCGGATGAGGATCGTGAAGGAGAAGCTATTGCTTGGCATTTATTTGAGCAATTAAAATTAAAAGATATAGACACCAAACGTATTGTTTTTCACGAAATTACAAAGAAAGCAATTTTAAAAGCTGTTGAAAATCCAAGAAGTATAGATTACAATTTGGTAAATGCACAACAAGCAAGAAGAGTTTTAGATAGGTTAGTTGGTTATGAATTATCACCAGTGCTTTGGCGTAAAATTAAAGGTGGTTTATCAGCGGGTAGAGTTCAATCTGTAGCAGTTCGTTTAATTGTTGAAAGAGAACGAGAAATTAGTAGTTTTAAACCTGTTGCATCATATAAAGTAGTTGCTGAATTTTTAACTGAAGAAGGGAAGAAATTTAAAGCTTCCTTGCCAAAAAATTTCGAGACAAAAGAGGATGCAGAATCATTTTTAAACTCTTGTATTGCAGCCGACTTTAAAGTTGCAGATCTTCAGAAAAAACCAGCAAAAAAATCTCCGGCAGCACCATTTACAACATCAACTTTACAGCAAGAAGCTTCAAGAAAGCTATATTTTCCGGTTGCAAAAACTATGATGATTGCACAACGTTTGTATGAAGCAGGTTTAATAACCTATATGAGAACAGATAGTGTAAACCTTTCAGAAGATGCAAAAACAAATGCTCAAGAAGAAATAACAGCATCTTTTGGTGAAGCATATAGCAAGCCAAGAAATTTTAGTACAAAATCTAAAGGAGCTCAAGAAGCTCACGAAGCAATTAGACCTACAAATATGAGTACACAATCTGTTTCGGTAGATTATGATCAAGATAGATTGTACGATTTAATTTGGAAAAGAACAATAGCTTCTCAAATGAGTGATGCTCAGTTAGAACGTACCAATGTTAAAATTACAAATAATAATAACACCAAAGTTTTAACGGCAAATGGTGAAATGATAAAGTTTGATGGTTTCTTAAAAGTGTATTTAGAAGGAACTGATTTAGAAGATGAAGAACAAGAAGGAATGCTTCCTAATATGGTTACAGGTGAAACTTTAACTAATGAATATGTTACTGCAACAGAACGTTATACAAAAGCTCCATATCGTTACACAGAAGCATCTTTAGTAAAAAGATTAGAAGAGTTAGGTATTGGACGTCCATCAACATATGCACCAACAATTTCTACAATTCAACGTAGAGAATATGTTGAAAAAGGAACTATTGAAGGTGTTGATAGAAGTTACACTCAGCTAAAATTAGCAAGCCAAAAAGTAACTTTAAAAAGTTTATCAGAAAAAGTAGGCTCAGATAAAGGGAAGTTAACACCTACTGATATTGGAAATATTGTAAACGACTTTTTAGTAGAAAATTTCTCAAATATTTTAGACTTTGGTTTTACTGCAAAAGTAGAATCTGAATTTGATGAAATAGCTGAAGGTAAAGCAGATTGGATTGAGAGAATAAAAGAATTTTATAATAATTTTCATCCAATTGTTGAAGATGTTGCAGCAAACGCTGAGCGTGCAAAAGGAGAACGCTTATTAGGGATAGATCCTGAAAGTGGTAAAAATGTATATGCCCGTTTAGGAAGATTTGGAGCAATGGTTCAAATTGGAGAAGCCACTGATGAAGAAAAACCAAAATTTGCTAGCTTGCAAGGTACTCAAACTTTAACTTCAATTACCTATGAAGAGGCAATGGATTTATTTAAATTACCTAAAACAATTGGTGGTTATGAAGATGTTGAAGTAATAGTTGCAAACGGTCGTTTTGGTCCATATATTAAATACGATACCATGTTTATTTCAATTCCTAGAGATGAAAATCCAATGTCAATTGATATTAATAGAGCAATAGAATTAATTCAAGAAAAGCAGGCGGCTGATGCGCCTATTGCAGAGCACGATGGTTTACCTGTTCAAAAAGGAGTTGGACGTTTTGGACCATTTTTAAAGTGGAATGGAATATTTATTAATGTGAACAAAAAATATGATTTTGATAACTTGTCAAAAGAAAATATTGTTGAATTAATTGAAGATAAAAAGCGAAAAGAAATAGAAAAAGTACTTCATAATTGGGAAGAAGAAGGGATTAGAGTTGAAAAAGCACGTTGGGGTAGGTCAAATATTTTAAAAGGAAAATTAAAGATTGAATTGCCAAAAACTGTTGATGCTACAAAATTGACTTTAGAAGAGGTAAAAGATATTATTGAAAAAAAATCACCAAAAAAGAAAGCTGCTAAAAAAACAACAAAGCGCAAAACACCCAAAAAATAAAAAATTTAAGTATATTGCCATATAAATAGAAAAAGATAAGAACCCCTAATTAATGAATTTCGAATATCTTAATCCTGTTGATGATGCTTTAGTAGCTTATGCTAAAATGCAGCCTAATCAAACTTTTGGTCAATGTATCGAAATTTATACTACGCAACATGATTTTCCAGATTTAAGCAATAAAAAAATAGCAATAGTTGGTGTTGAAGAGGGGCGAGCTTCAGTTGGAAACAATGAAACAGGTGCTGATTTAGATCAAATTAGAAAAGAATTATACAAATTATATCTTGGTAATTGGCCAGTTAGTCTTGTTGATTTAGGGAATATTAAGCAAGGAAATACTATTGAAGATACTTATTTTGCTTTAGGGAATTTATTATCTGAACTCATAAAAAATAAAATTATACCTATTATTATTGGTGGAGGTCAAGATTTGACTTATGCAAATTATAGAGCATATGATACACTTGAACAAACAGTAAATATAGTAGCTGTTGATAATAAATTTGATTTAGGTTCCATTGATGATGAATTAACATCGCAATCCTTTTTAAGTAAAGTAGTGATGAATCAACCAAATAATTTATTTAACTATAGCAATATTGGTTATCAAACCTATTATAACTCCCAAGAAGAGATAGACTTGTTAGATAGTTTATTTTTTGATACATATAGGTTGGGAGAAGTTTCAAACTCATTACAACTTGTAGAACCTCTTATGAGAGATGCTGATATTGTAAGTGTAGATATATCAGCTATTAAAAATGCAGATGCTCCAGCAAATAGAAATGCAACACCTAACGGGTTTACAGGTGCTGAAATTTGTGCAATTTCTAGATATGCTGGAATTAGTGATAAAGTGACTTCGTTTGGAATTTATGAGTACAATGCACAGTTTGATTCAAAAACGCAAACAGCACAATTAATTTCACAAATGATATGGTATTTTATTGAAGGTGTTAATTATAGAGCAAAAGATTATCCGTTTGGATTAAAAGATAACTATCAAAAATATATTGTTCCAATAGAAGATCAAGTATTAAATTTTCATAAAAGTAATAAAAGTGGACGTTGGTGGATGGAAATTAATTTAAATGAAAATAATAAATTTAAGAGACATGCGTTAATACCATGTACTTATCAAGATTATATAAGTGCTACAAATCAGGAAATTCCTGATAGGTGGTTAAAAACACTAAAAAAATTAGTGTAAAAAAAGTGTATTTGTATATAATAAAATGCATTTTTTTTTGTTAAAGGGGAGGAAAGAAAATATTGTTTTTTAAAATAATTAGTAATAGGTTTGCCTAAATAGATGAAGAAAATTATTATGAAGAAAATATCATTGTATATTTTATTAGCTTTATTAGCATATAGTTGTGGTTCTAATGACCAAGGTGAGTTAGTAGGGAGAAGATCTCAAAGTGAATGGCATTCAAAACAGCCATTAGGTATGGTTTTAATACCAGGAGGTTCTTTCACTATGGGTAAAGAAGATGAAGATGTTGCAGGATCATTAACTACACCAACAAGAACAGTTACCGTTAGACCATATTATATGGATGAAACCGAAATTACAAACGCTGAATATAAAGAGTTTGTGTTTTGGGTAAGAGATTCACTTGTAAGAACCAAGTTAGCAATTTTATCAGAATTAATGTCTGATGAAACAAATATAATACTACCAGATTATCAATTTTCAACTCCAGATACATCTAGAATGACACCATATCAAAAGTATATGTTAAATAACTATGGTAGTTTAGGTGATGTAAACTCACCTTTGCAAGGAAGATCATTAAATTGGGAGGAAGATTTAATTTGGGATACAAGCGAATTTCCTGATGAGTACTACTCAGAAGTAATGGATACCATGTACTTACCAATTGAAAACAGTTTAGACGGTAAAAGAATTTTAGATACAAAAAAATTAAAATTCAAATATTCTTGGTTAGATAGAGAATTAGCAGCAAAAACAAACGGAAGCAGAAAAGATTTTATTAAAAGTGAAATAGTTGAAGTATATCCTGATACAACTGTTTGGGTTAAAGATTTTAATTATTCATATAACGACCCAATGCATCAAGATTATTTTCACCACCAAGCTTATGATGATTATCCAGTAGTTGGAGTAACTTGGAGTCAAGCAAAAGCATTTTGTAATTGGAGAACAAAAAAGAAAAACGATTTTTTACAATCAAAAAAGAACCCTAGTTCAGTACCCTATTTTAGATTGGCAACTGAAGCAGAATGGGAATATGCAGCTCGTGGAGGTCTTAATTTTGCAACGTATCCTTGGGGTGGCCCATACACAACTAGTGATAGAGGATGTTTTTTAGCAAATTTTAAACCTAGCAGAGGAGATTATGCCGTTGATGGAGCTTTGTATACTATGGAAGCTAAATCATACAATGCAAATGATTATGGATTGTACAATATGGCAGGAAACGTATCAGAATGGACAAATACAGCCTATAGTGAAGCATCATATTATATTGGATCTACAATGAACCCCAACGTAGAAATAAACAAAAATCATAGAAAAATAATTAGAGGAGGCTCTTGGAAAGATGTATCATACTTTTTACAAGTAAGCACACGTGATTATGAGTATTCAGATTCAGCGAGAAGCTATATTGGTTTCAGAACTGTTCAAGATTTTTTAGGAACCAATATTAATGGAAATTAAAAGAAACTAACCCTACTTAAAAATTATTATTATGGCAAAAAAGAATTCAGTAAAAAAAATGTTTAACATGGCTTATGGCCTAGGTGCATCAGTAGTTATTATTGGAGCTCTTTTTAAATTAACACATTTTCATATAGGTTTTTTAACAGGTAGTGTTATGTTAACAATAGGTTTAGTGACAGAGGCACTTATTTTTGCTATTTCTGCATTTGAACCAGTTGAAGAAGATTTAGATTGGTCTTTGGTATATCCTGAATTAATGGGAGGTAATTTGCGTGATAAAGATAGAGCTGAAGCAAGGGAAGCTCAAAGTTTACTTTCACAAAAATTAGACACTATGTTAAAAGATGCAAAATTAGATGCAGATTTAATGACTAGTTTAGGAGACAGTATTCTTAACTTTAAAGGTGCTGCTGAAAATATTGCTCCTGCAGTAGATTCAATTGCAGCAACAAATAGCTATACAGAACAGTTATCTAAAGCAGCTACTCAAATGGAATCTTTAAATAGTTTGTACCAAGTACAATTGGAAAATTCAACAAGACAAGCTGAAATTAATGATCAGGTTGCTGAAAATACTCAAAAACTACAAGAGCAAATGGAATCGCTTGCAACTAACCTTTCTTCATTAAATGGAGTTTATGGTGGTATGTTATCAGCAATGTCAAATAAAAACTAGTTAGTTAATTATTTAACTTTAATTATGAACCAAAAAACTAATTAGTATGGCCTCAGGTAAACTATCAGCAAGGCAGAAAATGATTAACTTGATGTATTTAATTTTTATTGCAATGTTAGCAATGAATATGTCTAAGGAAGTGCTTTCTGCGTTTGGATATATGAATGAAAAGTTAGTAGATAATAATGCTACTGCAACAGTTAAAAATGATGCTACACTTGCCAACCTAGCAACAAAAGCAACTGATCAAAAAGATAAATATGAATCGCGTTATTTAATAGCTAAAAAGGTTGATGAATTATCTAAAGAATTTAATGATTATTTAGAAACTAAAAAGACGTTTTTTCTTTCAGAAAAAGAAAACCCGAAGGAATATGAAGCAATGGATCAATCTCAATTGGTTGATCAAGATTTTTTCTTAGGTGATAAATATGCAAAAGGAGGACAAGAATTTTTAGATAGAATTATTGGGTATAGAACTGCAATATCAGATTTAATTGAAAAAAACGACACATTAGTCTCATTAGTACTTGTGCCTTCAATTAAAGCACGATTTGACACTTCAGACCAAAAAACACAAGATGGTATGCAACGATGGTTAAATAATAGATATGAAGGTTTTCCTTTAATTTCTACAATTACCAATTTAACTTCTATGCAAACCGATATTAAAACCACACAATCTGAAATATTTGGTAGTTTATTAGGCGGCCAATTAGAAAGTGATGCAGGTATTGGAGCAAACACATATAAGACAATTTTAATTCCAGACAAACCAGCTTTTTTTAGTGGTGAGAATTTTAAAGGAAAAATTGTTTTGGGACGTTATGATGCTTCTTTAAAACCAGACCAAGTAATAGTTAATAACAAAGAAATTAATACACTTGAAAATGGAGGTGCTGTATTAAATTTTCCAGCTGGTGCAGTTGGTGAACGTGAAGTAAAAGGGAAATTTGTTTTTATTCAAGATGGAAAACCTGTTGAGATTGAAATTGATAGTAAATATATAGTTATTGCCAAACCAAATAGTGCGGTTATTTCAGCTGATAAAATGAATGTTGTGTATAGAGGTGTACCAAACCCTATGACAATTTCAATTCCCGGAATACCTGATAATTTAGTTACTGCAACAGCCGTTGGTTTACAAAAAGTAAGTGGTGTAGGTAAATATATTATGACTCCAGGTTCAGGAAAAGAAGTAACCATTAAAGTTACTGGAAAAATGGCTAGTGGAGAATTGATTAGTACTTCTCAAAATTTTAGAATTAAAGGTATTCCTTCGCCAAGTGGAAGTATAAGAAAACAAACAGGCTATGTTAAAATGCCAAAGTCAAGTTTAGAAAAGTCAACGGTTAATGCAATATTACTTGATTTCGATTTTGATTTAGTATTAAAAACATCTGGGTTTACGTTGAAAGTGCCAGGTCAAGGAGCAGTTGTGGTTAGAGGTAATAAGATGAATGCTCAAGCTAAAAAAGCAATTGCAAAAGCTAAAAGAGGTGATGTTGTAACAATATTTGCTATAAAATCTGCGTTAGTTGGGAATACTACTTATAAAATTAAAGAAGCTTCAGCAGTTAGTATAGAAATACAATAAAATAAAATTTAAATGATGAATAAGAGAAATATTGGATTTTTTATTTTGGCATTTATGGCGTATAGTTTTACATACGCACAGTCAAACTTATTGAATGTAAAAAAACCTTCTAATATTGGTGAGAAAACAGCTGAACAATTAGCTATAGATAACGATGAACCATTAGAATACGGCTATATTGATGATAGAGATATTTTATGGTCTAAAGTTGTTTGGGAATATATAGATTTAAATGAGCGAATTAATTTACCAATGTATTACCCAGTTGATACTACAAATGTTTCTGGAAATAGACGTTCATTATTTGATACTTTGTTAAGGGGTATTAAAAGTGATATAATTACAGAAGTTTATGATGACTCTTATTTTACTGCTAAAATGACAAAAGCAGAAATAAATAGTAAACTTTATAGAATTGATACTACTGAAGCTGGTATTGACGAACTGAATGAGGGAAGTACGAATATTGAAGAATACATAGATAAAATTAACTTAACATCCCAAGATATTCAAGGGTTTAAAATTAAAGGTCTTTGGTATTTTGATAAACGTCAAGGTGAATTAAAATATCGTTTATTAGCTTTAGCTCCAGTTGCTCCTGATGTGCAAACTATGGGAAGAGAAGATATGGATATTTCTGAACAATTAGCGTTGTTTTGGGTTTGGTTTCCTGATGCTAGGCAAACACTTCATGAAATGAAAGTTTTTAACGATAAAAATGCGGCCTACCCAATATCTTTTGATCATCTTTTAAATGCAAGAAGATTTAATTCTATTATTTTTAGAGAAGAAAATATTTATGGAAATAGAGATGTTGCACATTATGTAAAAGGAAATGCATTATTTCAAGTTTTAGAATCTAATAAAATTAAAGATGAAATTAGAAATAAAGAATTAGATATGTGGAATTATTAAATTTTGCACATAAAATCAAAAACAAAAACTCTTGCTTATAGCAGGAGTTTTTGTTTTATACTTTAAATTTGTTGTATGCAGGTAGATTATTTAATTGTTGGTTTAGGGTTAGCTGGTCTAGCTTTTTCAAAGGAACTTGAAAAAAATAATAAATCATTCATAGTTTTTGAAGATCATTCTCAAAATTCATCAATTGTTGCTGGAGGAATGTACAATCCGGTAATTTTAAAGCGTTTTACACCTGTTTGGAACGCTATTGAACAATTAGAAATAGCATTGCCGTTTTATGCTGAATTAGAAAAACAATTCAATAAAAAGTACAATTACCCAATTGATATTTATAGAGTGTTTAAATCTGTTCAAGAGCAAAATAACTGGTTTATAGCGAGTGATAAACCATTATTAGCAAACTATATGATTCCTCAATTAATAAATAATAAATATGAAGGAGTTTTAGCCAATTTTGGTTTTGGAAAATTAACCAATACAGGTAGAATTGATACAAGAATTTTACTTGAAAATTATCGAAATTATTTAAATAATAAGGATTTAATTAAGAATGAAAGTTTTAATTATTCCCAATTATTAATCAATAAAAATGATGTTGAATATAAAAATGTAAAAGCTTCAAAAATTGTTTTTTGTGAAGGATTTGGATTGGTTAAAAATCCGTTTTTTAATTATTTGCCAATGCAAGAAGCAAAAGGCGAGTTAATAACAATACATGCGCCAAATTTAAATGTAGATTTTTTAATTAAAGCAGCAGTTTTTGTACTTCCGTTAGGTGATAATTATTATAAAGTAGGGGCTACTTTTAATTGGAAAGATAAAACAACACATCCTTCAGCAGAAGGAAGACAAGAATTAGAGTCTAAATTAGAATCATTTATAACTGTTCCTTATAAAATTGTGGAACAAACAGCTGGAATTAGACCTACTGTAAAGGATAGAAGACCACTTGTGGGTAAACATCCAACACATACAAATTTAGCTGTTTTAAATGGTTTAGGAACTCGTGGTGTTATGATTGCTCCAATCGCAGCAAAAGTACTTTACAATAATTTAGAAAATGATAAAGCTTTAGATAAAGAAATTTCTATTGCTCGTTTTAAGTAGTTTCTTTTGAATTAGTAGTATAAGAAACAAATATATTGATCCAAGTAATACGAGATAAGCGTATTGAAATTGGAGCAGTTAAAATTAAAACAGCAACAATAGGAATAAAGCTTTCTAATAAGCTTAATTTAAATACCAAGGCTGAAATAATAAATGTGACAATTGAAAACCCAACGGTAAGTGTGTAGTTTACGTACATAGAACCATAAAAAAATGAAGGCTCCATCATATACTTAAAACCGCATTTAGGGCAGTTATCATGCATTTTAAATGCTTTATGGAGTTTAAAAATATTCTTTTCAACCATAAAATCACCTTCATGACATTTTGGGCATTTATTAAATAAAATGCTATATAGTTTTGATCCTTTTTTTATAATTTTCATTAAATTTAATTCGAAGACTCTTTTTTATTAAAATAAAAAACTTTAATTCAGTTGCAAACTTATTTATAGTAAGTTTGCAAAGTTTATATAAAAACACTCAAATTTACATTAAATTATAAAATATAAATGCTTAACGTACATAATTTAACGGTTTCTTTTGCCGGTTCCGATTTATTTTCAGGAATTACTTTTAAACTAAATAAAGGAGATAGAATTGGTTTAATTGGAAAAAATGGAGCAGGAAAATCTACATTACTTAAAGTACTTTCAAAAGATATTGAAAGCACGAGTGGAACCATGGCTTTTGATAAGGACGTGCGTATTGGTTTTTTGCGTCAGGATATAGATTTTGTAGAAGGAAGAACAATTTTAGAAGAAGCTTACCAAGCTTTTGAAGAAATTAAAGAGATTGAAGTCAAACTAGATAAAATAAATCAAGAATTAGCTGATAGAACAGATTATGAAAGTGAATACTATCATGATTTAATGGTTGATTTAAATGATCTAACGCATAGATATGAATTACTTGGCGGTTATAATTATCAAGGAAATACGGAAAAAATATTACAAGGTTTAGGTTTTCAAAGAGAAGATTTTGATAAACTAACGGATACTTTTTCTGGAGGATGGAGAATGCGTATTGAATTGGCAAAGTTACTATTACAAAATAATGATATTTTATTATTAGATGAGCCAACAAACCATTTAGATATTGAATCTATTATTTGGTTAGAAAACTTTTTAAAAATGTATGCAGGTGCCATTGTTTTAGTATCGCATGATAAAATGTTTTTGGATAATGTAACCAATAGAACTATTGAAATTTCTTTGGGTAAAATTTATGATTATAAAAAACCATATTCTCAATTTTTATTATTGAGAGGCGAGATAAAGGAAAAGCAATTACAAGCACAAAAAAATCAGGAAAAAGAAATTAAAGCAACCCAACTTTTAATAGATAAATTTAGAGCAAAGGCAAATAAAGCGACCATGGCTCAATCTTTAATTAAAAAATTAGATAAAGTACAGCGTATAGAGGTTGATGATGATGATAATGCAGTGATGAATATTCGGTTCCAAATTTCAAAAGAACCTGGAAAAGTAGTTGTAGAAGCTGAAAATCTTTCTAAGAGTTATGGAAAGAAAGATGTGTTGGAAAATGTTGATTTATTGATTGAAAGAAATAGTAAAATAGCTTTTGTAGGGCAAAACGGACAAGGAAAATCTACCTTGGCAAAAATTTTAGTAGGAGAAATTCCTCATGGTGGTCATCTAAAATTGGGACACAATGTTCAAATCGGTTATTTTGCTCAAAATCAATCGGAATATTTAGAGCCTGAACAAACGGTGTTGGAAATTATGGAAAATGCCGCCACAGACGGGAATAGAGCTAGAGTTAGAGATATGTTAGGTTCATTTTTGTTTGGTGGAGATGCAGTAGATAAAAAAGCTAAAATGTTATCTGGTGGTGAAAGAAATAGATTGGCTTTATGTAAATTGTTGTTGTCTCCGTTTAATATTTTAATCATGGATGAACCAACAAACCACTTAGATATTGCATCAAAAAATGTTTTAAAACAAGCGCTTAATAAATTTGATGGTACACTTATTCTGGTTTCGCATGATAGAGATTTCTTACAAGGTTTAGCAACTACCGTATATGGTTTTAAAGATAAAGTGATTAAAGAATATTTAGGAGATATCGACTTTTTCTTGGAACAACATCAACTTGAAAATTTACGAGAGGCAGAAAAGAGAACTGTAATAGCAAAAAAGCCAGAAGCTTCTAATAAAAAAGAATATAAATTATCACGACAAGGAGAAAAAGAACTTAAAAAATTAAAGAATCAATTATCTAAAATTGAAACTCAAATTGATACGTTGGAAAATGAAATTTCAGAAATGGATGTGGATTTAACTGAAAACTTTGAGCTAACGTCTACAAAACCCAATTTTTTTGAAAACTACAAAGCAAAAAAACTGAAAGTGGAAAAATTGATGGAGGAATGGGCTGAAATTGAAGAAAAAGCTGAGAATTGTTCTTAACAACTAAAAATAGCAGGATTCAACAAGTTCACTTTTCTGAAATAAAAGATAAAAGTGTTTCACTTTTTATAAAGAGAGAAGATGAATTGCATCCTTTTATTTCAGGTAATAAATACCGTAAATTAAAATATAATTTAGAAGAAGCTTCTAAACAAAACGAGCATACATTGTTGACTTTTGGAGGTGCTTATTCTAATCATATTGCTGCTACTGCAGCAGCAGGTTTTGAGCATAATTTTAAAACCATTGGAGTTATTAGAGGTGATGAACTAGCAGCTAATTTAGTGGAAGTTATTAAAACAAATCCAACATTAAAGTTTGCATCAGAACATGATATGAAATTTCATTTTGTTTCACGAAGTGAGTATAGAATAAAAACTTCATCTGAATTTATAACTAAATTAAAAGAAAAATTTGGAGAGTTTTATTTAGTGCCTGAAGGAGGAACTAATACTTTTGCAGTAAAAGGTTGCGAAGAAATTTTGGTAGAAGAAGATAAGCAATACAATGTTATTTGTTGCGCAATTGGTACTGGAGGTACAATTTCAGGAATTATAAATTCATCTAAAAACCATCAAAAAGTCATTGGGTTTCCTGCGTTAAAAGGTGATTTTCTTCAAGATGAAATAAAAAAACATGTACTAAAGAATACTAATTGGAGTTTAAATACCAATTATCATTTTGGCGGTTATGCTAAAATTTCAGAAGAATTAATTACTTTTATCAATAACTTTAAAAGAGAAACGAATATACCTTTAGATCCAGTTTATACGGGGAAAATGTTGTTTGGTATTGTAGATTTAATAAAAAAAGATACTTTTAAAAAAGGAACTAAAATTTTAGCAATTCATACAGGTGGTTTACAAGGAATTGATGGAATGAATTTAGTGTTAAGTAAGAAAAATTTACCTCAAATAAAATAACTTATGAAGTTAAAATATATTCTAATAGTAGTAGTAATAATTGGTTTATTTGGGAGTTGTAAATCTAAGAAGACAGCCGTTAAAAAAGTGACTAAAAAGGAAGTTGTTGTAATAAAATCAAAGAAACAAACTACTAAAACTACTAATTCGCCTATTACCAATCGGACAATTAATTATATTAATACCTACAAAAAAACAGCGATGGAATCTATGCGTAAGTATAAAATTCCGGCAAGTATTACTTTAGCGCAAGGTATTTTAGAATCTTCAAGTGGAAATAGTGAATTAACTAGGAAATCGAATAATCATTTTGGAATAAAATGTCATAAAGGTTGGAAAGGTAAACGTGTTTATCATGATGATGATAAAAAAGATGATTGTTTTAGAGTGTATAAAGATCCTGCAAATTCATTTAAAGACCATTCGTTATTTTTAACTGGGCGAACTCGTTATGCAAAATTATTTAAATTTAAAAAAGGTGATTATGTTAAGTGGGCAAAAGGTTTAAGTGAAGCTGGTTATGCAACTGATAGAAGATATCCAGCAAAATTAATTGCTTTGATTGAAAAATATAATTTACATAAATATGATACCGAGGTTTTGGGTAAATCTTTCAAAAAGAAAACAACAAACCCTGTAACAAATCATATAGTTTTAAAAGGAGATACGTTGTATTCTATTTCAAAAAAATATGGTTTAACTGTTGAAGAATTGAAACGCTTTAATGGCTTAAACTCTAATGAAATTAATATTGGGCAAACACTAAGTTTAATTAAATAATATACTCAAGGTGAAAATTTTATATAATTATATTGAAGAGCATAAGTTGTTTATAATTAAATGGACTGGGGATTGGAATTTTGAATCGTATAAAAAATCTATGAAGAATTTTATTGAGATTACTTCAAAAGTACCTGTTGATAGCGTAATTCAAGATATTACAGAATTAAATTTTGATATTAATTTTAAAGAAATTGATGAACTTATTAAACTTCGAAGCAATATAATTAAATCAACTTACCGTACGGTACACATTACAAAAAGACCACAAGATGTTGTTTTTGCTGAACTTTATTCTGAAGAGTTAGATAATAGAGATTATCTTTACTGCCGTACAATTAAGAAAGCAATTGAAATTTTAACCCTTTCATTATCTGAAAAAGAATTGACACTACTATTTTCTAAGCTAAATAAAGATTTAATTAATAGATAAAAAAACGCTGCATAAAGCAGCGTTCTTAACTAACAATTAATCAAATCAAACTAACTTCTATTTATTTGAGAATTTCTAGGTTTCCCATCCTGTTTATTTCCTTTTTTTTGATTGTTTCCTTTTCCTTTCGCCATTCTTTTTTTACCGTCTCTCATTTTTACTTTTTGATGGTTTTCCCATTTTTCAAACTGCTCTTTGTTAAGAATGCTTTTTATAGCCGTTTTAGCTTCTATTTGAGTGTCTAAACGATTATTCTGAATTTCAAAACGTTGCTCATTTGTTAACTGAACACCTTTTTCTTTATTTAGTTTAAACATTTCAGTAGTTGCTAAACGTTTTTCAGCTTGTTTTAGCTTAAGATTGTAGATTGCTTTTTTTTGATTATTATCTAAATCAAAGTGAAGCGTCATTCTTTTTGTTTGTAAAGTTGCCATTTGCTCAGCATTAAAATTGGCTCTTTTTTTTGTGTTGCTTTTCTTTCCTTGTGCATTTATAGTGGTTGAAACTAAAAATACAATTACTAATATTCCAACTAATTTTCTCATAATCCTAACTGTTTATTTTTGTTATACTTCTTTGACCTTCAAAAAATAGAAAGGTTTAAATTGTTAACACTCATTAACACTAGTGTTTAGAATTTTAACGCCATGCTAATTGCTTTATTTAGCGTATTTTTGCAACATATGATAATGAATAAACTTTCAGATTGGTTACCTACTACTAATAAAGAGGTTAAACTTAGAGGCTGGTCAGCATTAGATGTGATTCTTTTTAGTGGAGATGCTTATGTAGATCATCCTGCGTTTGGACCTGCTGTTATTGGTAGAATTCTTGAAAGTTATGGTTTAAGAGTGGCAATTGTACCGCAACCTAGCGTGAATGATAATTTGCAAGATTTCACCAAATTAGGAACACCAAAATTATTTTTTGGAGTTACTGGTGGTTGTATGGATCCAATGGTAAGTAATTATACTGCAAGTAAAAAAAGGCGAGATAAAGATGCGTATACACCAAACGGAGATAAAGGTTTTAGACCAGATTATGCCACATCAGTTTATTCAACTATTTTAAAAGAAAAATTCCCAGATGTTCCTGTATTAATTGGAGGAATTGAAGCTTCATTGCGTAGAGTTACTCATTATGATTATTGGAGTGATACTTTAAAACCTACCATTTTAGAAGATTCAAAAGCTGATTTGTTGGTGTACGGAATGGGTGAACAACCTTTGCGTGAAATTGTTACTTTGTTACAAAAAGGAGTACCTTTTTCAAGTATTAAAACCGTAAATCAAACTGCCTTTTTATTGAAGAATGATGAGCAACTTCCAAAAAATAAAAATTGGGAAGATGTTACCATAAATTCGCACGAAGTTTGTTTGAAGGATAAAAAGAAGTTTGCGTCTAACTTTAAAACGATAGAGCAGGAGTCCAATAAATTATATGCAAATCGAATTTTTCAGAAAATAAACACATCTACGTTGGTTATAAACCCACCGTATCATACCATGACGGAAAAAGAGATTGATGCCTCTTTCGATTTACCTTTTACACGATTACCACACCCAAAATATAATAAGCGAGGGCCAATTCCAGCGTTTGAAATGATTAAGTTTTCAATTAATATTCATCGCGGTTGTTTTGGAGGTTGTAGTTTTTGTACAATTTCAGCACATCAAGGAAAATTTATAGCGAGTAGAAGTCAGGATTCTATTTTAAAAGAAGTAGATAAAGTAGTAAAAATGCCCGATTTTAAAGGGTATTTATCTGACATTGGAGGACCTTCAGCAAATATGTATAAAATGAAAGGTAAAGTACAGGGAATCTGTGATAAATGCGTTTCACCATCTTGTATATCGCCTGTAATTTGTCATAATTTAGATACATCTCATAAACCTTTAACCGATTTATATAAAGCAGTTGATAAGCATCCAAAAATAAAAAAATCTTTTATTGGAAGTGGAATCCGGCATGATTTATTAGTCCCAGAATTTAACAAACTAGCCGATCCAAAAGAGTTAGATGCTTACACGGAAGAAGTGATGACAAATCACGTTTCTGGACGATTAAAAGTTGCTCCTGAGCATACTTCAGATAATGTGTTAAAGCTTATGAGAAAACCTTCTTTTTCTTATTTCCATAAATTTAAAGAACGTTTTGATAAGATTAATTTCAAGAAAAAATTAAATCTTCAATTAATACCCTATTTTATTTCTAGTCACCCAGCATGTGAGTTGGAAGATATGGCAAATTTGGCTGCCGAGACTAAAGATATGGGTTTTCAGTTAGAGCAAGTGCAAGGGTTTACGCCAACACCTATGACGGTTGCTACGGTTATTTATTATAGCGGTTACCATCCATATACGTTAAAGCCAATGAAATCTTCTAAAACCAAAAATGAAAGAGATCAACAGCATCGTTTTTTCTTTTGGTATAAAAGAGAAAATCAGCAGTGGATTAAAAATATTTTAACGAAAGTAGGTAGAGATGATTTATTACAAAAGTTAGTGCCTTCATCTAATTCTTGGAAAAAAAATAAAGGAGTTAAAACAAAAGATACTTTTAATGATGCAGTTTCTTTTACTTCAAGAAAAAAAAAGAAATTTACTTCAAAAAAGAAACGGAAATAATTCGACAACATTAATTTATCGCTATTAAATTATGTCTTAAATTTGATGAGAAGTTTAAAATTCATCAGCATGAAGAAGCTAAGTCTATTTTTTTTATTGCTTTCAACATTAGTAGTTGCTCAAAACAAGGTTAAAGTTGATTTAAGCAATCCGAATGCAGCAATTTACACGCATTTATTTTTTTTACAACCAGATTCTTATGAACCTGAAAAAGCAGCAGCAACTATTTATGGTTTTGAAGAAGAAGAGGCACAAGATATTGCTGTTAAGTTAAAAAAAATATTGGATGGTAAAGGCTTAAAAGTTGACTTTAGCAAAGTGCCAGTTGATAGTATGTATACTGATACTACTGGATATGATATTGGGTATAGATATGTATTGTTTCCACACCAATTTCCAGAAATATTTATTGAAAAGGTGGAAGGAAATTGGTATTATTCTTCTGAAACAGTATTAAAAGTAAATGAACT
>NZ_WTAR01000070.1 GCF_013139515.1 Lutibacter sp.
TTTTCTGTTTTTATTGATTTCATAATAAGTTGTTTTTAAGTTTGATACTGCAAATGTATATTGTTTTTATAGTACTATGCAAAACAAAGTACTATTTTATGAAATATTTAACATTGTTGTGATTTAATTTCATATTTTAAAAAGTACTGTAAGCTTTACTATGACAAGTAGACTATTCAAAAAAAAATAAGTTACTTTGTTTAACATACTTTAACTAATTTTAACAAATGATTAAGAAAACACTAGTGTTGGGAGCATCTGAAAACCCTAAACGATATTCAAATATTGCAATAAAGAGATTGAAGTCAATAGGTATTGAGGTAAAAGCAATAGGAAGAAGAAAAGGAACTATTGAAGGTGTTTTAATTGAAACTAACTTAATTGATTTTGAAGATATCCATACAATTACGTTGTACTTAAGTGCTAAAAATCAACCTGAGTTTTATAAGTATATTATAGGTTTAAAACCTAAACGTGTATTATTTAATCCCGGAACAGAAAACCCATACTTTGAGCAACTATTAACTAAAAATAGCATTGCTTTTGAACGGGCTTGTACGTTGGTTTTAATAAGTATTGGTGCTTATTAATAAAAGTGAAGAAACTAAACGGTTTTAATTCCTATAATTTATTTTTAGTAATAATTAACTCATTTTGTAATTCTTCAATTTTTTCAAGTAAATTTAATACAACATCAATTCCTTCTATATTAACGTTTAATTCTTGATGTATTCTAATCATTTTTTCAAGATTCGTAATTTTATTAAGATGTATGTATTGAACCTCCTCAACTGAAATGATTTCTACCAACCCAAATTCATTTAAACTATTAAAAAATGAAATTTCAACATTATAGTGTGTACATAAATTGTTTAGAAGTATTAAGTTTTTTGTGCTCATGACATTCTTAATTTAGAAAGTTCGGTGAATAGTTCCTTTTCTTTTTCTGTAAGTTTTGTAGGTGTAATTATTTGATAAGTAATATATAAATCGCCAAAAGAGCCTTCTTTTTTATAAATAGGAAAGCCTTTTCCTTTTAGCTTCACTTTTGTTCCATTTTGAGTTTCAGGTTTTATTTTTAGCCTCACTTTTGCATCAAAAGTAGCTACAGTAATATCACTACCTAATAGTGCTTTGTATAAATTTAATTCTACAGTTGTATATAAATTACCATTTTCAAGTTTAAATTTTGTGTTATTAGTAATTGCGAATTTAATATGCAAGTCACCTTTTGGCCCTCCATTTATTCCTTCACCGCCATAATTTTTAATTTTTATAATTTGACCATTTTTCACTCCGGCTGGTATGGTAAGTCTTATATTTTTTCCATTTACAGTTAATGTACGTTTATGAGTTTTATAAACATCTTTTAAGTTAAGTTGTAATTCGGCATGGTAATCTTGACCTCTAAATTTAATAGAATTTCTACTGTTTCTTGATGAACGACCGCCAAACATAGATTCAAAAAAGTCAGAGTAATCACTTTCATTAAAACCATCTCTAGATTCTTGTTGTGAACTTTGTTGGTATTGCTGTTGTTTTTCTGCTTTTTCAAAATGCTCAGCATGTTCCCAGTCCTTTCCATATTTATCGTATTTTTTACGATTTTCTTTATGGCTTAAAACTTCATTGGCTTCATTAATTTCTTTGAATTTTTTTTCAGCTTCTTTGTTATTTGGATTTAAGTCTGGATGGTATTTTCTAGCTAATTTTCGATATGCTTTTTTAATGTCACCTTCTGTTGCACTTTTTTTAATGCCTAATATTTTATAATAGTCTATAAAAGCCATTTTTGTAATTTTTTAAATGTAGAAATTGACTTAAAGTTACGGATTAATTTTTGTTTTGAATATTTAGATTATCATAATTTCTGCTTTAAATTATAAAAACCAATGTTGCATTTTTATAATAAACTCAGCTAAACAAATTACGTATTCATAATTCATGGCTGGTGGTGAGATGTTTTTTAATGTAATATTTATTTGATTTACGCTGCAATTTATGTACTAGTATAATTTTTAAAGCTCCAATAAATTTAAATCCATTAAATAAGACTTGTAACGGATTAATAAGCCCTCATATTTTTTTATTTATATCTTTTAGATGAAACAGCTCTACCATTTTCATAATAAGTAGTATAATTTAAAGTGCCATTATAGTCATACATTTTCCAAGTACCAGTTTGTTTTCCTCTATAGACTTTACCTCCCCATTCTTTATTTCCATTGCGATAATATGTTTGAGAACTAGTTTTTTTTCCATTGGAGAATTGTTCAGTAGTTTCTAGTATTCCATAACTATCATAATACTTTACTTTTGTTGTTTGTCCATTAGATAAATATTCACGGCTTTTTATTTCTCCAGACTTATTGTAAACTCTCCATGTTCCTATCCTTTTCCCATTTAAAAATTCACCAATTTGGAAACGTTTACCATTGCTATGATAATATATCCAAGTTCCTGTTTGGTAATATTTGTATTCTCCGTTCAATTTCATCCATTTTTGAGTTCCTTTATGTTTTAAATTCCCATTAGAATAATATTCTTTTTTTTCTCTGGTTAATTTAATACCTCTATTTGTATTTGTTTGAGGTGTAGTTTTTCTGTTTGTATATGTTACATTTTTATTGTTTGTAGAAGTAGATTTTCCGATGTATTTCCCGTTTTCCCAAACCCCTTCTTTTGTAGTTCCATCAGCATAATAATAAATTCCTTTACTATGTTTTTCTCCTCTTTTCCAATTTCCAATATATTTATTGCCACTTTTGTAATAATAATAGGTTCCTTTGCCATGTCTTTTTCCATCTTTCCAATTTCCAACATATTTAGATCTACTTTTATATTCAAATCTCCCAAAGCCGTTTTCACAGTCTCCTGAAACACATTGGGCAAAGTTATAATTAGTTAGAAGTGTTATTATTAAGGTTATAATTATTTTTTTCATAATAAAAGTATTTTTAAATAAAATTTTAATAGCTAATTACAGGTAAATGTTTTTGTCTGTTTGCTGTATTCTTTGTTTTGTAAATCCCATTTTTTAAAGCCATAATTTTTCCCCTTATAAGTTCTATAATTTGTACCACTCCATTCTCCAGTTTTATCATATGCAAAATAATAAAGAATAGCATTTTTAGTGTTATGAACATACACTTCTTCTCCAACTTTAATACTCCACCAGCCTTTATTCTCCCAGTTACCTTCAGAATTTAAAATCCGTATTAAAACACTAATAGTGTTACTACATTTATTTTTAAAATAAATTTTATAATATTCTTCTTTTTTTACGTGTTTATCACTTTCTTTACCTATTAAAACACCATCAATCCAAGTTTCTTTATCATCTATTAGATCATTTTTAAATACATATTTAATTGTTTTAATAAGTACATTGTTTTTATAATGTTTTTCGCTATTAATGTAATTTTCCTCATTTACTAAATAAATAATTCCATCTTTCACTTTCTTAATTTCTTTACCGTTTTGGTAAATTTTATAATATTCTTGTGTAGCATCTGAATTATAATACAACCATTTCCCTTCTTTTTCACCTACTATATAGTTTCCAATTTTATATAAATAATGTTTTTTTGAATGTATGTTTGTAATATACTCTTTCCATTCTCCATCTCTTTCTCCATTTAAATATAAACCTTCTTCATCTAAATTTCCACTACTGTATTTATCATACATTTTCCAATAGCCGTTTTTTATTCCATTAATATAAGTTCCTTCAATTATTGTTTTTCCATTATCGCTATATTCTTTCCAATAACCATTTTTTTCTCCTTCCAAATAGTAACCTTCCTCATCTAAATTTCCATTTTCATAATATAAAAAACACTTACCATGTCTTTTACCTTCCTTATAACTTGTTTTGCGGTAAGTATTACTATTTTCATATTTTTGAAGATACACACCATTTCTTATTCCATCTATAATAGTCATAGACCATTTAAGATTGCCATTTTCATAGTATTCTTTAACATGACCATCTGTTTCATCATTAATATAATTTGCAGAAAATTTTAATGTTCCATTTTCATAGTATGTTTTATAAGCTCCTTGTTTTTTTTTACCAATAAAAGAAGCTTTTTCTTTTAGATTTCCATTTCTGTGAAAGTCGTTTTTTATCCAAACACCTATTTCTTCATCTGCTTTGTAGTCTCCAGATTTTACTAAAATTCCATCTTTATTATATTCTTTATAAGCACCATTTTTTTCGCCATTAATCATATTTCCTTCTGCTTCAAGTTGCCCATTTTCATAATACCCTTTTACTACTCCCGAGGGAACACCATTTACATAAGTTACAATTGCTCCAACTTGCCCATTTTCGTGATAATATTTCCAAAGGCCATCTTCTTTTCCATTTTTATAATTACCAATTTCTTTCAGTTGACCGTTATCGTAGTATGTTTTTTGAGGGTCATTTTGGGAATAAGTTATAATTGTAATAAGACTGAAGAGTATTAAAAATTTAAATTTCATTTTAGGAGTTTTAAGAAGAGTTAATTAAATTTTAAAAAATAATAATAGTTTAAAAAGTTCCTTTTTTAGAAACAGAAAAGTCATCACTTTTTTTCCAAGACCAATCATACTGACTTAAATTACTAACAGCACGTTTTTCTGCTTCAGCAAAAGAATTTTTACTAGCTCCTAAACCAAATGAAGTAATTGCAATTCCTTTATAATTTGTTCTATGAGCTTCAACAACCACCCAATAACCACTTGTAAGTTTGTGGCCTCGAGATTCGCCACCAGTTAAAGTGTAAACTTTTTTAAAGCCTTTATCTTTCAATTTTTGTTTCGCAGTAGCTTCTGTTTTATATCCGTTATTCCAAGCTATTTGCCACTTTAAAGAAGAGCCGTTGTCATCTTTTGCAACGGCAATTCCTATTTGAGCATGTAAAGTAAATCCTGTCCATAGTAACATTCCCCATAAAACGAGTAACGACTTATATTTTAGCATTTTTTAACTTTTTCAGTTATGTAAACTTAAAACTGTCAAGCTAAGTATGCAATACTCATATTGAGTATTTTTTATGTAACTAATTGATTTTAAAGTTTTAAAGAGTAAGGTTTATAGTAAATTAATATTATTGTTAAAGTAACTTCTTAATCCACCTGTTGAAGAAAGGTTGAATTTTTTTAAAATATTACGTCTGTGTGTATCAACAGTATGTTTACTAATGCTCAATTTTTCAGCCATTTCTTTACTTGTATTTTTTTGAAGTAAAAGTCTTATTATATCACGTTCTCTATTACTAACTGCATCCAATAAATTTTTATTTGAGAAGTTAGAAAAGTACAAGGTTTCATATTCTTTTTTTTTATTTAAATATTTTGCTGAAGCGCAAATATCCATTTTTATACCTGCATCTAAAACAGTATAGTGTGCTAAACCTATAATTGGTTTATTAGAATCATCAAATTGTAAAGGAGTAGTGTTTTGAATGATATTTACATATTTTCCTTTTGAGTTTTTAATGCGGTAATTCCAAGTATAACTCATTTTACTACGTTTTTTTGGATCTAAATTTTTCATGGTAAAATCCATAAGAGACTGTAAGGTTTTTACCCAAAGTTCAATATCTTCAGGATGAAATCTTGACCAAAAATATTTCATGCCACCCTCTAACATATCATTGTTTTCTAAACCTGTACAAGAGGTAAAATTTTTACTCACATATTCAAAACCTTGCAAAACAGTATTTGTTATACAAAAAAACGTAGCATTATACGGATAATAAAAATCTAATTCTATTAGTTTTTTTATATGCTCTTTTATCTCAACTTCTTCAAAAGTTTCAAAAATATCTTTATAAATTGTATTTAATGTGTTGGCTTTCAAATTATAATGTTTTTAAAGACTCAAAAAAGTAAATATACTCTTTTTTTTAATGAGTATTCAAGTTGAACTTACCGAGTGTATAATAACTTATAATCAAATTGATTTCTACTGCCTAATTGTCATTTGTACTATTTTGGCTTAATTTTAGACTATATTGAACTATGAGTAAAAATAAAGTATCATTTTATTGGGCATTTAAAGAATTTATTTGGCCACGAAAAAACATCGTTTTTTTAGGAATTGTTTTAATAATTTTTAGAAGTTTAGCAGGTTTGGTGTTGCCTTATGCAAGTAAAAATTTGATTGATGACGTTATTCCGTCGCAAGATATACAAGCTTTAACAACCTTGTTAATAATTGTTTGTATAGCAATATTAATACAAGCTATAAGTTCATTTTCATTAACACGTTTATTAAGTGTTGAAGCGCAACATCTAATTTCATTATTAAGAGCAAAAGTTCAAAAAAAACTATTGACATTACCAATTAGTTTTTTCGATAATAATAAATCTGGAGCCTTAGTTTCTCGTGTAATGACTGATGTTGAAGGTGTCCGAAATTTAGTTGGAACAGGCTTGGTACAATTGGTTGGTGGAACTTTTACTGCAATTATTTCATTAATTATTTTAATTAAAATAAATGCTTTAATGACATTTTTTGTGTTAGTACCCGTTTCAATTTTTGCATTCATTGCATTGAAAGCTTTCGGATACATTCGCCCAATTTTTAGAGCTCGTGGAAAAATTAATGCTGAAGTTACTGGTAGATTGACTGAAACATTAAACGGTGTTAGAGTAATTAAAGGGTTTAATGCTGAAAACCAGGAGAATAAATCATTTGAAAATGGTGTTGAACGTTTGTTTTTAAATGTGAAAAAAAGTTTAACAGCTACAGCTTTAATTACTAGTTCTTCAACTTTTTTATTGGGATTGGCTTCCGCAGGAATTATGGGAATTGGAGGTTATTTTATTATGCAAAATAGTATGACTTATGGTGAATTTATTTCTTTCACTTTGTTTTTAGGTTTTCTAATTGCGCCTATAGTTCAAATGAGTAATATTGGAAGTCAATTAACTGAAGCTATGGCTGGGTTAGATAGAACTGAAGAATTAATGAATATGACTGAAGAAGACAACCCTGAAGTTAGAACTATAAAATTGGATGATATTAAAGGAGATATGCTTTTTAAAAATGTATCTTTTAGTTATGAAGAAAATAAAGAAGTATTACACAATATTTCATTTGAAGCACCTTCAGGAAGTGTAACTGCTTTGGTTGGTTCATCAGGTTCTGGAAAATCTACAATTGCAGGTTTGGCGGCCACTTTTTTAAATCCTTCAGAGGGTACAGTTACTATTGATGGAATTGATTTATCTCAAGTTAATTTAAGTAGTTTTAGAAGTAAACTAGGTGTAGTATTACAAGATGATTTTTTATACGAAGGAACTATTCGCGAAAATATTTTATTTCCTCGCCCAAATGCAACAGAAGAAGAATTATTAAGCGCGGTTAAAGGAGCTTATGTAAATGAATTTACAGATAGATTTGATGAAGGTTTAGATACCGTAATTGGTGAACGTGGTGTTAAATTATCTGGTGGTCAGCGTCAGCGAATAACTATTGCTAGAGCTTTGTTGGCAAATCCAAAAGTTATAATTTTAGATGAGGCAACTTCAAATTTAGATACTGAAAGCGAATCGTATATTCAAAAAAGTTTACAGAAATTAATGAAGGACAGAACTACGTTTGTAATTGCGCATAGGTTAAGTACTATTATAAAAGCAGATCAAATATTAGTAATTGAAAACGGTAATATTGTTGAACGTGGAAAACACGATGAATTAATAGCCAAGAAGGGAAGATATTTTGATTTATATACCTACCAAAGTAGGATATAATAATTGCGATTTTGGGTTCTTAGAAATTTTCTTCAGCATTTAAAATTTCATTAACAGCAGTTTCATAGGCTCTAATATTCTTCGCTTTTTTTATTTTTTTTAGAGCTTTACGTGGGTTTGAAAAAAGTGTAGAAAAATATTCCCACAAATGATACATTTTTAATAATAAATGTGAAGCTCCTGATAATGATTCGCTGTAACCTTCATAAAGTGTGTCATGAAACGCTTTAAATAATTCAATTTTGTTTGCAGGATAATTGGAAGTATTATTTTTTATCATACTTGGTAAAAAAGGATCTGAAATAAGTCCTCTGCCAATCATCCAGTGATTAATACTTGGAAACCGCTGCTGCATTTCATTAAATTTTGCAACAGATGTAATATCACCATTATAATACAATGTATGGTTTGTGTTATCAATACATTTTTGAAAAGCGTTTAAATCTACGCCTCCTTTGTACAATTGTTTACCAATACGAGCGTGTATTGCAATATTTTTAATAGGGTAGGTGTCTAGTATTGGTAATGTTTTAAGTATTTCATCACTATTTTCATAGCCTAAACGCATTTTCATAGATACTACAATATCAGATTCTGCATGTACTTTTTTAAGAATACTATTAATTTTTTCAGGCTGACTGATTAAACCAGAACCCATACCACATTTTGTAACCATTGGATACGGGCAACCTAAATTCCAGTTTAATTCTTTATAACCAAGTTGCTGAACATAGTTGGCTACAAACAAAAATTCATCAGCATCATTGGTTATTATTTGAGGAATAACTTCTAATCCAATATTGTTTTCAGGAAGAATATCTCGTTGGTAAGCAGGTTTTATTACACGTTTCCCGTTCAATCTAATATAGGGTGAATAAAAGGTGTCAATTCCTCCAAAGTAGTTGTTAAAGGCATTTCTAAACCTAAAATCGGTAAATCCTTGTAAAGGAGAAGATAGTAATGTGTAATTCATATGATTTGCAGTTGTGCAAATATAATACACTTTGAAATGTAAAAATATTTAATGTTTAAAATTTACTGTTTTTTACAAATCATTAAGAATAATGGATACTTTTTTGTTTCAGATTCAAGATTTTTTTCAATTTCAAAACAAATTTTATAGTGTTCAATAGTAAAACCATTATTTATTAAAAGTAGGCTTAATTTTTCTTTGTCAAACCCATTATGCCCATCAAAATTTGGATGTTTGTTATGAAATGAGCCATCTTCTTCAACCAAGTCGGCAATGCATACATAGCCATTTGTTTTTAATAGGGAATTAAATATTTTGGCAACTTTTTCGAGGTTTATTATATGATGAAGCGTCATTAACATATAAATTACGTTAAATGTGCCAATATTTAAATCTTCTTCAAGAAGGTCAACTAGAAGAGGTTTGAAATTTAATAAATGCTGTTTTTCAATTTTTTCTTGTAAAACATCAATCATTCCTTTTGAGTTGTCGGCAAGTAAAATTGTTTTAAATGCGTCTTTTAATTGAAAGCTCAATAAACCAGTTCCACAACCAAATTCTAAGGCAGTGTCGGTTGATTTAGGATTGGTAAAGTTTATAATCTCTTTAGCAAATATTTTTGCTCTTTCCGTTTTTTTAGGGTCATTATTCCATTCTTTGGCTTGCTTATCAAAGTGTTTCATTAAAATAGACTACTAATATTTAGGTAAATGTACTTAAAGTTAATAGAACAGATAAGGTGTATGAAAAAAGTAACGTGTAACTAAACTATTAAATTTAATAGTTTAGTTACACGCCGAAAAAAGGGGTTGGGATATATTTTAGTTAGTTGTTGATGCTCCAGCTTCTGCAACTGCGTGATCGTTTTCAACTGAACT
The DNA here is from genome assembly GCF_013139515.1 of Lutibacter sp. GTDB lineage: Bacteria > Bacteroidota > Bacteroidia > Flavobacteriales > Flavobacteriaceae > Lutibacter. The sequence continues at coordinate 9,601 of NZ_WTAR01000070.1, forward strand.
TCCACTTACACCAATAGCACCAATAACTTCACCTGCTTCATTTTTAATAGGAACTCCACCCGGAAAAGTAATTAAACCGCCATTTGAATGCTCAATATTATATAAAGAACCTCCAGGTTGTGAAAGGCTTCCAATAATTCCAGTATTCATATTAAAGTAACGAGCTGTTTTAGCTTTCTTTAGCGAAATATCAGCTGAACCTAACCAAGCACCATCCATACGTACAAAAGCAACTAAGTTTGCACCTGCATCAACTATAGATATGTTCATTTTTGTGTCTAAAGAAATTGCTTTTTCTTTTGCAACTGCAATCATTTTTTCAGCTTGCTCTAAAGAAATACCATTTTGGCTAAATCCTATAAAAGAACAAATCATAAATACCAGTAATAAGGTTGTTTTTTTCATTTTTTAGTTTTAATTATTTAAATTATAATACTGCAAATATAGTTTGATTTTTAAACGATTTATTACGGTCAAAGTTCAGAAATTTATGAAAAAAGGTCAATTATTTGTGTAACGTAAATTAAAATAAAATACTTCTGAAATTTGAGGTATAATAATCAGTTAAATTTTACGAACCCCTAAATAAAAGATAGATATTTAGTTTTTTTAAATAGTGAAAGTTCTTTAAAAAGTAACGTGTAACTAAACTATTAAATTTAATAGCGAAGTTACACGTTGTAAAGGGGTTGGGGTATTTTTATAGTATTATAATATAACTAACCAATAATATATATATATAATATGTAAATATAGTAGAACTTTAACCTTATAGGTTATTGTTAAAGTTCAAAAGCTTATGAAAAAAGTTCAATTAATTGGTTATTTAACTTTTTTTGGACTAAAACCAAATTCTTTTTTAAAAGCACTGCTAAAATTTGAAAGGTTATTATAACCAAAATCTTCGTAAATTTCTGAAGGTTTTACGTTTTCTACTTGTAGTTTTTCTTTTGCTTTATGCAGTCTTTGTTTTAGAAACCATTTACCTGGATTTACGCCATATTCATTTGAAAAATGACGTTTAAATGTGGATAAACTCATATTGCATAAAAAAGCGATTTCTTCTAATTTTAAATTAGTATAAAGATTAGTTTCTATAATTTTTCTAAAAGAATAATCACTATTTGACGAGGTTAAAGAATATAAATATTGAATAAAATTCACACCATATTTATCTGCTAAATAAAGCATTAATTCTTCAAATTTAACACTTAAAAGGTTCTCTGAAAATTTGGAGTCTAAAACTTGTATTGATGTTAAAGAATTTACAAACGAAGCTGTATATTCATCGTTTTCAATTACAAAATATGGAGCTTCATCAGGTTTTTTATTTATTTCTAATGAAAAAGATTTATGATGTTTGTGCAAAAAATCTTCTACATTTTTTTGCGAGAAAAAAAACAATTTACAAAAATAAACAAAGTCTTTGTTTAGAAGCTCGGTCATTAAAATATTTCCACTTTTTATTATAATAGATTGCTTCTCATTAACTGCTACTGAATTATTTGCAAAATGAACTTGTTTTTCTCCAATTTGTAAAAAACTAAACATGTGTAAGTTTAATTTTACTTTACTTTTTACAACATCATCAGTCATTCTAAAATCATGAACAAATAAACTTGATTGCTCCGGTTTGCTTTCTCTAAATATTTCAGGAATGTTTTGAACCATATGAAAATCTGCTATAATTTAATTGCAAAATTAAAAACTATAATTTGAATTAATTACTCAAATTATAGTTTTTTTTGTAAAAATCAAAATATTAATCCATAATAAATTTAAAACCTGCTGTAATTATGCCTGATTTAAGCTCTGAATTTCGTTCATAATTATTGTATTTTAAATCAATACTTTCCAATCCAAATTTCCAAATTCTAGTTTTAGTAAATATATCAGTATAAGTTATTCCAAAACCATATTGGTTTGCTGTATATTTAGATAAATCATAATCAGAAGTAAAGAATTTTTCTGTAGAAACATGTTTTTCATGAGGCGCAAAATAATCAGCTTCAGTTTGTTTATAATATCTGTATGAAGGGTACAAAGTAAATTTATCAGTAATTTTAATTGGCACTTCAATACTTGCAGTATGTGAGTTAATTCCCCAATCATCTGAATAATAACGATAGTATGTTCTTACTACAAAAGTTTCATTAATATAAAAATTTAAGCGTCCACCAATCGCAATTTTTGATCTAGTATTAGGCATTTGTTCAATAGCGTCTGCAAGTTGGAAGTTATCTATAAATGAATCTACTATATCACTAAAATTAATTCTATGAAAAGGTGTTGATAAAAGCCCTTGCTGATTTACATAATCTAGCATTAAAGAACCTTGTACGCTTTTAGAAAGTATTTGAGAAACTCCAACTCCAACAGTATAAGAGTTTCTATTTTTACTATCAAATTCTGAAAAAACAGGATTGTAATTAGAATTTCCTGTAATTGCACCATATTTACTTGGGTTTGATGTAGTTAGTTCAGAAGGGTATAATGGTTTCCAAGTATCTAAATAAGCAGAAGCATTGATATTAATTTCAGTATTTTTTTCATTAAAAAGTTTGGTATAACTACTACCAAAACCTAGTGAAAAATAATCATGTTCTGAAGAAACAGAAAGTTTGGCTGACCAAATATTGTTTCTGTCATCTGAACTATGACTGTAAGAAGCTGTTAAATTTGACCAAACATCTCCATTTGATGCACCAGAAGAAGCTTGAAATGGATCAGCAAAACCATCATCAAAAGGGTCAATATTACTTGAAGATGCTGATGTATATGCTGAAATTCCTGTATCAATAGTTAAAACATCATCATCATTTAGCGGTATAGCAACAATAAATGTTGCAGTAACATCAGTTAATTCTTCGCTTCCAATTCCTCCACTTGTTGCAGCATTATCACCATCTTGTGAATAATAACTAGTTAAAAAATCTACTTCAATAGTTTCTAATACACGTTTTTTATATGTGTTTATAGAATCTTGCTTTTTTTCCTGTGCAAACCCTATTGCAACAGTAAAAGTTAATATGCTAATAAATGTTTTTTTCATTTTCTTAATTTAATTACATCCGCAGCCTCCGCCAGTTTTTCCTCCGTTTGCTCCTGCTGAAGCTTCACGATATGATTGAAATGTTGTTTCCAAACGGTGTGAGCTTTTGTCACTAAGTGACATGTCAGGGTCATTAATTTTTACTTTTTCGTATCCTTTAACTGCTACGCAAGAAGTTAAGAAACAAGTTGCTATACCAAGCAAAGTAAGTTTTTTTATCATGATTTCTCTATTTTTATATTTTTTGAAGTAATAATATTTCCTTTGTCATCAATAATTATACATTCAATTTTTGGTAATTGGTTTATTATGTTTAAGCCAACATCTTTTCCCATTACAAAAACTGAAGTAGCTAATGCATCAGCAATTTCAGCTTTTGGGGCAAAAACGGTAACACTTATAATTCCACTTGAAGGAAGCCCTGTTCTAGGGTCAATAATATGCGTATATTTTTTATTGTTAAAAGTTACATGCTTTTCGTAATTTCCAGACGTTACAACTGCACCTTCTTTAATTGGTAAAACAGCAAATACTTTATTTTTATTAAAAGGATTTTTTATTGCAATTTTCCATTCATTACCATTAGCTTGTTTTCCCCAAGTATTCATATCGCCAGATGCGTTTATAATTCCTGCAAATACACCTTTTTTAATTAATAATTCTTTAGCTTTATCTGCTGCATACCCTTTGCCTATAGCTCCAAAGCCAATTTTCATTCCGGGTAATTTTAAAAAGACAGTTGAATTTTCTTTATTTATAACAATGTTTTTATAACCTACTTTTGCTACGGAATTTTTAATTTTTTCTTCAGAAGGCATTTTGGTCATACTGCCATCAAACTTCCAAATCTTGTCCATAGAAGCGTAACTAATATCAAAAGCACCATCTGTGATTTTTGAAATCTGTATAGCTCGGTTAATAAGGTTTAATAATTCTAAATTAACCTTAACAGGTTTAATACCTGCATTTCTATTTATTTCTGAAGTTTGAGAATTAATATCCCAAGACGAAATTATTTTTTCAATTCTTGAAATTTCTCCAATGGATATGTCAATATAATTAGTTGCTTTTTTAGCATCTTTTTCAACAACAGTAATATCAAACCTGCTTCCCATTAATTTAAGCGTACGTTTAAATTCTTGTTGAGAATACAAGCTAAATGTTGTTAATACGAGAATTACTATGCTAAATATATTTTTCAACAGTTATCTATTTAAAATGAAGCAAGTAGTTTAATGTATTTTTTAGGTGTCATTTTTTTGTAACCAGTTTCACCTAAAACTTTTCCATTTTCATTTAATATTATAACTCTTGGAAGGAAACCTTGTTTATTATAAATTTCAGAAAGCTGATAGTTTTTTTCTTGTTGTTTGGCTGTTAATTTATTTATTTTTCTTTTTGGAAAATCAACTTTTACCATCACAAAATTATTTTTCGCATAGGCTTTAAACTCTTCTTGGCTCCAAATTTCCTTGTCTAATTTAATACAGGGTCCACACCAATCTGATCCTTGAAAAACGAGGATTAAATTTTTATGTTCTTTTGATGCAATTTCTTTAGCAAGTTTAAAATCGGTGTGCCATTCTTGTGCGTTAATTGTTGCAATTGTAGAAGTTAATAGAAAACTTAAAAATATTTTTTTTATCATTATTGTGTTATTTAGGATTAAGTAGTCGTTTAAAACGATATGGAAATACAATTATTATTCTTATTAACGTATTTTTAACTTATTCAAAAAGCAAAGAAAATAATGCTTGTTTTGTATTTAAACAAACTATTTTTGGATTACCCTACCTTGTAATTGATATTAAATAAGCTATTTCGGTAATAATTATAAATAAAGAAATTATAAATATTATTTTATTAATTAATCTCAAAAACTTTACCTGCTTCAGCTAAAAAAGTATTTTCAAAAATTTCTTGAGCTTCAGTTTTAAAATCATCAATATTTTTATATCTACCACTATAATGACCGATAATTAATTGATTAACTGTTGCTTGTTTTGCTATGCTAGCTGCTTGTTTTGCTGTAGAATGTTTAGTTGTTGCTGCTAACTCTTCTTTATCATTTAAAAAAGTAGTTTCGTGATATAAACAGTTTACATTTTTTATGATAGGTATAATTTCTGGAAAATAGGAAGTGTCACTACAAAATGCATAACTTATTGGTTTTAGAGGCTCAAAAGTAAGTGTTTCATTTTCTAAAACAGTTCCGTTTTGAAGCTTAAAGTCTCTACCAATTTTCAGGTTTTGATAATCGCAAGTTTCAATTTCTTTGTGATTAACTATTGCATTCATATTTAATTTACGTTCTCCTATTTTTTCTTTAAACAGAAAACCATTGGTATAAATTCTATGTTTTAAAGGTATAGTATGTACTTCAACTTTATTATCTTCAAAAAGTAATTCACTTTTGGTTGAGGTAAGTTCATGAAAATATAGTGGGTAATGTGTCCAAGAGTTTGAAAGTTTTAATTGCACTGTAATAATTTCTTTTAATCCTTTTGGAGCATAAATGTGTAATTCAGATTCTCTATTTAGTAACCTAAAAGTAGAAATTAAACCAACCAGTCCAAAAATGTGGTCACCGTGTAAATGAGAAATAAAAATGTGCTTTATTTTTGAAAATTTTATACCGTACTTTCTAAGTTGTACTTGGGTTCCTTCTCCACAATCAATTAAGAAGTTATGATTTTTAATTTCTAAAAATTGTGATGTTGGGTGAGCATTAACTCTTGGTGTAGCAGAATGGCAGCCTAAAATTGTGAGTTTTAAACTCATCTAATTATCAATCTTTTTGATATAATTTCGTTTTCAACTTGTAATGTATAAATATACATTCCTTTAATTAAATCATCACGATAAAATGTGATGGTATTGTAGCCAATTTTAGTATTAACTTGTTGAATATAAACCGTTTTTCCTAATAAATTTTTTACTGAAAATTCTACAATTTGCTCTTTAGAAGCTTCAAAATTAATTTTGGTAGTTACATTAAAAGGGTTTGGATATGCAGAAACTGATGACAATATGGGTTGATGTGTATTTTTATTAATAACAATGGACCCCTTTTCGTTTTGCTGCGCAAAAGAAAAAGTAAATACGAATAAAAAAGTTATTAAAAGTAATTGTTTCATCAATAAGCTACTTGTTTTAAAATCCTAAATCTCGTTCAATAGCATCCATTTCTAGAGTATCTATTGCTTCTGTTAATGTTGGTGCAACATTTAATTCTTCAGGTAAATTATCAATATTTATACCTTTACAAATAAGCACAAAACTTGTGCCGTTTTTTAAATGTTGGTTGCTTATTTCCAAAAATAAGACTATTTCTTCAATTTGTATGTTAATTTTTTCTGAAAAATTAATAATTAAATGTTCTTTTTCAAACTCAGAATAACGATTTTTAAGCTCAGTGTAAAAATTTTGAACGGAATTATTGTCTAGTTTTAAGAGTGTATAATTTTCTGTTTTAGAAATAAACATAAAAGTTATTGTTTAATTTGTTGTGCTAATAAATAGATAACCGCCATACGAATAGCAACTCCATTTTCAACTTGATTTAAGATAATTGATTGGTTAGAATCAGCTACATCACTTGAAATTTCTACACCTCTATTTATAGGCCCAGGATGCATAATCACAATTTTTTTATCAAGTGAATCTAGCATTTTTTTGTTGATACCAAATAATTGAGAATATTCTCTAGTTGAAGGGAAATAATTAATTTCCATACGTTCATTTTGAACTCTTAAAACATTAGCAACATCGCACCATTCTAATGCTTTATTTATATTGTACTCAATACCAACACCTAAACTTTTAATGTATTTAGGGATTAAGGTTTTTGGCCCGCAAACTTTAACTTCAGCACCTTGTAATTTTAAAGCATATATATTTGAAAGTGCTACGCGAGAATGTAAAATATCACCAATAATAACTATTTTTTTTCCTGTAACATCTCCCAATTTTTCACGAATTGAGTAAGAATCTAGTAATGCTTGTGTTGGGTGTTCGTGTGTTCCATCTCCTGCGTTCACAATTTTTGCATCTACATGTTTTGATAAAAAATCGCAAGCACCTACATTTGGATGTCTCATCACAATAATATCAACTTTCATGGATAAAATATTGTTAGCAGTATCTATTAAAGTTTCTCCTTTTTTAACTGATGATTGACTTGCTGAAAAGTTAATAACATCAGCAGATAAACGCTTTTCTGCTAGCTCAAAAGAAAGTTTAGTTCTAGTGCTGTTTTCAAAAAATAAATTGGCAATGGTAATATCTCTTAGTGAAGGTACTTTTTTAATTGGTCTGTTAATTACTTCTTTAAAATGGTCGGCTGTTTTAAAAATTAAATCAATGTCAGCTTTATTTATGTGTTTTATTCCTAAAAGGTTTTGTGTGCTTAACTGACTCATAATTATTTATTTATAATATATACTGCATCTTTACTATCTTTTTCTTTCCAATGTACAGTAACTTTTTCTTCGTTAATTACATCAACTTGTCTTCCAATATAATCTGGTTGAATAGGTAAATGACGACTAAATCTTCTGTCAATTAATACTAAAAGTTCAATATCTGACGGTCTTCCAAACGATTGAATTGCGGTTAAAGCAGCTCTAATACTTCGTCCTGAAAAAAGCACATCATCAATAAAAACTACATTTTTATCTTCAACAATAAAATCTATAAGAGTTTTATTTGCTTCTAAAGGCTCATCACGTCTTCTAAAATCGTCTCTATAAAAAGTAATGTCTAAATGACCTAGTTTTATAGTTGAAATAGCGTAATCGTTTTGTAAAATGGCAACCAAACGTTTTGCTAAATAAATACCTCTAGGCTGAATTCCTATAAGAACTGTGTTTTTGAAGTTGTTATGTTTTTCAATTAACTGACACGCTAATCGATGTAATATGATGTGAATTTCTTTTGAGTTAAGTAGTGTTTTTTTACTCATGGTAATACCAAACATTGTTTGGAATACAAATATACAGCATTTTGTTAATTAATTTGTTAAAAAGATTAGAACTTAATTTTAAAAACACTAAAAAGTTCTTGTACATTTATTCTTATAGAAAAAAGAAATCTACAGATATGTCTTTGACTCCTAAAGAAAACAATATCCCGTTATCAAAATTTGAATCAATGCTTAAAACAAATAGCGTTTATTTTTTTGACTCGGTTGAGTTTGAGGAAATTATACACTATTATTTAGATTCAGGAAAAATTTCATTGGCAAAAAAAGCAATTAAATTAGGCCTGACACAGCACCCTAAATCAGTTTTATTAAAATTACTAAAAGCTGAATTGTTGATTTTTGATGGAGAGAATGAGAGGGCTTCAAGCTTGTTAAAAGAATTACAAGCAATTGAACCTACAAATTCTGAAATATATGTTCAACAAGCAAATTTGTATTCTAAAAAACATCTGCACACTGAAGCAATTAATTTATTGACAGTTGCTTTAGAATTTACGGATGATGAAGCTGATATTTTATCTATGATAGGTATGGAATATTTGTTTTTAGATGATTTTAATGAAGCAAGGCTAAACTTTGCAAAATGTTTAGAGGTAGATTTTGAAGATTATTCATCACTTTACAATGTAATTTATTGTTTTGATATGCAAAATGAGCATATAGAAGCAATTGATTATTTGAACAATTACATTAACAAAGATCCATATAGTGAAATTGCTTGGCATCAATTAGGTCGTCAATATTTTATTTTAAAAAATTATAAAGAAGCCTTGCGAGCATTTGATTATGCTGTATTAATTGATGAATATTTTGTAGGTGCTTACCTTGAAAAAGCAAAAACATTAGAAGAGTTAAAACGTTTTGAAGAAGCTATTGACAATTACAAAATTACATTAGATTTAGATGATCCAACATCGTTTGTGTTTTTACGAATAGGTGAGTGCTTTGAAAAATTGAATAAAACAACTAATGCAATTCAATACTATAAAAAGGCAGTTCATGAAGATCCTTTATTAGATAAAGGCTGGATGGCAATTACTAATTTATATGTAAAAGAAAAAAAATACTCAAAAGCAATATTTTATATTGATAAAGCTATTGAAATTGACGAGCAAAATTCTATATATTGGCGTAAATATGCTGAAATTAATTTAAATTTAGATCTTTTTGAAGAAGCTGTAAACGCATTTCAAAAATGCATTTCATTAAATGATAATGATTTAGTTATTTGGCTAGGTTTAAGTGATACATTATGTTTTTTAGGAGAATATGAAGATGCGTTAAAAAATTTATTAAAAGCAAAAACTTATTTTAAAGATTTTGCTGAAATAGAGTATAGGCTTAGTGGTTTATGTTTTAGATTTAAAAATTTTAAAAATGGAGAAAGATATTTAAAAACTGCATTGTTAATAGATTTTGAATATCAAATTATTTTAAAAGAATTATTTCCTGATGTGTATAAATTACCAGAAGTAATTGATATTATAAATAGTTCCAAAAAAACTTCATAATAAAATGCTACATTTGTCAATCTAAGTTAAAAATACAAATGCAGCAACGAAAATTTATTCATTATTTTATAATTTCATTAAAAGGAATGGCTATGGGCGCAGCCGATGTTGTCCCTGGAGTTTCGGGTGGTACAATTGCTTTTATATCAGGAATTTATGAAGAGTTATTGTCTTCAATTAGCGCTGTTAATTGGGCTACATTAAAACTCCTAAAAACAAATGGTATTAAAGCGGCTTGGAAAGCTATAAATGGTAATTTTTTATTAGCATTAGTAATAGGCATATTTACCAGTATTTTATCTTTAGCAAAACTAATTTCTTGGTTGTTAGAAAATCACACAATATTGGTTTGGTCGTTCTTTTTTGGATTGGTATTAGCAAGTATTTTATACATTGGAAAACAAATAACAACTTGGAGTAGTATTGCTATTTTAGGTTTATTAGTTGGAGCTGTAGTGGCTTATTATATTACAACATTACAACCATTAATTTCTGAAAATTCATCACCAATATTCTTGTTTTTAGCAGGTTCTTTAGCAATTTGCGCAATGATTTTACCTGGAATTTCAGGTGCTTTTATTTTAGTATTGTTAGGAGCATATAAGCCAGTTTTAGACGCAATTCATAATAGAGATTTTAAATTAATAGCAATTATAGCATTTGGAGCAATTGTAGGATTGTTATCTTTTTCGAAAGTATTAAAGTGGTTATTTAATAATTATAGAAATTATACCTTGGCAGTATTAACAGGTTTTATCTTGGGCTCTTTAAATAAAATTTGGCCTTGGAAAGAAACCTTAACTTGGCGAACAAATTCTCATGGAATAAAAGTTCCATTTAATCAACAAAGTATTTCACCATTTTCTTTTGATGGTGATTCACAATTAACAATGGCAATTCTATTATCTATTATTGGATTTGTAGTAATCATTTTATTAGAACGAATAGCAAATAGTTCAGAGAAGATTTAAAAAATGGCGAAAGAACGTAGCATATTAGATAAGTTTTTCCTTTTTATAAAAGGACTTTCTATGGGTGCTGCAAATAAAGTTCCAGGTGTATCTGGAGGTACAGTTTCTTTCGTATTAGGTTTTTATGAAGAAATGATTTATTCATTCAGAAAAATTAACTATAAAGCTTTTTTATTACTTATAAATGGCCGGTTTAAAAGCTTTTACAAGTATACAAATGCAACATTTTTATTACTTGTATTTGGAGGAAGCATGTTTAGTTATTTTAGTGTTTCACTAGTTTTAGATTATTTGCTACAACATTACGAATTATATGTTTGGAGTTCTTTTTTTGGTATGATTTTAGGATCAATCTATTACATTTCAAAAGATTTTAACGATTGGAGAACAAGTAACATAATTTCAATACTCATTGGTATTGCGCTTGGTATTGCCATAAGTTTTATGAATCCAGCAAAGGAAAACGATAATTTATGGTTTGTTTTTGCTTGTGGTATAATTGGAGTTTCAGGCATGACTTTACCTGGGCTTTCAGGATCGTTTATATTAATTTTATTAGGGAATTATGTATTACTTTTAGTAGATTCTGTAACCATGTTATATAAAACTTTTGCTGAAATTTTCACAGGAGATTTTAGTTTTATGAACAATGAAGAAAGAATGCGATATCTTAAAATAATAGCTTCATTTACAGCTGGTTCAGCTTTTGGTTTGGTTTTTACATCTCATATTTTAGGGTATGTTTTAAAACGTTGGCACCAAATAGTAACAGCATTAATTATAGGTTTTATAACAGGATCATTAGGTATTGTTTGGCCATGGAAAAGGGAAGTGTTTAAAATTGAAAATGGAAAAGAATTAATTGACATTCATGGAAATAAAGTAATTGAAAATTTTCAACGATATTTCCCAGATTTTTCTCAACAGGAAACCTGGTTTGCAATATTTTATATAATTATAGGTTTAGGAATTATTTTATTAATTGATAGATACGGAACAGAACGTAAAGAATATATAGATGGATAATCGTAATAAATTTGGTTTAATAGGAAAAAATATTTCTTATTCATTTTCAAGAAAATACTTTAAAGAAAAATTTCAAAAATTAGGTTTAAATAAGTGTAAATACGATAATTATGACATTCCTGAAATTGAAGAGTTTCCTTTTATAACGTATCAGCAAGAAGATGATTTTCAGGGGTTTAGTGTTACAATACCATACAAGCAATCAATTATAAAATATTTAGATGAAGTTGAAGGTGATGCAAAAGAAATTGGAGCAGTAAACACCATAAAAGTAACAAGTAACAATAAGCTAATAGGTTATAATACAGATGTATATGGGTTTAAAAAATCAATAGAACATTTATTGAAAAAGCATCATAGTAAAGCTCTTATTTTAGGAACTGGTGGCGCTTCTAAAGCAGTAGCTTATGCTTTAGAAAAACTAAAGATACAATATCAATTTGTTTCTAGAAATGTATCAGATAATAGTTTGTTGTATTCAATTTTAGATCAACAAATTATAGAAGAACATACAGTAATTATTAATTGTACACCATTAGGAACACATCCAAATATAGATAGCTCTCCAAATATTCCATACCAATTTATTACAGATAAACATTTACTATTTGACTTAATATACAACCCTTCCGAGACTAAATTTTTACACGAAGGTAAAAAAAGAGGTGCTGCTATAAAAAATGGCCTTGAAATGCTTGAAATGCAAGCAGAAAAGTCTTGGGAAATATGGAATTCCTAAAAAAGAATTTATTAAATTTACGCAACTATTAATAAGTATTACATCTTATAGAAAGATAGTAATTTTAAAAATGCTTATTTTTAAGTTATTAATTATTATAATGAATTGAACCTTAAACATTCTCATATGTTAGACGAAAGTAAAATAGTGCCAAGTGAAGAAAAAAGTGATTTAACTCCTCAAACTTCTGAAATTTCAGAAAAAAATAAACAAACAAATTTAACTCCAGAAAATAGTTCTCCTTCTAATACTGATGAAAGTAATATAGATGAAGAAAAGCTATTAGAGGTAAATAAAAAAAGTGAATTAACACTAGAAACTTCTCAAGAAACTATTGATAAAACAGTAGAAGGTTTGTCTGAAAAAGAAAAACCTTCATCTGATGTAGCTATTGACGAAATTGAAAATAAGATAGCTGAAACTTCTGAAAATATTGATTATGATACTGTTGAATTAGTTGATTACGAAAAACTTAGCCTTGAAGAATTAGTTGGTAAGTTAAGTAAATTGGTTAAAGAACATCCAGTTCAAAGTATTCATAATAATGTAAATAACATTAAGAATACATTTAATGTTAAATTTGGTGAATTACTTAAAAAAGAAAAAGCAGCTTTTTTAGAAGCAGGTGGAGATGTTGTAGATTTTAAATATGAAAACCCAATAAAGTCTAATTACAATAGTATACTTTACGATTATAAAATTAAAAAAACTGAGTTTTATGCAAAGCAAGATAGTCAGCTAAACGATAATCTTCAAAATAAACTTTCTTTAATAGAAGATTTGAAGCATTTAATTGACAATGCTGATGGAACAACAATGTATAAAGTATTTAAAGGTATTCAAGATAGATGGAAAGAAATTGGACCAATACCTAGAGCAAAATATAATGACACTTGGAGAACTTACCATCATCACGTTGAGCGTTTTTATGATTTATTACATTTAAATAATGATTTACGTGATTTAGATTTTAAACATAATTATGAAGAAAAGCTTTCACTTGTTGTTAAAGCTGAAGAATTAGCTGAGTTAGAAGATATTAATTTTGCATTTAATGAACTTCAAATTTTACACAAACTATGGAAAGAAGATGTTGGCCCGGTTGGTCGTGAGCATAGAGAAGAGGTTTGGGATCGTTTTAGTGCTGCAACAAAAAAAGTACACGATAAAAGGCATGATTTCTTCAAAGATTTAAGATCTAAATTTGATGAAAATGTTGATAAAAAACTGGCTGTTATTGAAGCAATAGAAGTTATTGACACTTCAAAAAATGCGAGTAGAAGTGATTGGCAAAAAAGCATTAAAGAACTAGAAAGTTTAAGAACTAAATTTTTTGACATTGGTCAGGTGCCAAGAGTGAAAAATAAAGAAATTTGGGATAAATTTAAAGGAGCTACCAAAAAGTTTAATAATGATAAAAATATCTTTTTTAAGGATATTAAAAAAGATTACTTAGAAAATTTAAAAGCAAAGCAAGCACTTTTAGAGCAGGCAATTGCATTAAAAGAAAGTGAAGATTGGGACAGTGCAACTGATGTCATGAAGAAGATTCAGAACGATTGGAAAAAAATTGGTCACGTACCACGTAAATATTCTGATAAGTTATGGAAAGAATTTAAAGATGCTTGTAACCATTATTTTGATAGATTACATTCTGAACAAGATGCAGGAAATAAAGTTGAATTAGAGGTTTATAATAATAAGAGAGAATTTTTAAATACAATTAAAGCAGAAGTAGAAGACAGCACAAATATTACTTTAGATAAGCTTAAAGAGTATATTAATAGCTGGAGAGATATGGGTAGAGTGCCTTTTGAAAAGAAATATATTGAAGCTAAATTTAATAAACTTATAGATAAAATTACAAACGCCAGCTCTATTGATAAAGTTGAAATTGAGATGATTAAGTTTGAAAACCTAGTAAATGGTTACTTAGAGCAAAAAAACTATCATAAATTGAATGGAGAGCAACTTTTTGTCAGAAAAAAGGTTGATGAAACCGTTAGAGAAATTCAACAGTTAGAAAATAACATTGGGTTTATTTCAAATGCATCTGCAGATAATCCTTTACTTAAAAATGTAATGGATAATATAAATGATTATAATGTTAAATTAAAAATTTGGAAAACTAAGTTAGCTTACTTAGTAAAACTAGATTATTAAAAAAGAAGCAGTTTAAATTTGAAATATGTCATTAAACAGACAGTTGTTTTTCAAATTTAAACTGCTTCTTTTTTACTTATATATTAAATTAGTAGTAACTTCAATTTTAACTTCATTCCAAGTTTTTGGAATTCCATCTTCACCAGAATGTAAATCTTTACAAGCTGTATTTAAAGCTTTTAAAGCAAGTTGAGCTTTCCAGTTGTCTAAATCCATTAAAGATTCAATACTAACCGTTTGGTCTTTAATTGTGAATGATATTGGTAGGTCATGAGAAATTCCGTTCATTGTTAAATTAACAGAACCTGAAGTTTCATTAATTATAGTTAATGTTCCAGAAATAACTTCAGTATCGTTCATACTTCCGAAGAAAAATTTCTTCAATTTTGTATCTCTAATAGTGTCTTTTGTGAAAATACTACTTACAGGAATGATAAATTTTAAGCCATTTAAAGCTTCTGTAACTGTTGAGCCTGTTTTAGGACTTTCAATAGTAACACTGTTAAATATCCCTTTTACAGGAACTTTATTAGTGGTTTTATATGCGGTCCAATTAATTGTTGTTGATTTTGATTCAACAACATAACTTTTTTCGGTTTGTTTGTTTTCTTTTTTTATAGTCTCTTTACAAGATGAAAAAGTAATTATAGTTAAAAACAAGATATAAATTAGTTGTAGTTTTTTCATAAGATTAATTATTTTAAATGTTTATTTACAAGATTTATGTATTCTTTTTTTGCTTCATTTTCGGTTAAATGATTTAATTGAAGCCAAGCATTTAATTTAAAAGAATTTCTTAATTGTACATTACCTGAAGGTTGCTCGTAATTATTTCCTTTTGTAGCTTGCTTATAATACGCATAAAATTGGAGCATTACATCAGGTGGAAGTTTTATACTTGTGTTACAAGCAAATGTGTATGCGTTTTCAAATTCTATATCTAATTCTTTTCCCATAAATATAAAAGATTAAAGAGAAGCTATTATTTGTTCTCCACCTCGTACTTTATCGTTTAATTTTACGTTAATTTTAGAATTTAAAGGCAAAAACAAGTCTACACGAGAACCAAACTTAATAAAACCAGCATCTTCTCCTTGAATAACATTTTCAGATGTTTTTGCATAGTTTACAATTCTTTTTGCCAATGCACCTGCAACTTGACGATATAATATTTCACCAACAGTATTATTTTGAACTACAATTGTTGTACGTTCATTTTCTTCAGATGCTTTTGGGTGCCAAGCTACTAAATATTTACCAGGGTGATATTTACTATAATTAACTTTTCCACTAATTGGATATCTTGTTACATGAACATTTATAGGCGACATAAATATAGAAACTTGTAAACGTTTATCTTTAAAATATTCTTTTTCAAATACTTCTTCAATAACAACAACTTTTCCATCAACAGGTGCAATTATATGTTGCTCGTTTAAAATGGTGTTTCTTTTCGGGTTTCTGAAAAATTGGAGAACTATGATATAAAAAAGCAATAAAACTATTGCTATTAGTTTATTTAACCAATTTATAGAAATTAAATTATCAGTTAATATAATTCCACCACCAACTACAAACGTGGAAATTAAAATAATGGTATAACCTTCTTTGTGAAACATAATTATTGAACGAAATATAAATAAATAAAAATAAACGGAGCAGCAAAAATAACACTGTCAAACCTATCTAAAAAGCCACCGTGACCGGGTATAAAATTACTACTATCTTTTACGCAAGCTTGCCTTTTAAACATAGATTCTATTAAATCTCCTAAAACACCAAATATACTTACAATTCCTGCAATTACAACCCATTGTATTAATGAAAGTGTTATAAATCTTTGGGCTAAAAAATAACTTAATATAAAAGTGAATATCATTCCTCCAATAAACCCTTCAATTGTTTTATTGGGCGATATGCGTTCTAACAGTTTGTGTTTTCCGAAGTTTTTACCAACTAGAAAGGCAAAAGAGTCATTTGTCCAAATTAAAAGAAAAACGCCTAAAATTATTGTATTTACATAATTAAATGAAGTGTTTAAAAATGGAATTTGGACAATTAATGTAAATGGTACAACAATGTATATTATTGACAAAAATATTTTCCCTAAATGACTGATAACTTCTTCTTTTTTAGCAAAAAGAATAGAGGCAAATGTTATAAATATTGTTAAAAATAAACCACCTCCAACATATTCAAAAATCATTTTTGAAGGTACATCTTCAACATTTAATATGTTTCCAAAAACAAAAAGAAGTGATCCAATTATATAGGGGAATACACTTTTTAATTGAATCATTTTTTTAAATTCATACAAGCAAAGCATCATCAAAAGATAGAATAGCACGATGAAAGAAATTTTACTATAAAGAATTGAAAATATTAAAACACTTACAAATACTAAGCCTGAAAGTGCACGTTTTAAAAAGTTATTCATAAATTATAAATCTTCAAAGAGCAGCAAATATAAGTTTTTTGCATTAGTATTTCCATAATTCATAAAATCTATATCTTTTGAATTAGGATTGTAATTTTTAATTGCGCTAATATTACTTGGTATGTTACCTTGGTAACGTGTTTTTATTCCTGTTAAACTATCACCATTATTTTTTACTAACTGGCTTGTGGTTGCGTATACTATGAAATTTCCTGATAATTCAGAAATTTTACATTCTTTTAACTGGTTTGAGGAAAATAAAATACTTCCGTTTTCAGAAATTAAGTGTTCGCAACTTATAAAAATAGGATGTGAGCTGTTAAAATTATCTATTGTTTTAACTTGAATGGTTTTAACTAATTTTAGTAAGTCATAATCATTACAAGTAATTGTTTCCCAAGAATTTTCTTCAGTAATATTAGCTAAATTTAGAGTTACCTCTTCTAAAGAGGTGCAATAGAGAAACTTACCATTATTTTTTAAGAAATTTTGTACAAATATCTGATCTAACGGTAATTCGTTTTCTTCTAATGAGAGCTCTTTAGGTTCATTTTCACTAGGGTATTTAAATAACTTTTTGAAAAAACTCATGGATTGTTTAGAATAACTTCAAAATTATAAAAAAGATATGAATTTACTCTTGTGTTTCTGATGAATTTTCAGTGTTTGTTTCTTCAACGTTTTCTTCAATGTTTTCTTCATCTTTATTTTTAGGAGCTACAGGTTCTTCTGTTTTAAATGGTCTTTTACCAAAAATGGCCTCTAAATCTTTTTTGAAAATAACTTCTTTCTCTAATAATAACTCAGCAAGTGTTGTTAACTTATCTTTATTATCACTTAATATTTTAATTGCTCTTTGATATTGTTCTTCAATAATTTCTGAAATTTCTTTATCAATAACCCGAGCAGTTTCTTCGCTATAAGGTTTTGTGAAATTATATTCAGACTGACCAGAAGAATCGTAATAAGTTATGTTACCAATTTTTTTATTCAATCCATAAACAGTAACCATTGCTCTTGCCTGACGCGTTATTTTCTCAAGATCATTTAAAGCTCCTGTAGATATTTTATCAAATATTAATTCTTCTGCTGCTCTCCCCGCAAGTGTTGCACACATTTCATCTAACATTTGTTCAGTTTGCACAATTTGGCGTTCTTCTGGTAAGTACCAAGCAGCTCCTAATGATTGTCCTCTAGGAACTATAGTCACTTTTACAAGTGGTGCCGCGTGTTCTAACATCCAACTTGCAGTTGCGTGCCCAGCTTCATGAAAAGCGATAGTTTTCTTTTCTTTAGGCGTAATAATTTTATTTTTCTTTTCAAGTCCACCAACAATTCTATCAACAGCATCTAAAAAGTCTTGATGTTCTACTGCTTTTTTACTATTTCTAGCGGCTATTAGTGCAGCTTCATTACATAAATTTGCAATATCAGCACCTGAAAAACCTGGAGTTTGTTGAGATAAAAAATCTAGATCAACATTCTTACTTAATTTTAAAGGTTTTATATGAACTTTAAAAATTTCAGCACGTTCAGTTAAGTTGGGTAAATCTACATAGATTTGACGATCAAAACGCCCAGCACGCATTAATGCTTTATCTAATACATCAGCTCTATTCGTTGCTGCTAGCACAATTACATTAGAGTCTGTTCCAAAACCATCCATTTCAGTTAGTAATTGATTTAAAGTGTTTTCTCTTTCATCATTACCTCCTGTAATATTATTTTTACCACGTGATCTACCAATAGCATCAATTTCATCAATAAATATAATTGCTGGTGCTTTTTGTTGTGCTTGTTTAAATAAATCTCTAACTCTTGAAGCTCCTACACCAACAAACATTTCAACAAAATCTGAGCCTGAAAGTGAGAAAAAAGGTACGTTTGCTTCTCCTGCAACGGCTTTAGCTAATAATGTTTTACCAGTTCCTGGAGGACCTACTAATAAAGCTCCTTTAGGAATTTTACCACCAAGTGATGTATATTTATCAGGACTTTTTAAGAAATCAACTATTTCTTGAATTTCTTCTTTTGCACCTTCTAAACCTGCTACATCTTTAAATGAAGTTTTTACTTTTTGGTCTTGGTCAAATAACTTTGCTTTAGATTTTCCAATGTTAAAAATTTGCCCTCCACCACCAGAGCCACCACCAGACATGCGTTTCATAAAGTAAATCCACAAACCAATTAAAAATATAAATGGTAAGTACATAAATAGTTGATCTAAAATATTAGTTTGTTCTTCATATTTTAAATCAAAATCTAGCTCAGCTTCGGTTTTTACCTTTTTTAATTCGTTGTCAAAATTTTGCAAATCTCCAAAAGAGTAATTGTACATTGGTGAATTTGCAGTGTAAAGCGATCCTTTATTTTTTTTATGTTGTTCTTTGTCAGAAGCTTCATTTTTAATGTAAATATTAGCTACACTTCGGTTAACAATTACAATTTTTTCAATATCATTTTCAACTAAAATAGTATTAAATTCATTTTGGCTTAAGTTTTTTGAGCCTAAACTATCACTATTTAAAAACTGATAACCAATTATTAATAAGAAAACGGCACCATAAATCCAGTAAAAATTAAATTTAGGTGTTTTTATATTTTTATTTTTTGAAGTATCTTTTTTATCCTGACTCATATTTTTTTATTTCAATAAGTTTATAAAACTTTCTAATTTGATGAAGAAATAGTTGTGATTTTTGCATCGCCCCAAAGGCTTTCAATATCATAATAATCACGTATGTGTTTTTGAAATATGTGGACTACAATATTTACATAATCTAATAAAACCCATTCAGCAACATCTTCACCTTCAACGTGCCAAGGTTTATCTGTTGTAGTTTTGCTAACTTGTTTTTGAACAATGCCAGAAATTGCATTTACATGTGTATTAGAGGTTCCTGTACATATTATAAAATAATCACAAACTGTATTTTCAATTTCTCTCAAATCTAAAATTTGAATATCAACACCTTTAATTTCATCTATAGCTTTTAAAACTGCTGCTATTGTGTCGTCTGCTTTTATATTTTTCTTTGTCATTAAAGTATTTTTAATTTGGTGCAAAGTTATTGTTTTTTTATAATAATTTAGCTTTTAAATATTTTTGTTAAAATATTAGCTTTCTATATGATTATAATCAAACTTAATGCCATTGATTCTACAAATTCTTACTTGAAGAAGCAAGCTGAAAATACTGCTTTAGAATGTTATACAGTAGTTGTTGCAGAAGATCAGTTTAGAGGTAGAGGGCAAGTGGGAGCTTCTTGGGTTTCTGATAAGGGTAAAAATCTAACATTCAGTACGTTAATTAATTTTGAAAATTTTAAAATTGAAGATCAATTTTACTTAAGTATGGTTATTTCTTTAAGTGTTTTACAAGTTTTAAATAAACGTATTAACATACAATTAACAGTTAAATGGCCAAACGACATTTTGGCAGAAAAAGACAAAGTTGCGGGAATTTTAATTGAAAATGTATTGAGTGGAAAATTGATAAAACAATCTGTAATTGGAATTGGGTTAAATGTAAACCAAAAAGAGTTTCCAAAAAACATTAGGAGAGTAACTTCATTAAAAAATATTTCAGGAATTAGTTTTGATAAAGATGAATTAATGAGAGATATTGTAAATACTATAAAAAAAAATATCAGTTATATTAAAGATGCTAAATTTGGAGAATTAAAAAGACTATACATAGCAACACTCTACAAATTTAATAAACCGACAATGTTTGAAGATGTAAACGGAACTATTTTTTTAGGTAAAATAGTAGATGTTTTTAAAGATGGTAGGTTGGTAATTGAGTTGAAAGATGAAACAACTCACAAATTTAGTTTGAAAAAAATTAAATTTGCGAGTCGTAAATAGTTGTATTTTTTTAAAGCTTTTCAGCTTGTTCGGTTAAAGTGTCAATAAAATTTTGAAGTGGTTTTTTAACCATCATTGCCATCATAGGATTAAAATCGCCATCAAACAAAAGTTGTGTTTCACAAGTAGTTGAAGAAACTTCATTAATAATTGCAGTTAGCGAAAAATTTAATTTACTACTCGCAGCTCCTAATGTAATTTTATCAAATTCATTTTTCTCTTTTACCACCAATCTAATTTCTGGCATTCCTTTTAAACTAAAAATAAACGAATCTCCGTCAACTTCAAATTTATCAGTATTCTCAGGCATTAATTGTTCAAAATTTTTCAAATTACATAAAAAATCAAAATATTCTTTTTGAGATTTATTTATAATTGCTTTTTTACTTTCTAAGTTCATAATTTTGTATTAATAGTTTGTTTCCAATCGCTAGGGTTTGTTCTCCACTGTTGAAGTGTTTCTAATTCGTTTTCAGAAATATAATTACTGTCAAGAGATTGTTCTAATAAATGTTCATAATCACTTAATGTATTTAAGTTAACTCCTGCTTTTTCAAAGTTTTTAGTTGCAATATCAAATCCATATGAAAAAATGGCAACCATTCCCTTTACATTAGTTCCTTCAACTTCTTTTAGCGCTTTTACAGCATTTAAACTGCTTTTTCCAGTGCTAATTAAATCTTCAACAACAACAATATTTTTGTTTTTTTCAAGTAAACCTTCAATCTGATTTTTTCTACCATGTTGTTTAGGTTCTGGTCTCACATATATAAAAGGAACATTCAATTCTTGAGCCACCAATACACCAATTGCAATTGCACCAGTTGCAACACCAGCAATAACATCAGGCTTACCATATTCTTTCTCAATAATTTTGGCCAAATTTTCACTTAAATAATTTCTAATTTTCGGAAAAGAAAGCGTAGTTCTATTGTCGCAATAAATAGGAGATTTCCAACCTGAAGCCCATGTAAAAGGTTCATTAGGTTGCAATTTTATAGCTTTTATTTGTAACAATAATTCGGCTGTTCTTTTTGCAGTATCTTTGTTCAAAATCATAATGCAAATGTATAAAGTTTTTGCGAATGACTGTTCAATTATTTTGACAGATACTAATAATTTTTCAACAAATTTTTTAAAATTTAACTTCAATAGTTGTAATATTTCTGAAATTGTTGAAACTCTTTTTCAGAATAAGACAGGCGGCATTTGTTTGTTGTGTGATGATTTAGAAACATGTTGGCAAAAATTCCAATCTGTTTTTAAAGTTCAAAAAGCAGCAGGAGGTAAGGTTTTAGATTCAAAAAACGAAGTACTTTTTATTTATCGATTAGATAAATGGGATTTGCCAAAAGGAAAATTAGAAAAAGGTGAATCTATTTCAGAATGTGCAATTAGAGAAGTTGAAGAAGAATGTGGAATTACTAATTTACAAATTGAAAATGAGCTTCAAACAACCTATCATATTTTTAAGAGAAAAGGAAAAACAATTTTAAAAATTACGTATTGGTTTTTAATGAATACTAATTATAAAGGTAATTTAACTCCTCAAATTGAAGAAGGTATTGAAAAAGTTGAATTTAAAAATAGTAAAGAAACCAAAGAGGCGCTTAAAAACACCTACGAAAATATCAAATTGTTGTTTTGAGAATTTATTAATAATTACACGAATACCTTTTCGTTAATTCTGTGGGCTGTTAATTTATAAATAATCTTAGCCAATTAATTTTTTACCCTATATTTGCCGCTTTTTACAAATAACTACTTATGACTGAATTTATTGAAAAACGCGTATCAAACATTAGAAATGAAATATTTTCAGGAATAACTGTAGCCTTAGCCTTAGTTCCAGAAGCAGTTGCTTTTGCTTTTGTGGCAGGTGTTGATCCGCTAGTAGGATTGTATGCTGCATTTATGGTTGGTTTAATTACTTCAATTTTTGGAGGAAGACCAGGTATGATTTCAGGCGCAACAGGCGCTTTAGCAGTTGTAATGGTTACATTGGTAGCAAAAGGTAATGAAATGGGAAATCCTGATGAAAATTTAGGTTTATACTATTTATTTGCAACGGTAATTTTAATGGGTATTATTCAAGTTTTGGCAGGTTTATTAAAACTTGGGAAGTTTGTTCGTTTAATTCCACATTCTGTAATGATGGGGTTTGTGAACGGTTTAGCGATTGTTATTTTTATTTCTCAATTGGGAATGTTTAAAAATACGGTGAATGGGAAAAAAGCTTGGTTACAAGGAAATCAGTTGTATTTAATGGTTGGTTTGGTTGTATTAACTATGTTAATCATGTGGGGTTTACCAAAAATTAAACAACTTCAAAAATTACCTGAAGCCTTAATTGCTATTTTAGTTGTAAGTACTTTAGCTATTTTATTAAAATTTGACGTAGCAACAGTAGGCTCATTTATTAGAGATGGTGGCGGGGAAGGTTTAAAAGGCGGTTTACCAACCTTAAATTTAGATACTTTTTCAAAAGTACCATTTACACTAGATTCAATAATTTTTATTTTACCTTATGCTTTAATATTGGCTGCAATTGGATTAATTGAATCGTTAATGACGTTAAATTTAATTGATGATTTAACTGAAACTCGTGGAAATGGAAATAGAGAATGTGTAGCGCAAGGAAGCGCCAATATAGTTACAGGTTTGTTTGGAGGTATGGGTGGTTGCGCTATGATTGGTCAATCTATTATTAACATTAAAGGTGGAGCAAGAGGAAGGCTATCAGGAATTGTAGCAGCAGTTCTACTATTAATATTTATTTTATTTGGTTCAAGTTATATTGAAAGAGTTCCTATCTCAGCGTTAGTTGGTGTTATGTTTATGGTAGTAATTGGAACTTTTGCTTGGAGTAGTTTTAGAATTTTAAATAAAATACCTAAAACTGATTTATTCGTTTTAGTATTAGTATCAGCCTTAACAGTAATTTTCGATTTAGCTATAGCTGTTATTGCAGGTGTTATTGTAAGTGCTTTAGTATTTTCTTGGGAAAACGCCACTAGAATTAGAGCCCGAAAATCAGTTAGAAAAGATGGTACTAAAGTATATGAGATTTGGGGCCCATTATTCTTTGGTTCTATTATAACTTTTAATGATAAGTTTGATGTTAAAAATGATCCTCAAAATGTAGAAATAGATTTTATGGAATCTAGAATCAGTGATCATTCTGCACTAGAAGCTATTTTTAACATTGTTGAAAAATATGAAACAGCTGGTAAAAAAGTTCATTTAAAGCATTTAAGTGAAGAGTGTAAAATACTTTTATATAAATCGAATGCAAGATTTCATGAAGTAATTATTAATGATATTGATGACCCTAGATACCATATTGCTGAAAATCCAGAAGAATTTAATTAATCTTATTTAAAAAAGAAATCCAATCTTTTTTAGTATTTATATTTCTTAAAATATTCCTATCAGAAACTTCAATTTTTGAAATTTTGGTAGGATTTATTTTTTTAATTTGGAAATCTAATCTAGCATTCTTATCAGCTATCTTTAAAGCGAATAGCTGTTTCCAAAAAGTGAAATCCATTTTTATTGGATGCCCATTTTTACCTTCATAATTTGGAATTACGACTGTGTTTTTTGTCTCAATTATTTTTTGAAGTTCTTTTGAATTTAAAATTGGAACATCAATATGATTTAACAGTACGTCGTTTGAAGTGTTTATATTTTTTAATACGGTTTGAAGTGTTGAAAAAGAACCTAGTTCAGGATTTTTATTAATAACAACTTTTATATGTAGTCCCTGAAAATTTACAAAATTTGTGACTGCATCTTCTAACCAAGGAATTGCCTTAAAATAATTTTCAAAATTAAAGCCTAAGCCAATATAAACCGCTGAAATTGTTGTTTTTGAAATTCTGCTTAACTGCTCTAAAACCCAAAAAGTATGTTGATATTTTAGTAACCCTTTATCAACACCCATTCGTTCAGATTTTCCGCCAGCTAACAGTACAAAAACGGTATTACTTTCCATAATAGACTTTCAATAATTCTGCAGCAACACTAATGGCAATTTCTTTTGGTGTATGACCACCAATATCTAAACCAACCGGACAATGAACAGGGGAGATTCCTGTTTCAAAATTCAATTCATTTCTTAACATGTTATTAAACTTGTTCTTTTTGGTTTTACTGCCAATTAAACCAATATACTTGGTTTTTGAATCTAAAGCCAAAGCGGTAATTTCAAAATCTAATTTATGATTGTGTGTCATAATTACCACATAACAATTTGTTCCCCAATTTATATGTTGTTTATATAAGTCAAAATCAATATCAGAATATGCAATGCTTTTATCAACGTCAATAGTATTTCTCCAATTTTCACGAGTATCTAACAATGTAATATTAAAAGGAGTGTCTTTTAAAACTGTACAAATTTCAACGCCAATATGTCCTGCGCCAAAAAGATATAATTCAGGAGTTTGATTCATAGGTTCTATAATTAACTCAACTTTTCCGCCACAACATTGTTCAAATTCTGGTCCTAAAGTATATGAGAATTCTTTTATTTTATTTTCATTAATTGCAATTATGGTTTCATCAATTACTTGAAACTCTAATTTACCGCCACCAATAGTTCCAAAAATTTCTTTTTGTTTGGTAACAATCATTTTTGAAGCTACTTTACAAGGCGCAGAACCTAAAATTTTTGTAACCGTAACTAAAGCTATTGGCTGTTTTTTAGATTTAAAATCTAACAATAATTCTATCCAATTATTCATAAAGTTTTAAACTAAGCCGTAATCTGATAAGGGTAAATTATAATACCTTTTTCCTGTTAATTTGTAAATTGCGTTTACAATTGCAGGAGCAATAACTGGCACACCAGGTTCTCCAACACCAGTTGGCCTTTCGCTACTTTCAATAATTTCAACATGAACTTTTGGAGCTTGATGTATACGTGCCATTTGATAATCATGATAATTGCTTTGTTCAATTGCTCCATTTTTAGCAGTTATTTTCCCGTAAAAAGCTAGTGACATTCCAAAAACTGCTGATCCTTGCATTTGAGCTTCAACAGTATTTTTATTTACAACTGTACCACAATCAATAGCTGTAAATACATTATGAACTTTTACTTTAGTATCAATTACAGAAACCTCAACAACTGATGCAACATAGGTATAAAAACTATAATGAACTGCCAATCCGTATGCGTGTCCTTCAGGAAGTTCTTTTCCCCATTCGGCATTTTTAGTGGCAATTTTTAATACATTTTTAAGCCTGGAAGTATCATATTTAATTTCATCAGGAGTATCTTCAATTCTATCATTTCCAATTAAATTTAATCGAAATTCTAGTGGGTCTTTATCAGCAGCAAAAGCCAATTCATCAGCAAACACATTTTCTGAAAATCCGTGAG